>DASVEP010000211.1:0-21120 GCA_036380475.1 Candidatus Dormiibacterota bacterium
CTCGACAGCGTCGATGCCGATGCGCTGCGGGCGCGGGCCGTGAACACGATCGCGAAGGAAGGGACCCGGCTCGTCGGGTCGAACACCGACGTCGATGGAATCCGTGCCGCGCTCGCAGAAGTGGGCCTGGAGCCGCGAGGCGCCAGCGTCCTGATCCTCGGAGCGGGCGGATCCGCGCGCGCCGCAGCCGTGGCGCTCGACGGAGCGCACCTCACCTTCGTGGCTCGGCGGCCAGATGAGGTCGATGTCCCCGGACGCGTCGTCGCCTGGAGCGACACGTCGTGGACGAGTCAGGCCCGCTCAGCCGATCTGCTGTTGAACGCCACGCCGCTGGGCCGGCGAGACGAGATGCCGCTGCGGCCCAACGCGCTCCCGCGCACAGGAGCTGTCATCGACCTCGTTTACGTGCGTGGCGGCACTCCCCTGGTGCGCAAAGCGCGGTCGGTCGGGTTGCGCACTGCTGACGGCTGGGGAATTCTCCTCGCGCAGGGCGCCCGGTCGTTCGAGATCTGGACCGGACGAGCGGCGCCTCTCGACGCCATGCGCCAAACTCTCCCGCTATGAATCCGACCCTCGATCTGAACCACGTCCTCGTCGCGATCGTATGGGGCGTGGTCGGGGCGGCGGGAGGATTGTTAGTGCGTTGGGGTTCGGTCCGCCTCGCGAAGTTGGAGGAGCTCGAACCAGGCCACGAGCCGTGGCAGGTATGGGGACCGCCGATCCTCGCGGCGGTGGTTTTCGCTGCTTTCGGCTACGAGCTCGGCGCGTCGGTCCTGCTGCTGCACCACAGCGTCTTCGGTCTTGTCCTGGTGCAGGTGATCTTCTTCGACTTCGAGCACCGGCTCATCCTCGACCGGGTGATCTTCCCGTCGATGGCGGTCGCCCTTGTTCTGAGCATCGTCACGCACCTTCCAGACAAGTGGTGGTACGGGCTGGCGACCGGGCTTGCAGCCGGAGCTGTTTTCGTTCTGCTCTCGCTATTGGGCGCGCTCCTGTTCAAGGCTGAGGCGCTTGGCTTCGGGGACGTGAAGTTCGCCGTGTTCATGGGGTTCCTTCTGGGTCCGCTAGGCACGATCAATGCGTTGTTCCTGGGTGTGTTCACGGCCGGACTGTTCGCGATCGGGCTGATCATCTGGAGGCGATCGATGAAGGGGAGCCTGGCTTACGGTCCGTTCCTGGCCTTGGGCACGCTCATCGTCCTCTTCGAAATGCGATAGCGTAGGCGCCGCGATGCCCTCCGAGCTCCTGCCTGGCGAGAACCTGGTCCTCAGAGCCCACCAGCACTGGGTGGTGGTGGTGAAGTCGCTGCTGATACCGGTCGTGCTGCTGGTGATCGTCGCCATCGTCGACCTGACCGTGAAGTCGGGCACCAACATCCCGCACTTCCGCACCATCCTCACGCTCGTCGCTCTCGCCGTCGCTGGACTCTGGTTCATCGTGGTGTGGATCCGCTGGCAGTCGACGGCATACACGCTCACGGACCAGCGCATCAAGATCGAGAGTGGGGTGTTCGGACGCTCCTCGAAGATCATCCCGATCGACCGGATACAGGACTGCACCACCAAGCAGACCGTCGTCGGGCGAATGCTCGGCTACGGGCGTGTCGAGGTCGACGCCGCCGGTGCGCAAGGGGCCGAGGTTCTCGACCATCTGCCCAACCCGGGGACGTTCCGCGACCAGGTCTTCGTGCAGTCGGAGCGGCGCCGGGGCGGCGCCTCAAGCGCGCCTGCGCCGGCCAACCCCAGCGGCGTCTAGAGAGCCCCTGTTCTGCAGAAAACGCTCGCTCTCATGGGTTTCATGGGTTCGGGCAAGACGGTCGTCGGCGCCCTGGTCGCTCAACGTTCCGGGTCGGTGTTCCACGACCTCGACCTCATGATCGAAGACAGGGCCGGAATGGCGATCTCCGACATTTTCGCCACTGGTAGCGAGGCCACGTTCAGGACCATCGAGTCGGAGCTGCTACCCAAGGCGCTCGAGCCAGGAGCGGTTGTCGCGCTCGGCGGTGGCACGCCGATGAGCGACCTCAACTGGCAGCTGATCCACGAAAAGGCGATGACGGTCTACCTGCAGGCATCACTCGAGGTCATCTGGCCACGAGTCGCCGGCATCGAGATCCGGCCACTGGTCGCCGGCAGGTCGCGAGATCAGCTCGAGGCTTTGCTCGAGCAGCGACGGTCTAGATACGAGGAGGCCGATCACACGGTCGACGCGAACAGGCCGCTCGATGAAGTCGCCACGGAGGTGCTGCGTCTGTGGTCCGCCTGATCGTCGACGCGGCGCGCGGCAGCTACCCGGTGATCATCGGGACCGACGTCCACCGCGAGCTGCGCAACGTGATCCGCAGATTGGACCCGACGTCGGCCGTGATCGTCACCGATTCCAACGTGAGGCCGTGGGCGCACAAGGTCGCGAAGGCTGTGAAACCCTCGGGTGTGAAGCCATCGATCTACTCCGTCAAGGCAGGCGAGCGCTCGAAGTCGCTTGATGCGTTGCACGACGTGCTGGCGTTTTTCGAACGTCAAAAGATCGATCGCGGTGGGGTTGTGATCGCTGTCGGTGGCGGGACCGTCGGAGACCTGGCCGGATTCGCCGCGTCGGTCTGGCTGCGCGGCATCCGCCTGGTCGCGGTGCCGACGACGTTGCTTGCGATGGTGGATTCGAGCATCGGCGGCAAGACCGGCGTCAATGGAACACGCTCCAAGAACGCGATCGGGACGTTCTGGCCGCCGTCGGCGGTGGTGGCGGACATGGCCTGTCTGGAAACGCTGCCGGCTGCGAACTTTCGGGACGCCTTTGCCGAGGTTGTAAAGTACGGCGTCGCGATGGATCGGGGCATCTTCGACCTGCTGCAGAAGGATCGCTTGCGCATCCTCGACGGCGACCGGCGGGTGCTCGAGCGGGTGGTCTTTCGCTGCGTCACGGCCAAAGCCCTCGTCGTCGCGCGGGACGAAAGAGAAAGCGGACCGCGCGCGATCCTGAACTACGGCCACACCGCCGGGCATGCCCTCGAGGCGGCCACGGGGTTCCGTGTCTCACATGGCCGCGCGGTGGCGTTCGGAATGCGGGTGGCCGCCAACATCGCGCTATCGCTGGAGCTGTGCGGGCCGCGTCTCGTCGAAGCCCAGGACGAGCTCCTCACCGAGTACGGGTTGCCCGACCGGGCGCCGGCGGCCGATGCCGGCCGGCTTCTGGCCGCGATTCCGCACGACAAGAAGGCGCGCCGCGGGCGCGTGGCGTGGGTGATGCCGCGCCGGCTAGGCCACGCCGAGCCTGGCCATGTCGTGCCGTCGGCGATCGTCCGGCGGGTCGTGCGCAAGGCGCTCGCATGAAGCGAATCCTCGTCGTCAACGGCCCCAACCTGAACCTTCTCGGCAAGCGCGAGCCGCACATCTACGGGACCCGGTCGCTCACCGACCTGATGGATGCGGTCCGCGCCAAAGCAACCGAGCTGAAACTAGAGGTCGCCTTCTTTCAGGGCAACGGTGAGGGCGAGATCATCGACTTCCTGCAGAAGGAAGGTCCGGGCTCAGCCGGAATCATCATCAACCCCGGCGCGCTGTCGCATTACTCCCTGTCATTGTTCGACTGCCTCCAGGCGCTTGCCCTTCCAACAGTCGAGGTCCATCTCTCCAACATTCACGCACGCGAAGAGTTTCGTTCGAAGAGTGTGACCGCGCGGGCGGCACGTGGCGTGATCACCGGTCTTGGGTTCACCGGCTACATGCTGGCGTTGGAGTATTTGGCAGAGCTGTGATTTCGACCAACGACTTTCGCAACGGGACGATGTTCGAGATGGATGGGCAGCTGCTCGAGGTCGTCAGCGTCGAGCACATCAAGCTCGCGCGCGCGGGCGCCGTCATCAAAGCCAAGCTGCGCAACTTGCTGACCGGCTCGATCTTCGAGCAGAGCTTCCGCAGCGGCGACAAGTATCGAACCGTCCGGATCGACAAGACCGAGGCGACGTATCTCTATTCGGACGGCACCCATCACCACTTCATGGACACTCGCACGTACGACCAGGTGCCCGTCGACGAGGATCTGCTTCAGTCCGTGCTTCCGCTCTTGAAAGAGGGCAGCCCGGCGTACCTACTGACGTACGAGGGCAAGCTAATCGGTGTTGAGCTGCCAATCAACGTTGAGCTGCGCGTCGTCAAAACCGACCCTGGCTTCCGAGGCGATACGGTCTCGGGCGGCACCAAGCCGGCCACGCTCGAGACCGGCGCTGTGATCCAGGTTCCACTCTTCATTCAGACAGGTGACCTGATCCGCGTCGACACCCGCTCGCAGACCTATATGGAAAGGGCGTAGCCAAGCGAAAAGGCGGCGCCAAGCGGTAGCATCGCCGCTATGGGTAGCAACGGCACATTGGGTGCGGTCCGGGTTGCCAACGAGGTCATAGCCAGCATCGCGGCGCTTGCTGCGTGCGAGATAGAGGGCGTCGAAGGTATGGACGAGGCCGCCGCTCGCCATTTCGGAGACTGGGTCCGGCGGCAGACCGCGCATCGCGGCGTGCGGGTGCAGGTCGAAGCCGATCGTTCCATACACCTCGAGGTTTTCATCACGGTCGACTCCGAGGCGAAGCTCGCGGATGTTGCCGGGGCGGTGCAGAGCAACGTCGTCGAAGCGACCGAGCGCATGCTCGGGCTCGAGGTCGGTGAGGTCAACGTCTTCGTTTCAAGCATCGCCTTCGCGAGCTAGCCGCCCGGCCCGTCAGATGGGGAAGCGTCACCAGGCCAGAGAGCTGGCGCTGAAGGTCCTGTTCCAGCTCGAAGCCTCGGAGGACGACCCCGAGGAGGTCCTGAACTATCACGCCGGCGAGGGGGCGGCGACTCCCGACGTCACGGCGTTTGCGGGCCAGCTGGTGCGCGGGGTTCTCGCCAACCGCGAGAAGCTCGACGCGATCCTGAGCGACGCCTCGGACAACTGGAAGTTGGAGCAGATGGCCAAGGTGGACCGCATCGTGCTCCGGATCGCCGTCTACGAGATCACGATCGACCGCCGGGTGCCGACGAAGGCGGCGATCAACGAATCGATCGAGCTGGCGAAAACCTTCTCGGGAGACGAGGCCGGTCGATTCGTGAACGGCATCCTGGGCCGTGTCGCCGCAACGGTGACTTGAGCTCGGATCCGCAAGCGACCTTTGACGAGATCCTGGCGAGCCTCGAAAAGACTATCGAGAGGCTCGCGGATGGCACGGCGCCGCTCGAAGAGCTGGTGGCCGCCCACGAGCGAGCGGCGCAACTTCTGGCCGACGCCGATTCTCGCCTCGAAGCGCTGAAGGCGCGGGCCGAAGCCCTGTCCGCACAATTGCGGCGTTGAGGTACCTATTAGCCCCATTGGTGGCCTGGTCCATCTGCCAGGTCGCGAAGGTGACGCTCACCTCGCTGCAACAGCGCAGGCTCAACCTGCGCGTGCTGGCCGAGACCGGTGGGATGCCGAGCAGCCACAGCGCGATCGTCATGGGGTTGACGACCGCGATCGGTAAATATTCCGGGCTCAATTCCCCCCAGTTCGCGATCGCGCTTATCTTCTCGTTCGTGGTCATGTACGACGCAGCCGGCCTCCGGCGCGCTGCCGGGCGACAGGCCGCTGTTCTCAACCGGCTGGTCGAGGACCTCATGCACATGCGCGGCGTCCAGGAGCCGGTGCTGCGCGAGCTGCTCGGTCACACGCCAGTCGAGGTGCTCGTCGGGGCTGTGATCGGCGTCGCTGTCGGATTGATTCTTTAGTGGTGCGGCTTGACGTTCTCGTGACCAAGAGCGGACTCGCCGAATCGCGCGAGCGAGCCCAGGCCCTGATCCTCGCCGGCAAGGTCCGGGTCGCGGGCGAGACCGTCCGCAGGCCAGACCGATCGGTGGCCGACGACGCTGCCATCTCGGTCGAATCGACGCCGGACTACGCAAGCCGGGGCGCCCTCAAGCTTGGTCCTGCGCTAGACAGCTTCGGCGTCGACCCTCGCGGCCGCGTTTGCGCTGACATTGGCGCCTCCACAGGTGGGTTCACCGACATCCTGCTGCGTCGCGGTGCAGCACGCGTCTACGCCATCGACGTCGGCCGGGGCCTGCTGCACTGGCGGTTGCGCCAGGATCCCCGAGTCGTCGTGATCGAGCGCGTCAATGCGCGCGAGCTGGAGACGTTCGCGGAGCCGGTGTCACTCATCGTCATCGACGTCTCATTCATCGGCCTCGAGAAAGTGCTGCCCGCTACGCGGCGAGCCGCGCCCGATGCGGACGTGGTGGCTCTGTTCAAGCCGCAGTTCCAGGTCGAGCGCGGCGAGGTGGGGAAGGGCGGCATCGTGCGCGACCAGCGCGCCGTCGAGTCTGCGCTTCGGCGCTTGCGCGAGTGGTGCGAAAGCGATGGCTATGCGGTCCGCGCGCAGGCTCTCTCAGCGCTGCCGGGCGCAGAGGGCAACCAGGAAATCTTCTTGCACCTGATCCCGCGATGAGCGTCTGCATCCTTCACGGACCCGGCGCGGAGAAGTCTGTCGTTCAGCGCACGCTCAAGGCCCTTAAGACTCACAAGGTCGATGGCTGGGAGGCGGATCGGGACGGTCCGCTGAACACGATCACAAGTCGACTCAAGGAGGCGACCCTCATCGTCACCCTGGGCGGGGATGGGACGTTCCTGGCCGGCGGCCGCCTCGCCGCGCCGCGCGGCATTCCGCTGCTTGGTGTCAACCTGGGTCGCCTTGGCTTCTTGACGGAGATAGACGCGGACGCGTTGGAGGACGGGCTCGCGCGCTTTTTCAAGGGCAACTACCGCACTGAGGAACGCAACGTGCTGCAGTCCACCCTGACCCGAGATGGCAAGAACATCGCGCGGGCGATCGGGCTAAACGAGGCTGTCATCAATCGCGCGGAAGACGCCCGACTGCTGAGGATCGAGATCGACGTGGAAGGTCAAGCGGTGGGCGTCCTTGACGCCGACGGCGTGATGGTGGCGACCGCAACGGGGTCCACCGCCTATGCGCTCGCGAGCGGCGGCCCGATCCTCGAGCCGACTCTTCGCGACCTGGTCCTTGTGCCGATCAACCCGTTCGCGCTCACCGTGCGTCCGATCGTTTTTCCACCAGGGCAGGACATCAGCCTGTCGGTATTGCGCGGGCCTGCAGACCTGCGCATCGACGGCGGCCGCCGCAGCCGCGCGATTCAGGCCGGCGACACGCTGCGCTGCGGTTCATATCCACGCCGTCTGAAGGTCGTGCGGTTCAGCCCGCCCGAGGGCTTCTACAGGCGGCTAGGCGAGAAGCTCGGATGGGGGCGGCCTCTCGTCCCGATGAAATAGGTGCTCAAGGAACTGAGCGTCCGAGACCTGGCCCTGGTTGCCGAGTCTCGCGTCAGGTTCGGCCCCGGTCTCAACCTCCTCACCGGAGAGACCGGTAGCGGCAAGTCCCTGATCGTGGATGCGCTGGGGCTCACCCTGGGCACGCGAGGTGGGGCAGACCAGGTCCGGCACGGGGCGCAGCGGGCGACTGTCGAAAGCGTATTCGAGTCGGGAGGCTCAGCCCTGGTGCTCGAACGCGAGCTGGGCAAGCGCAGCACCGCGAAGATTGACGGCCGCGCCGCGAGCCCCGCTCAGCTGCGTGAGCTCGGTCGCAACCTCGTTGCGGTTCACGGGCAGCACGAGCACCACGCGCTCCTCGACACCGAGACCCAGACCGATCTCGTCGACGGCTACGCGGGCGCGGGCAGCCTGCGTACGGCTGTCGCGGCTGCGCACTCCGAGTGGGCAAAGGCCGTCAATGCGCTCGCAGAGCTCGAGGCGATGCGTTCACGTGGTCGTCGCGATCAGGACTACCTGCGCTGGCAGCTGGAGGAGCTTAGGCGTGCCGATCTCCATCCCGGCGAGGACGACGAGCTCGCCGCAGAACGCGCCGCGGTTCGTCATGCCGCGAAGCTCGCCGAGCTCGGGGACGTGACGATCAGCGCGATTCACGAAGACGGCGTTGCGAGAGCCTCACAGGCGATGCGCTCCGCAGCCGAGCTGGATCCTCGCCTGGCGGTGCAGGCAGCCCGCCTTGCGGCGGTGGAAGAAGAAGTCGCCGATGTGGCTGCCGAGGTCAGGCGCTACACCGAAGTCCTGGACTCGGACCCCGGCCGGCTGGAAGCGATCGAGACCCGGCTCGCCACGCTCGACAACATCAAGCGCAAGCACGGCGGCAGCATCGAAACCGCAATTGCGGAGCAAGAGCGGTTGGAGCGGCAGGTCGGCGCCACCGAAGACCTCGAAGGCGCAGTGGCGGCCGCAGAGCAGGCTCGCGACAGGTCTCGCTCCGGCCTCGAGGCAGCAGCCGCCCGCCTGACCAAGGCGCGAGGCGAAGGGGCACGGCGGATGCAAAAGGCGGTCGCGACTGAGCTGCAAGGCCTACGCCTGGAAGGGGCGCGTTTCGAGATTGAGCTGCGGCCGCGAGCCGACATCGGTCCCGACGGCGCTGAGGCGGCCGAGATGATGTTCTCTGCCAACCCGGGCGAGCTGCTTGCGCCTCTGGCGCGGGTGGCGTCGGGCGGCGAGCTGGCGCGGCTGATGCTCGCGATCAAGACGGTCGGCGCCGATGCGGATCGGCTGCCCACGCTCGTTTTCGATGAGGTCGACGCCGGCATCGGAGGCGAGGCTGCGACCCAGGTCGGCCTGCGGCTCAAGGCTCTCGGGGCCAAGCGCCAGGTGCTGGTGGTGACACACCTCGCCCAGATTGCATCGTTCGCAGATCATCACCTGGTGGTGGAGAAGGCGCCTGGGTCGGACGGGCGCAACGTGGTTTCCGTTCGTGAGCTCCATTCCGATGAGGAGCGGGCGGCGGAGCTGGCCAGGATGATGAGCGGCGGGGTCACCACGAAGGCGTTGGCTCGTGCTCGCGAATTGATCGACGAAGCTCGCAGACGCTGATGGCGGGGCGCAAGCTGTACAGCGGCCCCGACGATCGCCGCATCAAGCGCGCGCTCTGTATCGTCGCGCACCCTGACGACATCGAGTTCTACTGTGGGGGCGTGGTATTGAAGATGACTACACGCGGCGTCCTCGTCGACTTCGTGCTCGCCACCTCTGGGGACAAGGGTGCGCGGGATGTCTCGAAATCCAGAGCGAAGGTCGCGCGGATCCGCGAGCGGGAGCAGGAAGCAGCGGCGTATGTGATGGGCGTCAAGCGCGTGGCGTTCCTGCGCCATCCCGACGCCGAGTTGACGGAAGACCTCGAGCTGCGCGAGGAGCTCGTGCGCGAGATCCGCATGTCAAAGCCCGATGTGCTTTTGACGTTCGACCCCAACGTGGGCTATCGCTTCCACCCAGACCACCGGGTGGTCGGCCGGGTGGCCCTGGATGCAGCGTGGCCGTGCGCGCGCGACGCGCTCACGTTCCCGAAGGCCGGGCCGCCGCACGAGACGAAGGAGGCATGGTGCTTCGGCGGCACGCAACCCACGCTCGAGGTCGACGTGTCGGATGTGCTCGAGGAGAAGATCGAGGCCCGACTAGCCCACGCGAGCCAGACCGGTAGTCCCGGGGGTTTGCGCCGCCGATGGCATTACAGCGCCAGGGTTGAAAGGTTCCACCAAGTAGACCTCAGATAGAGTTAGGTCCGTTGGAACCGCCGGTGGCTGGCCCACGCCTCGACGTCAAGACGGCCGTTTTCGAAGGGCCTCTCGAGCTTCTTCTCGCGTTGGCCGAACGGGAAGAGGTCGACATCTTCCAGGTCTCGCTGTCGCGTGTGACCGATGCGTACCTCGTCGAGATCGCAGCGCGCGAAGTCGCTGACCCCCAGGAAATGGCCGAGTTTCTCTGGATGGCGGCGCGCCTTCTGCTGTTGAAGTCGATCCGCCTCCTGCCCGGCGAGCCGCAGACCGAAGAGGAAACCGACCTCCTGGGTTGGGAGGAGGAGGTCCGCAAACGGCTGGAGGAGTACCGCGTCTACAAGCAGATGGCCGAAGGCCTCATGGAGCGGGCTGAGCAGGATTCCTTCTCCTTTCCGCCCCCCGCCCGTCAGATCGAAGCCGCCGGTCAGGAAGAGCCGCTGGAGATCGGGCTCCTCATCGTCGCCTTCAACAGCGTCCTGGCGCGAATCCCGCCGCGACCGGTTGTGGTCACGGGCCGCACGTGGACACTCGAGGAAAAGCTCGATCTCATCACGGATCGCCTGCGCAAGGGCCCAATCGAACTCCTCGAGCTGATCCTCGAATCCGAGGACCGGCTGGAGGCCGTAGTGACTTTCGTGGCCGTGCTCGAGCTGCTGCGTCGTTCGTTGATCAGCGTGCGCCAGAAGGAACGTTTCGGACCAATCCACATCGAGCCGAGAACCGCCACGTGAGCGACCTTGCGGCGGCTATCGAAGCCATCCTTTTCAGCTCCAACCGCCCGCTGACGCTTCGAGAGCTGCAGCAGGCGACGGATAGCGACCGCGCCGCGGTGGAGCGCGCTCTCGGCGAGCTGCGGGAGGGGCTGGAGGGTCGTGGGGTGATGTTGATGCGCCACCACGACGAGCTGCACCTGGCGACGCGTCCCGCATTCGCTGCTGCGGTCAGGCGTGCTCTGCGCCCGGAAGTTTCCGGCAGGCTGTCGGCGGCGGCATACGAGACGCTGGCGATCGTCGCCTACCAGCAGCCGGTTCCTCGCTCGCGTATCGAGGAGGTGCGCGGGGTCAACTGCGAGAGCGTGCTCACCAACCTCGAGCTGCGCGACCTCATCGTCGAAGTCGGACGAGGCAGCGGACCCGGTCAGCCCAAGCTGTACGGCACGACGATGCGGTTCCTGCAGGTGATGGGCCTCGAGTCGCTCGACCATCTGCCCAAACCGTCAGTCGAATCCGCTGACGTTGATGCGATGTGATTGGAAAGGCTGAATCGCTTTCTCGCGCGGTCCGGTGTCGCCAGTAGGCGAGGCGCGGACGAGCTGATAGCCGCCGGTTCCGTGCGTGTCAATGGCGACCTGCCGCCGCCGTCGGGCGTGCTCGTCGACCCAGACAGAGACACGGTCACGGTCGACGGTCGAATCGTCAAACCGCGCACGAAGCATCGCTACCTCATGCTCAACAAGCCGCTGGGTGTCATCACGACGGCGAAAGACGAGGAGTCGCGCCCGACCGTACTGGACGCGATCGGTGACGAAGGCCTCGCCGGTCACCGTCTATTTCCGGTCGGCAGGCTCGATGCCGACACAACCGGCCTTCTGGTCCTCACCGACGATGGCGAGCTCGCCTTTCGCCTCACGCATCCTCGTTACAAGGTGGCCAAGGAGTACCTCGTCGTTGTCGCAGGCAACCCCAGCGCGAGCGACGTGGAATCTCTGCGCAAGGGCGTCGACCTGGATGACGGCAGGACCGCGCCCGCCGACGTTGAGGTCATCGGCTTCGAGGCGGCCCAGGGCGGCGGTCGAGCCGAGCTGCGCGTGGTGATCCGCGAGGGCCGCCATCGCCAGGTGCGCCGGATGCTCCATTCAGTGGGTCACAAGGTCCAATCATTGAGTCGAACAGGCTTCGGTCCGTTGAGGCTCGGGCGATTGAAAATCGGAGACTGGCGTGTCCTGGGCGAGGCGGAGGTCGACGCGCTGCGCCGCGCGGTTCGGATCGAATCCTGATGATCGTCACGATCGACGGCGGCGTGGCAACCGGGAAGTCGGCTGTCGGCAAACGAGTGGCGGATCAACTCCGACTGCCCTTTGTAGACAGCGGGCTGATGTATCGAGCCATCACGAGGCTCACCACGGAGCGCGGCATCGACGCCGGCGACGCAGAGGCGGTTACGAAGCTCGCCCAGTCAGTGCGTCTCAGGGTGGACGGAGATCGCGTGTGGGCAGACGACGTTGAGCTGACAGATGGCATCTATGACGCGGACTTCGCAGAAGCGCTTCCGCGCGTATCCGCCATCCCCGGCGTGCGCGAAGCGCTGGTCACTCAACAGAGGAAGCTCGGAGAAGGCGGCGTGGTGATGGCTGGTCGCGACATCGGCACAGTCGTGTTTCCGGACGCCGACCACAAGTTTTTCCTGACGGCAAGCCTCGACGAAAAAGTGCGGCGCCGTGCGGCCCAATACGAACGCCGAGGCGAAAGGGTCGATCCTGACGTGATGCGTCGCGAGGTCGAGGCTCGCGATCGAGTCGACACGCAGCGTGCTGTCGCGCCACTGAAGCCTGCGGCGGATGCAGTGGTGATCGACACCGACAACATCGACGTCGATGAAGTCGTGGACCTCATCGTCCGTCGCATACAGGGCGGGCGCCCCGGAAAATGATGTACGCGTTCCTGCGTTGGCTGATGCGCGCGATGACGCGCACGTTCCTCTTCGGCCTCTTCAAAGTAGTCGGCGCGGAGAACGTGCCTCGTCGCGGGCCGGTGATCATCTGCCCCAATCATTCCGCCACGCTCGACCCGCCGATGGTGCCCGCATTCTTGCCACGAGGCGACAACTGGAGCATGGCGAAGTCGGAGTACTTCAACGGCGGCTTCATCGATTGGCTGTTTCGTCAGTACCACGCCTTTCCGGTCGTGCGCCACTCCGCTGATCGCACCGCGTTGCGCCGCGCCTTCGACATCTTGAAAGCGGGGAATGCGTTGATCATCTATCCGGAGGGCACGCGGGTCGAGTCGGGTTTGCTTGCCGAGCCTGAGCCTGGCGCGGGATTCATAGCTCAGAAGGCGGCATGCCCTGTTGTTGCGGTTGGGCTGACCGGCACGCGCGAGTGCCTGCCCAAGGGTGCGCGCTGGCCGCGACGCACGCCGGTGAGCGTCACGTTCGGCAAGCCGTTCCTCGTGCGGTCGAGACGTCCCGACGGCACGAGGATCACGCGCGAGGAGGCTGCGGAGGCGATCATGCTCGAGATCGCAGAGCTACTTCCGGAGTATCAGCGCGGAGCTTTCAGTGACCTGGCTTCGTGGCGCGAGCGACTGAAAGGCGTTACCACGCCAGCCGCACTCTGATTCTGGCGTGGCTGGGGCGGCCGGGTTATCCCGGCCGCGACTTTGTTCCAATCACTCCTGCAGGGCCAGGAGTCTCATTCAGTAGATCTCTTCAGCGGGAAAGAGCGCAGCGCGCACCCTCCGGGGACCCCGCGCCCTGGTTGCGCGGGGGCAGCGCGCGATGAGGGAAAACCGGCAGGTTTTTCCTCATAACTAGTTGATTGCGGGTCGGGCCCAATCCTCTTCGGTCAGGCTGCCGAGCGCGGGGTTGAAGCAGGCGTCGAACGCCTCTTTCAGTGTCTGCGGCGTGAGACGCGGTGGTTCCTGCCGGTAGTTGGCGAGGTCGACGAGCCGTGCGATGAGCGCGCGCGGGTGCGAGCCGCGAAGCGGCTTCTTGCCATAGAGGTTGTTGAGGAGATATCCGATCGCCTTCTCGTCGAACGCCACGCCCTGGCGGTCGCATTCGTAGCGCAGGATGCGGCCGAACGCTTCCGGGGACGGGTTGCTGACTCCAATCTTGTACGCCATGCGACGCAGGAAGGCTTCGTCGACCAGCTCCGTGGGCGACAGGTTCGTGGAGAAGACGATCTGGCAAAGGAACGGTAGCTCGATTTTGCGGCCCGAGGCGGAGAGGTCTAGGTAGTCGACCTTCTTCTCCATCGGCACGATGAAGCGGTTGAGGAGGCGCATCGGCGGCACCTCCTGGCGCCCAAAGTCGTCGATGACGAACACACCGGCGTTCGCCTTCCACTGCAAAGGCGCTTCGTAGTAGCGGTTTGAAGAGTCGTACGTGAGATCGAGCTGCACGAGCTTCAGCTCGCCGCCGGCGACCACCACCGGTCGCTCTACTTTGACGAGCCGCCGGTCGATGGGCTGCGCACCGTCGGCGATCTTGTGATAGACGGGGTCGATGACGCGGATGATCTCGTCGCCGACCGCGACCGCATGCGGAATCTCGACCGGCGCGCCCATCAAGAGGGCCATGCGCTCGGTGATGGTGCTCTTGCCGTTGCCGGGCGCACCGAAGATGAACAGCGATGCGCGCGAGACCATCGCGCCGCCGATCTGGTCGATGACATGCTGCTCGAGCTCCAGCGTCCCAAGCGCCTTTTTCAGCGAAGCGTCCGTGACGTTGGCCTTGCCGACAGACTGCGAGCGAATGAGTGTGAGGTAGTCGTCGAAGTTGATCGGGCACGGCCCGAGGTATCGCGTCTGCACCGCGGACATCTCCGCCGCGCGCTGGCGACCTGCGCTCGAAACCGTGTAGCTCATGCGCACGGGAATCGGACGGCCCTCGAGGCCGGGCTCGTTGGAGAAGCCCATCGTGTCCATGAGCTGGCTCTTCTGGAACTCTTCGATGATCGGTTGCAGCGTCTCGAAAGGAAGCCCGAGCCTGGTCTCGATGGCCGCGCCGCTCAGCTGGTCTGCGAAGGCCAGCGTGCGGAGAAGAAGGCTTGCGACGAGGTCTCGACGGACGTGCAAATCCTCGAGTTTCTTCGGGGCCTCGATCGCGCCAGTCTGCATCGCCGCGCAAATATACCAACCAGCGCTCTGGTCAACCCCCTGATAGCGCAGGGGCCGCCACACGTAAAATCCAGAGCGCCGGTGCCGGAATACGTAGCCCTTGACCTCGAGACCACAGGTCTCGACCCGGCCCGAGATCGAGTGATCGAGGTCGGAGCCGTTGCTTTCACGCCCGATGGGGTAACCGCGTCAATGGAGCGGTTGGTTGACCCTGGGCGGTCCGTACCCGAGCCGGTCCTGAGGCTGACGGGCATAAACCCCGACGATCTTCGTGGCGCTTCTACGCCCGAGGCGGCGCTCGCGGAGCTTGGCGATTTTCTGCGCGGCCGCCAGACCGTCGGACATGGAGCGCGCCTCGACGTGGATTTCCTCACCGCCGCAGGCCATTGGGAAGAGAACACCGAAATCCTGGATACGCTCGACGTGGCCCGCATCTTGTTGCCCGGCGCGGCCAGCCACAGCCTGCCGCTGCTCGCGACCGAGCTGGGGTTTTCGCAGCCGAGACCGCATCGCGCCCTCGATGACGCCGATGCCACCCGCCAGCTGCTTCTGCGGCTGAGGGAGGAGGCGGCCGCGCTAGACGAAGGCTTGAAGGAGTCGATGCTGGCGCTGGTCGCCCCGTATGTGTGGCCGGTCGCAAGGTTCTTTGCTGACGCGCTGACTGCGCCTAATCCCGATCCGGTTCCGGCATCGGCATCACGTGCGCACGCGCAGCGCAAGGCCAAACCGACCGGGCCGCCGCCCGACGACCCCGACCTCGTAGCGGCGCTCCTCGGTCCGGAGGGCCCACTCGCCGGCCTTCTGCCGGGATACGAACATCGCGAACCGCAGGTGCAGATGCTGCTTGCTGTCGCGCAGATCCAGGCGCGGGGCGGAAGCCTGCTCGTTGAGGCGGGCACCGGCACCGGCAAGAGCCTCGCCTACCTGGTGCCTTCGATCGTTCGGGCCGTGCGCCACGGGGAGCGCGTCGTGATCTCGACCGACACCCACACGCTTCAAGAGCAGCTGATGGGCAAGGACCTCCCGGGGCTGCGGGAATGGCTGCCGTGGGAATTCAAGGCGTGCCTGCTCAAGGGCCGCTCGAACTACGTCTCTCTACGCCGCTGGCGGCGCTACCTCGCCGAGCCTTGCCAGGACGCCGACGAGCTGCGCTTCAAGCTCAAAGTCCTCGTCTGGCTTCACAGCACCGAGAGCGGCGACCGCTCCGAGCTGCGTTTGCACGGCAGAGAAGAGGTGTCATGGGCGCGCATCGCATCAGACCCGCTTGACTGCGTCGGCATCCACTGCACGAAGGAGGATTGCTACGTGCACCGCGCTCGGGCCGAGGCCGAGGCGGCGGACATCGTCGTGGTCAACCATGCCCTGCTACTGGCCGACGCCGAGATCGGTGGCGGGCTGCTCCCCGAGTTCGATCACCTGGTCATCGACGAGGCCCATCACCTCGAGGACGCGGCGACGCGTGGGCTGAGACAGGAGGTCGATGGTCCGGGGCTTCAGGCGCTGCTGGAGAGACTGGGCGCCGGGGGTTCTTCGAGCCTGTTGGCGGAACTCGGTCGGCAGCCGCACCTCGGCGCATCGGGCGAGGCGTTTGCAGACGCCGTCCCGTTGACGCTCGCTGCCGGTGACCGCGTGCGCGACCTGTTCGCAACCGCGGTGGGCTGGGTTGGGAGCCGGCTGATCGAGTCAGAGCGACGCGAAGAGTCGCTGCGCATCACGCAACTGATCCGCGACGACGATGACGGCTGGGCGTCGGTTCGCCTGGCCGGCGAAAACGCGACCACATCGCTTGCGGCGCTTGATGTGGCGTTGCGACGTGGGGTCGGCGGCTCGAGAGAGTGGCTGGGCGGCACCGAACCCGACCAGCGTGTGCGAGAGCTCGAGATCATCCGTGGCCGTCTTCATAACGCGGCGACGCTCCTCGGCGAGGCGCTCCTGGAGCCCGATCCAAATCGCGTCTACTGGTTCACGCTCGCAACCCGAACCGAGAACCTCATCCTGCGCGCCGCCCCGATCAACGTCGGCTCGCTGCTTCGCGAGCGCGTGTATTCGGAGCGGCGGTCGACGGTTTTCACCTCGGCGACGCTGGCGGTGGGTGGCAGCTTCGACTACTTTCGCTCGCGCATCGGCCTTGGCCCGCAGGCCGAAGAGCTCGTCCTTCCGTCTCCGTTTGATTTTCTGCACCAGGCGCTGGTCTGCCTACCGACCGACCTGCCGGCGCCCGAGAATGAGGATTTCGACCTGGGCGTTGAGCAGATCGTGGCCGCGCTGGCTCGCCGCGTCGGCGGGAGGACGTTGGTGCTGTTCACATCTCATCGCCAGCTGCGCGATGTCCACGCCGCCCTCAAGCAGCGGGTCGACCTCGACGACGTGCTGATCCTCGCGCAGGGCATCGACGGCCAGCGCCGGCCGCTCCTCAAGGCCTTCGAGGAAGCCGAGCGCCCGCTCCTCCTCGGAACCTCGAGCTTCTGGGAAGGGATCGACGTTCCCGGGGAGCGCCTCAGCTGCGTGATCATGGTCCGCCTTCCATTCCCGGTCCCGACCGACCCGGTCTATGCGGCGCGGGCAGAGCGCGTGCGCGATCCGTTCACGCAGCTCGCGCTTCCGCAAGCGGCGCTCAGGCTCAAGCAGGGCTTCGGGCGGCTGATCAGGCGCTCGAGCGATCGCGGCGCGGTGGTCATCCTTGACAACCGCATCCTCGGGCGCGACTACGGCAAGGCGTTCCTCGATGTCTTGCCGCCCGCTTCGCGATTCGTGGGTCCATCTGCGGAGATATCCGATCAGGTAGGTGAGTGGTTGGAGAGCGATTGAGTCGTTTGTTCGTCGTCGCGACGCCGATCGGGAATCTCGAAGACGTGACCGCTCGAGCGCTGCGGGTACTGGGCGAGGTTGGCGCGATCGCCGCGGAGGACACCCGGATCACGTCGCGGCTCCTTGCGCGACATGCAATCCGCAAGCCGTTGATCAGTTACCGAGCACCGGTCGAGCGGCGGGGTCTGCCGCGGGTGATGGCAGCACTTGACGAAGGCGATGTTGCGCTCGTGAGCGACGCCGGCTCGCCGACCCTGTGCGACCCTGGCCAGGCGCTGGTGGAAGCGGCCTGGTCCGCAGGGCACGTGGTCGTGCCAATCCCGGGAGCCAGTGCGGTCACGGCCGCCCTAACCGTGGCGGGGTACGGGGGACCGGGTTTCACATTCATCGGCTACCTGCCACGCAAACCCGGTGAGATGCGTCGCCTGCTCGCCTCGATCGCCACCGATCCACGTCCCACCGTCGCCTTCGATTCGCCGTATCGCGTGCGCAAGTCGCTGGCGATCATTCAGGACGTGCTGCCCGACCGGCACCTGACGGTGGCCCGGGAGCTCACCAAGCTTCACGAGCAGGTGCTGCGCGGAACTGCGGCTGAGGTTCTGAACGCCCTGGGCGACCCGCCGCGCGGCGAGTTTACGCTTGTGTTAAGTGGACGGGATCGGCCGTCTGGGGCGTCCCGAGCCGATGAGATCAGGCCCCACGCTGGCCGATACTGTCCACAAAGTGGAGCGTAAGCAAAGAACAGTCCTGGTTGCGCCGGCGTGGCCCTATGCCAACGGCCCGCGCCACATCGGCCACGTGGCCGGCTTCGCCGTGCCTGCCGACGTGCTTGCACGTTTCGAGCGCCTGCGTGGCTCGCGCGTACTGATGGCGAGCGGCACCGACGAGCACGGCACCCCGATCACCTACGAGGCGGACAAAGAGGGCGTTCCGCCACGCGAGTTCGTCGACCGCAACAACGCGCTCATCGTCGAAGACCTCCGCCGCCTCGGCATGACGTACGACATCTTCACGCGCACGACAACGCGCAACCACTACCGCGTGACCCAGGACCTGTTCCTCAAGCTCTACGAAAAGGGCTACCTCGTGAAGAAGACGCAGATGGGCGCCTTCGACCCCGGGAGTGGCCGCACGTTGCCGGACCGCTACATCGAGGGAAAGTGCCCGATCTGCGGATTCGATTCGGCACGCGGAGACCAGTGCGACAACTGCGGAAACCAGCTCGACCCGATCGATCTGATCAATCCACATCAACGCGGCAGCGATGCGGCAGTCGAATTTCGCGAGACCGAGCATTTCTTTTTCGATCTGCCCGCGCTTGGCGAGCAGTTGAAGAATTGGATCGAGAACCACGACAACTGGCGGCCCAACGTGCGCAAGTACTCGCTCGAGTTCGTTCGCAATCTGAAGCCGCGGGCGATAACGCGCGACCTCGACTGGGGCGTTCCGGTGCCCCTGCCGGAATGGGAAAACAACCCACACAAGAAGATCTACGTCTGGTTCGACGCTGTGATCGGCTACCTCTCGGCGTCCATCGAATGGGCGATCCAGCGGGGACAACCCGATGCATGGAAGGACTGGTGGGAGAACGACACCGCCTGGCACTACTACGTGATGGGCAAGGACAACATCACCTTCCACACGGTGATGTGGCCGGCGATCTTGATGGGCGTGGGCGATCTCGAGCTGCCGGATGACATCGTCGCCAGCGAATACCTGAACATGGGCGGCAAGAAGTTCTCAACCTCTCGCGGGCAGGTCATATACGTGCGCGACTTTCTCGAGCGGTATGACGCGGACGCGCTTCGCTACTACCTGATGATCGCCGGCCCCGAGAACCAGGACACCGACTTCACGTGGTCGGAGTTCGTGCGCCGGAACAACGACGAGCTGGTGGCCACGTGGGGCAACCTCGTGCATCGCACGCTCGTGAACGCGCATCGCAACTTCGGTGCGGTGCCGCAACCCGAGCAGCTCACGGACGCGGACCGCGCGCTTATCAAAGAGGTCGAGGATGCGCTCGACTACGTCGCCTCTCAGCTGGGCCAGGCGCGTTTTCAGGTCGCCCTCAAGTACGCGATGGCGATGGCGGCTCGGGTCAACGTCTACCTCGGCACCGAGCAGCCCTGGCACTCGATCAAGACGGATCGCGGTCGGGCGGGGACCGTCCTCTACGTTGCCCTGCGCTGCGTCGACAACCTGAAAACGATGCTGACGCCATTCCTGCCGTTTTCGTCGCAGCGCCTTCACCACATGCTGGGCTACGACGATGTGATCGCTCCGCAACCCGATGTGCGGGAGTTTTCTGAAGACGGCGACACCCACACGGTCATCACCGGCGACTACGAGAATGCCGACCGGTGGCGAACCTCAGAGCTCCCACCGGGACGCACGCTGCCCGCGCCCGAGGCGCTCTTCAAGCGGCTCGATGAGGTGGTCGAAGAGGAATCGCAATCTTGAGACGTGGCCGAAAAACCTCGGCGAGAGATTCGGCGATCCAGGTGGTCCAGATCCGGGCGAAGCGACGAGCAGCGGAGCGAGCGCATCGTGAATTCGTGAGCGAGCAGCGTAGGAGCTGAGCCCGGAGATGGGCCGCATGGGCGCCGAAGATGCGTCGAGGTCTTTTCCGGCCGCGTCTCTTGTAGACACGCATCTCCACCTCGAAGAGCTGGGCGATTCGCAGGAGGTGGTGGAGGCGGCGGTCGAAGCCGGCGTGACCCGCATGATCACGATGGGCGTCGACCCGGAGCGCAACCGCCAAGCGCTGGCGCTGGCTCATCAGCATCCGGAGGTGTTCGCGGGCATCGGTCATTTTCCAACCAACGCGTCAGCTCCTGAGCTCGACGCGATGCGGGCGCTGGCTGTTGATCCGCGCGCGGTCGCGATTGGCGAGATCGGCCTCGATTTCGAGGAACCGGGGCCTCCGCGCGAGGTGCAAGCGGCTCGGCTTGACCACCTGTTCGCGCTTGCTGTCGAGATGGACCTTCCGGTTTCGATCCACAACCGCGGCGCAACCGCCGAGCTGGCGGATGCGATTGCAGAGCATCCCGGCCTGCGCGGCGTCATGCACTACTTCGCGCTCGAATGGGAATGGGCCGAGCGCTTCCTGGCGCTTGGCTTCTACCTCTCCTTTGCGGGTCTCGTCACCAGACCCAGCAGAAATGCGCTGCGCGAGGTCGTCAAGCGCTGCCCGGCGGATCGTCTACTGCTCGAGACCGACTCACCTTATGGCAATGCACACAAACGGATGGGCGTGCCCAACCGGCCGGCCTATCTGCTCGACACGGCGACGCTCGCAGCCGAGCTGCGGGGCCTCAGCCTCGATGAGCTTGCCGAGATCGAGCGCGCAAATGCGCTGGCCCTCTTTCGGAGGATGACGTGATCGACCCTGCCGACCCGGACCAGCTCGCGAAGCTGCTTCGCCGACACCACATCGATCTCAAGCACTCGCTGGGCCAGAACTTCATCGTCGATGCGACGCTGCGAGACAGGATCGCCGATGCGGCCGAGCTCACCGCCGATGACGAAGTGCTGGAGGTCGGAGCTGGAGCCGGCGCGCTGACACTGGCGCTGGCAGAACGCTGCCGGCGGCTGGTCGCGGTCGAGCTGGACCGCCGGCTGATCCTCGTTCTGGACGAGGTGGTCGGCGGATTGACGAACGTCGAGGTCGTCGAGTCCGACATCCTCCAGCTCGACCAATCGAAATATTTTCCAGCCGGCGGCCACGTCGTCGCCGGCAACATTCCGTACAACCTGACCGGCGCCTTGACCCGCAGGCTCCTCGACCGCGAGCCGCGGCCGCGCCGGCTGTCGCTCGTGGTCCAGAAGGAGGTAGCCGAGCGGTGGACGGCTTCCGGTGGCGCCAGCCTGGCCACGGTTGCAGTGCAGGTTTTTGCGAAGCCTCGACTGCT
>DASVEP010000212.1:0-4134 GCA_036380475.1 Candidatus Dormiibacterota bacterium
CTCGGCGGTTTCCGCTCATCGCCCGTCGGCTCCGCCGAGGGGCTGCTCACTTTCCCCGGGACGGGATCTATTTAGTTGCCAACTCCAAGCCACGCGGAGAGGGATCCAGGCTTGTTGAGCACGGCCGGGATAAACCCGGCCATCCTGGCCACGCGGTGACCGTCGCACAGAATCTCGCGTCGGTCCGTGAACGGATCGCCCGCGCCGGTCGCGACCCGAATGAGGTCGCCATCGTCGCGGTCACGAAAGGCTTCGACGTCTCGGTCTGCCGTGACGCGATGGCGGCCGGCCTGCCGAAGCTCGGAGAGAACCGCGTCCAGGAGGCGCTCGCAAAGATGGACCTCCTGCCCGAGGCCGAATGGCACCTCATCGGCCACCTGCAGACGAACAAGGCGCGGCAGGCGGCGGGACGATTCGCTTTGATCCAGTCCGTGGACTCCGTGCGATTGGCCGAGGTGATCGCGAGATTGGCCCCGCTCCAGCCGGTGTTGGTCGAGGTCAACGTAGCCCGCGAGCCGCAGAAGTCCGGCGCCGACCCCGCCGAGGCCATGGAGGTGATTACCGCCGCCGCCGGCATGCTCGACCTGCAGGGCCTTATGGGGATGGGGCCGGCCCAAGGCGACCCGGCGGAAGCGTTCGCCGAGCTGCGGGAGCTGCGAGACGAGGCCGAGCAGCGTCTCGGGACGAAGCTGCCGATCCTCTCGATGGGCATGAGCGGCGACTTCGAGGCGGCGGTCGCCGCCGG
Source organism: Candidatus Dormiibacterota bacterium (assembly GCA_036380475.1). Lineage (GTDB taxonomy): Bacteria > Chloroflexota > Dormibacteria > Dormibacterales > Dormibacteraceae > UBA10449. The sequence goes on from DASVEP010000212.1 coordinate 746, forward strand.
GAGCACGATGCTGCGGCTCGGCCGGGTGCTCTTCGGTCCGCGCCCGGCTACCTCTATCGTTGTGTGAGAGATGCCACTAATCGCGCAGCTTCTGATCTACGCCCTCTACGCATTCATCATCGTGCTGTTCGTGCGGGTGCTCTTCTCGTGGATCAACCCGTTCCCCACGAACTCGATCTCCCGCATCGCCTGGCAGATCACCGAACCGGTGCTGGCGCCGGTGCGGAGGTGGATCCCGCCCGTCTCAGGAATCGACCTCTCACCTCTGGTGGTGACGCTCGTGGCGTACTTCATCATCGCCGCCCTCCGAAACTTTTAGTGTTTCGTCCGGCGTGAGATGTTCGACAAGGTAGACCAGAAGGTCAGCTTTCCTGACCTGGAGAAGCGGGTGCTCGCGCAATGGAAGGAAGAAGGCGCCTTCCAGAAGTCGCTCGAGCTGCGCGCCGGACGCCCGCGCTTCGTCTTCTACGAAGGGCCGCCAACCGCCAACGGCAAGCCGGCCACACATCACATCCTCGCGCGCGCCTTCAAGGACCTGTTCCCGCGGTACAAGACGATGAAGGGCTTCTACGTCGAGCGGAAGGCGGGATGGGACACCCACGGCTTACCGGTCGAGATCGAGATCGAGAAGAAGCTCGGCATCTCGGGCAAGTTCGAGATCGAGAACGAGATCGGCATCGAGCGCTTCAACCAGCTTTGCCGGGACAGCGTGTTCGAGTATGTGACCGACTGGGTCGAGTTCAGCGAGCGCATGGCTTTCTGGCAGGACTACGACAACGCGTACTGGACTCTGACGTCCGACTACATCCAGTCGGTCTGGTGGGCGCTCAGCGAGATGTGGAAACAGGGACTGGTCTACAAAGGCTTCCGGGTGGCGCCGTACTGCCCGCGCTGCGCGACTCCGCTTTCGAGCCACGAGCTCGCCCAGGGCTACCGCGACAACGTTCCCGATCCCAGCGTCTTCATCCGGTTCCGTCTCAAGAACGATCCCAAGACCTCGATCCTGGCCTGGACAACCACGCCCTGGACGCTGCCCGGAAACGTTGCGCTCGCCGTGGGCCGAGACGTCGACTACGTCAAGGTGAGGCACGTTCAGGGGTCCTCGCGAACTCAAGGCGAAGCCTCTGAGTTCGTGGGGGACCGCGACGACCTTCTGATACTGGCGCAAGCCCGCCTCGAGGTGCTCGACGGCAGCTACGAGATCGTCGAGCGCATGAAGGGCGAGGATCTCGTCGGTCTCGACTATGAGCCGCTTTATCCCTACTCGATCCCGCCCGAGGGAAGGGCGCATTACGTCGTCGATGCGGACTTCGTCTCCACCGAAGAGGGCACCGGCGTTGTGCACACCTCGGCGCTCTACGGCGTCGACGACCTGAGGCTTTGCCAGGAAAAGGGCATTCCGTTCCGGCACACAGTCGGGCTCGACGGGAAGTTTCTGCCCTACGTCGAGAAGTTCGCCGGCCTTCACACGAAAGAAGCGGACCCCCTGATCATCGACGACCTGAAGGCTCGTGGCCTGCTGTACAAGGCCGGCACGATCCTGCACACGTATCCCGAGTGTTGGCGGTGCAAGACACCGCTCATCTACTACGCGCTGGATTCGTGGTACGTGCGCACCACCGAGCGGAAGAGCGAGCTCATCGCGAACAACAACACCACCAACTGGGTGCCGGCGCACATCAAGACCGGCCGCATGGGTGACTGGCTCGAGAACAACGTCGATTGGGCGATATCACGATCGCGCTATTGGGGCACGCCGATCCCCATCTGGGTCTGCGAGCAGTGCGAGGAGCAGCGCATGGTCAGCTCGGCCGCGGAAATTGGACTGGCCGACGACGCCGACCTGCACCGGCCCTACATCGACTCGGTGACCCTGCCGTGCGAGAAATGCGGAGGCACGATGAGGCGGATCCCTGAGGTCCTCGACGCGTGGTTCGACTCGGGATCGATGCCGTTCGCGCAGCGCGGCTACCCGCGTAAGGGCAAGGAGGAGTTCGAGGCGACGTTCCCCGCGGACTTCATCTCCGAGGCGATGGACCAGACCCGCGGTTGGTTCTACTCGTTGCTTGCAATCTCGACGCTGCTCTTCAAGCAGAACGCGTTTCGCAACGTCATCTGCCTCGGTTTGGTGGTCGACCCCAAAGGCAAGAAGGCGTCGAAGTCGCGCGGCAACGTCCTTGACCCCAACTATCTCTTCGACAATTTCGGCTCCGACGCGGTGCGCTGGTACTTCTATACGTCGACGCAGGTCGGCGAGAACTACCGCACTGGGGATGCCGCGCTGCGCGAGACGGTGCAGCAGTTCTTCATCCCGCTCTGGAACTGCTACTCGTTCTTTGTCACCTACGCGCGACTGGACAATTTCGATCCGTCGGCGCCGCAGGTACCGGTGGGAGAGCGCCACGTGCTCGACCGCTGGCTGCTGTCTCGGCTCAGCGGGCTTGTGGAGGCGGTGACGACCGGCCTGGACCGCTACGACGCCAACGAGCCGGCGCGGAAGATCCAGCGATTCGTCGACGAGCTCTCGAACTGGTATGTGCGCCGATCGCGCCGGCGATTCTGGAAGTCGCAGTCCGACCGCGACAAGCTGGCCGCGTATCAGACGCTGTTCGAGACGCTTTCAACCGTCAGCCGGCTGATGGCGCCATTTGTTCCCTTCATGGCTGACTCGATGTACCGCAATCTCTCGCAGGGCGAATCGGTCCACTTGAGCGATTTCCCGGAGCCGATGGCATGGCACGACCCCCAGGTGGAGGCCAACATGGCGCTCGCTCGCCAGGCTGTCGAGGCCGGCCTGGCGGCCAGGGACGCGGTCCGGATCAGGGTCCGCCAACCGCTCGCCTCGGTGGCGGTGCCTGGCGAACCGCTGCCCGAAGAAGTGGCCGCGATCGTGCGCGAGGAGCTGAACGTCAAGGAGATCAAGTTCGGTGCGTCCGAGGTGGCGCTGGACACCGAGATCACGGAGGATTTGCTCCTCGAGGGTCTCGCGCGTGAGGTCGTGAGGTTGATACAGGACCGGCGCAAGAAGTCCGGCCTCAACGTCGAAGATCGAATCCACACGTGCTACGTCGCTGACGGCATGCCGGCCCGCGCGATTCAAAAGCACGCGGACTACATCAAGACCGAAACTCTCTCTGTGACGCTCGAACCAGGCAAGGACGATTGTCAGGGTGAGCAGCTGATGCTGGAAGGAGAACAGATCTGGATCGGCCTGAAACGAAGCTGACCGACTCGAAGAACCATACCGGCCGAGTTTTGTTCTTCACGATCGCGCTCGTGGTGTTCGTGCTCGATCGCCTGACCAAGAGCATCGTCACCGCGACGGTCCCATACGGCACCGAGGTCCGCCTGGCCGGCGACCTGGTCAGCATCATCAACGTGCGCAACTC
>DASVEP010000213.1:0-2900 GCA_036380475.1 Candidatus Dormiibacterota bacterium
CTTGAGGCCCTCGCTTCTCTGAGGGACCAGGCGTGGCCCGGTCCCTCAGATTGCTGTGGTTTGCCTAGCTCGCCTTGTCGGCGAAATCGTTGGTGTAGGTCTCGCTCAAGTTGGCTGACTTGCCCTTGTAGCTTGCGACGAACTGCTGCTGGATCTTCTGCACGTTCTCCGGGCCGCCCGCCGGCATCCTGCAGTCGGTACCGAAGATTCCGAGCTGGCTCTGCAGGTCCGCGACGTAAGACGCCTTGTCGCCCGCGAAGTAATCCGTCGGCATTTTGTCCGCGATCTCGGACGCAGAGTGCGAGTGGATGAACTTGAGTGTCTTGACGTACGCGTTGACCAGTCGCTGCGCGACGTCCTTGTTGCTGTTGACCCAGTCGTTCTTGGCGAAGATGCCGATGAACGGGTAGTCACCACCGAGGGCGGCGCGCGTGGACTGCGGGTCGAGAAGGCTGACGAGGATCTTGCCCTTGCCCGAGTTGACCAGCCGGGAGATGGTCGGGAAGGTGGTCATCCCGGCCGCGATCTTCTTCTGCTGGATAGCGGCGATGAACGTGTCACCGGCGCCCACCGCGACGTACTGCGCCTTGGTCGGGTCCGCGCCCGCAGACCCGATGATGGCCTGCGTCAGGACGTGCGTCCCCGAGCCGAGGTCGGTCACCCCGAGGTTCTTGCCCACCAGATCCTTGGCGCTCGTGATGTTGGTCAGGCTGGCGTCGACGACCTCGGCCTCGCCCGGGGCGATGCCGAACTGGCAGATGGTCTCTATCTTCTTGCCCTGCGTGTTGAGCACCATCGGGTGCACGTACGCGCCGGAACCCGCGTCGACGTTGCCTGCCACAACCTCCTCTTCGGAGGCCTGGCCGGACCCTTCGTCGATCAGCGTGACGTTGAGGCCATAGTCTTTGAAATAGCCGAGGCGCTGGGCGAGCATGTTCGGGAGGTAGATCTGCTTGTTCAGGCCTCCGACCATGATCTTCAGCGAGACGGTTTGCGTGCCCCCCGTGGACGGTGAGCTCGTGCTGCCACAGGCGGCAAGCACGAACAGGGCCGCAATCGAGGCCAACAGCCTTGGACTACCAGGTCGCATACGCAGACTCCTCCTTCAAATCCTCGTCTCGGTGGCGACCGGCGGCCGCCACCGGATGAGCCGGTCCTCTAGCGCTGTGATGAGGGCCTCTGCCACCAGCGCAATGGCAGCGAGCAGTGCCATGCCGGCGAACACGCCGGCCGCGTCGAAGTTGTTCTTGGCTGCATAGATCAGCTCGCCAAGACCCTGTGTGGCGCCGAACAGCTCACCGACCACGGCACCGACGAGCGCAAGGCCGAAGCTCGTGTGCAGGCTGGCGATGATCCACGAGAGCGCCGACGGGATGATGATCTCGGTCGTCAGCTGCCGGTCCCGGGCGCCCAGGATCCGGGCGTTGGCGATGAGGTTGCGGTCGACCTCGCGAACGCCCTGGAAGGCGTTGAAGAAGACGACGAAGAACACCAGGATCGCGGCAGTCGCGATCTTGGCCTTGATGTCGAGGCCCAGCGAGATGGCGAACAGCGCGCCCACCACCACGCGCGGGATCGCGTTCGCCGCCTTGATGTAGGGACCCATCACGTCGGCCAGCAGCCGGCTGCGCCCCAGGGCCACCCCAAAGATCACGCCAAGGATCGAGCCGACGATGAACCCGCCGACCGTCTCCTGCATGGTGACCAGGATCTGGTCCCAGATCGGGCCGAGGTCCGTGCCCTGGGTGATCCAGGTCCACAGCTTCTGCCAGATGTCGGAGGGCTGCGACCAGAAGAACTTGTCGACGACACACAGGTGTCCCGCGGTGTTGCAGTCGCTGACCTGCGCGCCCAGCTGCCAGCCGCCGAGGATGACCACCGCGACGAGGACACGAAGCCCCTGCACCTGCAGGCGCCTGGCTCGATGCTCGCGCCGCCTCTTCGCGACGAGGTCGACGCCGGCGCCCGTCTCGGCCTTCTTGCCGCCTCTGCTTTCGATGCTCAAAGCCAACCTACGCAGCACCGCGCTTCTGGCGCTCATAGCTCACCAGGACCTCGTCCTTGAGGTCCTTCCAGATCTCTTCGTAGATCTCGATGAAGTGCGGGTTGAAGCGGATCTCGGCGACGTTGCGAGGCCGGGGGAGGTCGACCTTGTAGTTGCTCTTGACGGTGCCCGGGCCCGCGGTAATCACGAAGACGCGATCGCTGAGGGAGATCGCCTCTTCGAGGTCATGGGTGACGAACACCACCGACGCCGAGCTCGCCGCCCAAAGTGCGAGCAGCTCGTTCTCCATCAGGGAGCGCGTCTGCACGTCGAGGGCGCTGAACGGCTCGTCCATGAGCAGGATCTGCGGTCCGTTGATCAGGCTCTGTGCCAGCGCGACGCGCTTTCTCATGCCTCCGGACAGCTGATAGGGATAGCGGTCCTCGAAACCGGCGAGCCCGACGCGCGCGATCCACTCTCGCGCACTGTCCCTGGCGCCGCGCGCGGAAACGCCGTGGTAGCGAGGTCCGGCGGCCACGTTCTCGAGCACGGTCTTCCAGGGAAAGACGGCGTCTGCCTGGAACATGTACCCAATGCCGTCGGCGATTCCCGTGACCGGCTTCCCGAAGACCTGAACCTCACCTTCGCTGGCCGGCTCGAGGCCGGAGATCAGGGCGAGCGTCGTGGACTTGCCACACCCGGTCGGGCCGACCACGGCGCAGAACTCTCCGGCGCCGACGGTCATCGTCAGGTCGCGAAGCGCCGTGTAAACGCCGCCCGACGGCGTGAGAAACCGCTTGGAGACGCCGGTCAGCTCGATGGCCGGTTGCATTCATATCGACTCTGGACGGCGCTGCGCTAGTGCGCAATCGATGCGGTCGTTGTGGCCGTTTTGGTCGTTTTGGTCGCGAGATCA
>DASVEP010000214.1:0-2429 GCA_036380475.1 Candidatus Dormiibacterota bacterium
TGGATGGGTACGAGCGGGCTCGAGCTCGGCGCCATGTCGATGCTGATGTACTGCTTCCGCGAGCGCGACACGATCATGGACCTCAACGAAGAGATCTCCGGATTTCGCATGCACACGTCGTACATCCGTCCCGGCGGGGTCATGGCCGACTCGACACCAAGGTTCCTCGAGATGCTCGACAAGTTCATCCGCGAGATGCCCGGCCACATCGACGAATACGAAAACCTGCTGACGATGAATCCGATCTGGCGCTCGCGCACGATCGGGATCGGGCGCCTCACGGCAGAGGATGCGAAGGTGCTCGGCGCAACCGGCCCGATGCTCCGCGGGTCTGGCGTGAATTGGGACCTGCGGAAGTCCATGCCCTACTCCGGCTACGAGACTTACGACTTCGAGGTCGCGGTCTCCAACGATTGCGATTGCTACGGGCGATACCTCGTACGCATCAAAGAGATGCGCGAGGCGGTGAAGATCCTGAGGCAGGCCCTCGACCGGCTGCCCGACGGACCCGTCAACGTCGACGACCGCAAGATGCTGCCGCCACCACGCGAGGAGCTCGAGACCTCGATGGAGGCGGTCATCCACCACTTCAAGCTCTTCACCGAGGGTTATTCGGTGCCGCCGGGAGACGCATACGTCGCCGTCGAGTCGGGTCGCGGCGAGAACGGTTGCTACATCGTGAGCGACGGCACGCACAAGCCGCGGCGCGTGAAGTTCCGCTCCGCCTCATTCGTCAACCTGCAGGCGCTGGAGCGGATGGCGCTGAACCACTTTGTGGCCGACATGATCGCCATCATCGGCACCGCGGACACGGTGCTGGGGGATTGCGATCGATGAGCGTTCTGTCGGAGCACGTTCTTGAAGAGATTCGCGAACTGCCGGCGAAGTATCCGCAGCACCGCTCGGCTGTGATGCCTGCGCTCGACCTTGCGCAGGAGGAGGTCGGCTACCTGACTCCTGAGGCGATGAGCGAGGTGGCCGCCGCGCTGCAGCTCGACCCCGGCTACGTCGAAGGCGTGGCGACGTTCTACACACTGTTCCACCTGCAGCCGGTCGGCAAGCACCGCTTCTACGTGTGCACCAACCTCAGCTGCACGCTGCGAGGGGCGAATGAGATCGTCGAGCACCTGAAGGGCGCCATCGGCGTGCACGAGCCTGAAGAGGTGTCGAAGGACGGTCTCTTCTCCTACGAGGAGGTCGAGTGCCTGGGCGCATGCGAGTACGCGCCGGTGGCGCGGCTGGACCACCGGTACGAGAAAGATCTGACCAATCAGAAGATCGATTCGCTCATCGCCGAGCGCCGCTCCCCCTCTCCCCCTCCGGGAGAGGGTCGGGGAGAGGGCCATGCACCTGCGGCGGAGCCGACCTCCCCCCAAGGCGGGGAGGTCAAACCCAGAAAACCGAGAGCGAAGAAGAGTGGCTGAGCTAAGGGGGACCGTGGGCGGTCCGGTGCTGACGGAATGGTTCGAGAAGCCGAACCTGCACACGCTCGAGGTCTATGAATCCCTCGGCGGCTACTCGGCCCTCCGCAAGGTGCTCGGTGAGATGACCGCGGCCCAGGTGATCGATGAGGTCAAGGCCTCAGGCCTGCGCGGAAGGGGAGGCGCCGACTTTCCCACCGCGACCAAGTGGTCGTTCGTCCCCAAGGACCATCCGGGGCCCAAGTACATCGTCGTCAACGCGGACGAATCGGAGCCCGGCAGCGCCAAAGACCGCTACCTGATGGAGAACTCGCCGCACATGCTCATCGAGGGAGCAGCGATCGCCAGCTTCGCCATCGGCGGCCACCAGGCCTGGATCTACATCCGCGGCGAGTACGACCTTCCCTACGAGATGCTCCGTGACGCCATCGCCGAAGCCCACGAGAAGGGCTACCTCGGCGAGCATCCTTTCGGGTCGAACTACGCGATGGATGTCCGCCTATATCGCGGCCACGGCGCCTACATATGTGGCGAGGAGACCGCGCTGCTCGAGTCGCTCGAGGGCAAGCGCGCGCAGCCGCGCTCGAGACCGCCTTTTCCTGCCGTGAAAGGCGCCTGGGGCATGCCGACTGCGGTCAACAACGTCGAGACGCTCTCGACGGTGCCCTGGATCATCAGAAACGGCGGCGCCGAGTACGCCAAGCGCGGCACGGAAAAGGCGAAGGGCACGCGCATGGTCACGGTCAGCGGCGACGTCCAGAAGCCCGGCAACTACGAGATCGAGATCGGCGTCACCTACCGGCACATCATCGAGGAGCTGGCGGGCGGCGCCCTGCCGGGGCGCAAGCTCAAGGTGTTCTGGCCGGGCGGCTCGTCGGCCAAGGTCCTCCCCGCCTCGATGCTCGACACGTCGACCGACCTCGATTACTTGAAGTCCATCGGCACGATGGGCGGATCGGGCGGGATCATCGTCATGGACGACTCCCACTGCGTCGTCAAAGCCGCCGC
>DASVEP010000215.1:0-10377 GCA_036380475.1 Candidatus Dormiibacterota bacterium
TGCAAGCCACACCATCACCTGGCGCTCGACGACGAGCGGCAGATCGAGATCGCGCATCAGCTTCGGAGTCCATGCGCCCGCGGCCACGATCACGCGCTTGGCGATGAGGCGGCCGGCAGAGGTTTCGATCACGACATCGCCATCCGAAGGACCGATCGCGGTAACCTCGGTCTCGCTCATCACCCGTGCGCCGAGCGCCCGGGCCCGTGCGGTCGCAGCCGCCACCGACGCCTCGGGTCGCAAGAAGCCGGCGTCCTCTTCGAAAACCGCGACCTCATCGCCTGCGAGAAGGTGCTGTGGGTAGAGCCGCTTCATGTCGGATGCATCCAGCACGCGATGCGAGAGAGCGTTCTGGCGAGCGCTCGACAGCACGCCGCTCACCAGCTCTCCATCCGGCGGTCCGATCGCCAGCCCGCCGGTCAACGTGAGCAGATCCGCGCCGGTTTCCTTTTCGAGCTGGCGCCACAACACGCGTGCGCGCTGGAGGAGCGGCACGTATTCGGGGCTCTCGAAATAGGCGGTTCGAAAGATGCGTGTGTCGCCGTGCGATGAGCCACGGTCGTGGCCAGGCGCGAAGCGATCGATGCCTATCACCGTCGCGCCGCGTGAAGCCAGCTGCCACGCCGAGAGCGCGCCCATCGCACCCAGGCCGACGATGGCGACGTCGGCCCGCGCGTTAACCGACAGGTGGCTTGCCGCCGATCGGTGTTCGCTTGAGCCGCTGACCCAACAGTCGAGCGCACTCGCGCATCAGGTCGAGGATCTGGTCCTCGATGTCGACCTCGCCTTTGCTCGCCCCGCACAGCGTGCCGAAGAACTTACCGTCGGAGGCGAACACCGGGTACGAGACAAAGGTCCTTATCTCGAGCAGCCGAGCGACGCTGCTCTTGGGAAATGCTTTGGGGACGTCCTTGGAGTAGTTCGGGCCGCCCTCGACCACAAATCGGCATACTGCCTCGGACCATGGCAGGGTGACTCCCTCCGGGATGTGAAAGATCTGGCTCGAGTTGTATGAGAAGAGGATCAGCTGCTCGTCTTCCCTGAGCCTGGTCTCGGCGAGGTATGTGGAGCTGAGGCCGGTCAGCTGGGCCAGCCGCTGGAGCAAGCCCCTCGCGACCGTCTCGAGGTCCTCCCCCGCGTCTGCGGCTTCGGCGAGCAGCTCTCTTCCGGTGGGTGCCATAGGACACCAGTAACCCTAAGTCAGCGTCCGGTGGTCAGCTGACGGCTACCTGTTCCCCCAGCACGAATCCCTTCTCAGTGATCTCGTAGTGCCGCACCACCGGGTGATGGTGCATCGCACGCGTCTTGAGGACGGTCATCGTGCGAGCGAGCTGGGCGCCTTCATGGCGGTACTGCAGCAGGATGACGTTGTCCGCCAGGTGCGAAAGGCCGTGCTCCGAGATCTTCCGCAGCTCGAACAGCTCGGGCACCTCGACGATCATCATCAAGCTGATGCCGCGGCGCGTGCAGCGCTGAACGAGCGAGAACATCCACTCGCGAAAGCGCACCGGGTCGTTCGCCGTCGTCATCACATCGGGCAGGCTGTCGATGACAATCCGCTTGGCGCCCGTCTCCTCGACCAGGTCGAGGAGCTCGTAGACCCACTCGTCGATGTACATGTCGACGAGACTCCGGCTCAGGATGTGAACGCCCTCATCGTCGAGGGACCAGCCGAAGCTGTGCACGATCCTTCCCAGCTGGGTCTTGTTCTCCTGGAACGTAGCCAAGATGCCGGGCTGCCCCGCGCGCGCGCCGGCAAATATGAAATGAAGGCCCATTAACGTTTTACCGATGCCGGAAGGCCCGGCGACCAGAGTCGACGAACCGGCCCAATAACCGTCGCCCAGAGTCTCGTCAAGGGCGGGGAGCCCGGTCGACACGCGCTCTACGCTCAGCTCATAGTCAGAAGTGTCGAGCGCATCGGCCAGGCGCGGAAAGACATTGAGGCCATGCGAGGTGATGCGGTATGCGTGCTCGCCCGACAGAAATCCACTGCCTCGAAGCTTCAAGACTTCGAAAACGCGCAGTTCGCGCTCGGCTGTTTTTCTGTTCTCGAGCGATATGACGCAGTCGGCAACCGCAAACTCGGCGGCATCCTGTGCCTGTTCGCGGGTGTATGGCGCGTTCCAGATCGATGTGACGGCTCCAGCAGTCAGGCGGCGCGAGAGACCATACAGGAACAAGCGAAAGTCGCTTTCGCTCGGAGCGAAGGCGTGAAACGCCTTGAAGCTGTCGATGACAACGATTCCCGGACGGAGCTCCTTGAGGAAACCATCGATTGTGGTCAACACTTTGCCGAGACCGTCGTTACCGAGATCACTGCCGAGGTCTTCGTAGATGACCCGTCGGTCGCGGATGGCGGTGCGATCGAAGAACTCAAGGGACTCGCCGTAGCGCAGGATCTTGTCGAGCGGTTCGGTCACCGTCGACAGGTACAGGGCGGGGTGCTCAGCCGTTGAATTGTGAAATACATACTGCTGGCTGAGGATTGTCTTGCCGGAGCCCGGCACGCCAATCAGCAGGTTGATTGCGTTGCGCAGGAGACCGCCCTTCAAGATGCTGTCGATGCGGGGCTGACCGCTCGATAGTCGTTCGATCACGGACTGATTTCTGTTCGGAGCGAGTCCCGAGACAGGGCGCTAGTGCCGATCAGGTCGCGGATTGTCGACACCAGTGTGAGGGACTCCAGTGGCTTATGAAGAAATGCCGCTGCGCCCGCACGTAGCGCCTCGTGGGCAGCGTCGATCGACGCTACGGCAACAACCACCACGCCTTCTTTGGCCGAGAACTCGCTGCACAACCTGAATCCAGCGCCCCCTGAAATAAGGAGGTCGAGCACGACCAGCTCGGGCGATCTTTCCTGGAAGAGCAGACTCGCCTGGCGCGCGTCGAGGGCCATGCAAACTTCGTAGCCCTCAGTCCGAAGGAAATACTCGGCCAGATCGGCGGCATACGGGTCGCGCTCCGCGATCATGACCAGTGGACGCCGGTCGCGGGGGGCCGGGGCTGAGGCCGGCAGATCGCCGGCTCGGAGCGTCTGCCCGAGGATCCTGTGTGCGTCTGCGGCGCTGACGCCGCTGTCGATCTGCGCCTTGATAAATCGAAGGTGCTCGATCTGGCCTCGCGAGTAGAGCCGCTGGGCGCCGTGGCTGCGTTCTGGTGTGATCACGCTGTAGCGCTCCTCCCAAGCGCGCAGGGTCGAGGTCGGTACACCGAGCATTCGCGCCACGGCGCCGATGCTGTAGAGCGCCTGGTTCTCCGGCTCGCCCACGAGCCAATCATCTCAAGAATCGAGCCGGCGGACACAGTTGCGCATAACTTGTGCAAAAGGTGGAACACGCCAACTGTTGCAGAACTTTTGACCATGATTGTGCTAATCTCCGCTTCTGCGCGACCATATGAAATCCATATGGAGAGTTGGGGTTGCAGAGGTATTGAGGAAGCAGTGGTGCTGTGTGCCCTGCATTTGCGGCCGTGGAGATGCGGATGAGCCTCATCAGGGATAGTACCGATGGCGGACAGCGACCTATGGCCGGATGGCTCGAGGGGGAGCCGATGTACGCCGACAAGCAATTGGTGATCCGCCACACGGTGCCCGCCGGCGGCCTCAGCTTTTCCGGCATCCTCGACATCTTCAACGCCGATTCGGTAGCCAGTTGTCTGTCGTCGCAGCTCGACGGCCAAGGCGACCTGCACATCGACCTCAGCAAGGTGGAGTTCTGCGACGTGAGCGGCATCCGCGCCCTTGTCTCTGCCGCTGAGACCGCCGGCGACGGACGGCGGTTGGTTCTGCACGGCCTTCCACCATTGCTGGCCAGGGTGATGACACTGGTGGGTTGGGGGGACCTGCCGACCCTGTCGCTTTGCGGCTGCAGCGCGGAGCAGCCGTGAGCGATCAGGCCACGCACTCGCACGCCGGCTACCGTCACGACGCGCTGCTGTATGCGGGCACGGCCGAATTCGTCTCCCGCACTTCGCCGTTCATCCGGGGTGGCCTGGCCGCGGGTGAGCCGGTCATGGTGGCTACGAGCGCCCATAAGATCGAGCTCCTTCGCTCAGAACTCGGACATGAGGCGCAACAGGTCGTGTTCGCCGACATGGCGCAGGTGGGGGCGAATCCCGCACGAATCATTCCTTTCTGGTCGGAGTTCGTCGACCGCAGCGCAGCCGCCGGGCGCTCTTTCAGAGGGATTGGGGAACCGATCTGGGCCGGACGCAGCGCGGCCGAGCTGGTCGAATGCCAGCGTCACGAGTCGCTGCTCAATGTGGCGGTGAGTCAGGAGACCCCGATGTGGCTGCTGTGCCCGTACGACACAGAAGTCCTCGAGCCTGACGTCATACGCGAGGCGCTGCGCAGCCACCCGTTCGTCACGGAGGGATCACGTCCCGCGACTGCGGCGCAGGGGCCCCAGCGGAATGACCTTTTTCGTGGAATCGATGCTTCCGCGGCCCCGTTCGACGCCCCGCTGGCCCCGCCGCCATCCGGCTGCCATGAGTTCGAGTTTGGAATGGGCGCAATCACCACCGTCCGGGAGATCGTGGCGGCATCCGCTTATGCCGCCGGCCTGGGAGCAGCTCGCGCAGCAGACCTTGTTCAGGCGGCCCACGAGGTGGCGGTCAACAGTGTTCGCCATGGCGGCGGCCGAGGTGTTCTGCGCGTGTGGCGTGATGCCGGCGCGCTCATCTGCGAGGTGACCGACCAGGGACGAATCACCGAGCCGCTGGTCGACAGGCAGCGACCCGATGCAAGGGCCGCGACGAGACGCGGCCTGTGGCTAGCCAACCAGCTCTGCGACCTCGTTCAGATCCGCTCGTTGCGGTCAGGATCGGTGGTCCGCCTTGTCATGAACGGGTAGCGTGAACGGAGACAACCAACCGATCCGAGTCTTGATCGTCGAGGACCATCAGGTGGTCGCAGAAGGACTGGCCGCCTTGTTGGGGGACCAGGCCGACATCAAGATTGTGGGGAGCGCACCTTCCGTGGCCGAGTCTTTGGTCCTTGCCGCGGACTCTGTGCCCGATGTGCTGTTGCTGGACTTTCGCCTGCCAGACGGCACCGGGGCAGAGGCCGCCGCCCGGATCCGCGAGCTCCGCCCGGAGGTGAAGCTGATCTTCCTGTCACGCGACGACAGCGATTCGGCGCGAATGGCGGCGGTCGAGGTAGGCGCCAGCGCGTTCCTGCACAAGTCCCACGCCGCGTCCGATGTGGTGGATGCCGTTCGGCACGTTGCGCGCGGCGGCAACCTGATTACGCCGCAGGTGATCGCCGCACTCTTGACAAGGAGTCGGACGAAGAACGCGCAGGTTCAGAGCCTGACCCCGCGTGAGCGTTCCGTGCTTCAGCTCGTCGCGAAGGGGGTTTCCAGCCGCGACATCGCGCGCCAGCTCGGGATCAGCTACACGACCGTGCGCACCCACATCCGCAGCCTCGGCCGTAAGCTCGGCGTTCATTCCAAGATCGAGGCCACGGCCAAGGCTCGCGAGCTGGGCCTCGTCGACTAGGGCCTAGCGCTTGCCTGGACGAATTCAAGATCACGGACCGAGCAGGTAGCCGAGCCGCCGGGGCAGGCGCGCCACTGCGTTGGCGATGGGGTTCGGTGGCCGGCCCCGTTCCTCGGCCGTGTCCTTGGCGATGATCGCCCTGCGCACGACCGCCGCGCCGAGGGCGCGAAACGGCTGCGGCGGAAATGTCCTGGCGCGCGCATTCACCATCGGCAGCCGCACATCGTCTGAGTCCGCCCCGGTGACGAGGTCGGCCACGACGCGACCGGCGAGGTGTGAGGGCGCGACGCCGTTGCCTGTGTAGCCGAGCGCATAGTGCACGTGCGGCTCGAGACTTCCAAACGCCGGTATATGCGTGGGCGAGACGTCGATCGGCCCGCCCCACGCGTCGACGATGGGCACGTCGTCGAAGGTCGGAAACAGGAGCCGGAACCCCTCGGCTGCCTCCGCTACCGCGCGCTTGTCACGTGTGAATGAATCGCCGATCGATGTGCCCGCCCGCCCGCCACCGCCGCCGAAGGCGACCCGGCCATCGGGGGTGGTCCGGAAGTAACGCACGGAGGTGCGAAGGTCGCTGACCAGCTCGCCACCAGTCCAGGAGATCGCCGCAAGCCGATCAGGCGCGTGGGCGGTGAGCACGATATAGCTGCTCCACGCGACAATCCTTCGTCGAAGCTCGGGCCAGCCGGTCGCCCACGCGTTGACGGCGAGCACCGCATGACCAGCGCGAACGGTGCCGTTCGCCGTCACGGCCGCCGCTGGTGGGCCTGGCTCGAGACGAGTGACGGTCGTGCCTTCGTGAATCGTCACACCGCGCTCGAGCAGCACCCGCCGCAGACCACGCGCCAGACGTGCCGGCTGCACCGACGCGCCGTCGCGCATGAATGCGCCGCCCTTGAATGTTGGGGAATCGCAACGGGCGCGCACCTCATCCCCCGTCAACGATCGCAGCTCGTCTGCCGCGCCCACTTCGTGGGCCGCGCGAATCATCTCTTCGCATACATCGAGGTGCTGCATGGCCGTGGCCGCGAACACATAGCCGGCTTTCACGAACCAGGCATCGACGAGGTGACGCGAACAGAAATCGCCGATCGAATCGATGCTCCGGGAGATCGCCCTGCAGGCGCGCACCGCCGCTTCTTCACCGTACAGGGCAACGAGGTTGTCGAGCTCGTCCCACCATCCACTTGCAAAGCCGCCGTTCCGGCCGCTCGGGCCTCCCCCGCAGATGTCCTGTTCGAGGATCACAACCCCGAGATTGGGATTGGTCTCCCTCAGGAAATACGCGGTCCACAAACCTGTGAAGCCGCCGCCGATGATGACAACGTCGCTTGTGGTGTCTTCGGACAGAGGCGGACATATGGCGCCAGGATCCTCAGCCAGCGCTTCGCGCAGCCACCAGCTCCTCTGGGCGCCGGGGGTCAGCGCGTCACCTGTGAGGTTGAGGTTGAGTGGCTCGCTTGGCACCGGCACAGTGTGGCAACTCTCGTGTGCGAGACTGAATCTTCGTGGGGCTTGCCGTGATCGATCACGCCGAAGACGATCACGAGGCACTCGTCGTCCCCACCCGTCTTGCCATCACGTATCGCCGCTTGCGCGAGCTGACCGACGAAGCAGCTCGTGGCCTCGCGTCTTATGGCGTCGGGAGGGGCGATCGGGTCGCGATGGTCTATCCAAACGGGCCGGAGGCCATCCTGCTTTTTCTCGCTGCCTCGATGGTTGGCACTGCGTGCCCGCTCAACCCTGCATATAAAGAGGACGAGTTCCGCTTCTATCTCGAGGATGTCGGGGCGAAATTCCTGCTCGTCCCACCCGGTGACGCGCAAGCTCCACGCCGGGCCGCGCCAGCTGGTACGACCGTGATCGAGGGAAGCCTGGACGACCGAGGCCGCTTGCGCTTCGACAGCGCAGCGCCCCAGAAAGCGATCGATTCGATCGACCACGCGCAGGCCGCAGACATCGGGCTGGTGCTGCACACCAGCGGCACGACGAGCCGTCCCAAAAAGGTCCCCCTTCTCAACGAGAACCTCGAGGCGTCGGTGGCGAACATCATCGCCACCTACGAGCTAGGCCCGGACGACGTGTCGCTCTGCATCATGCCGCTGTTCCACGTCCACGGCCTGCTCGCCTCGGCGCTGGCCACGTTCGGCTCGGGGGGCACGGTGGTGGTGCCCGACAGGTTCAGCCCGCTCGGCTTCTGGCCGCTCATGCAGTCGCATCGCCCGACCTGGTTCACCGCCTCACCGACGCCGCACCAACTCGTGCTTGCTCGCCGGCAAGAGGATCGACCAGCGGGAACCGAACGCCTGCGTTTCGTGCGCTCGTGCAGCTCTGCGCTGTCGCCCGCGCTGATGGCACTCATGGAGCAGCGTTACGGAGTCCCGGTGCTCGAGGCCTATGGCATGACCGAAGCCAGCCATCAGATGTCGTCGAACCCGCTGCCGCCACATCCGCGATATGCGGGCTCGGTTGGTCGCGGCACCGGTGTTGACATCGCGATCTTCGACGACGACGGCTCTGCAATGCCGGTGGGCGAGGCTGGGGAGGTCGTCATCCGAGGTCCGAACGTGATGCGCGGTTACGAGAACAATCCCCAGGCCAATGCCGGCTCGTTCGTGAACGGGTGGTTTCGAACCGGCGACCAGGGCACGCTCGACGACGCCGGCTACCTGCGCCTCATCGGCCGGATCAAGGAGCTGATCAACCGCGGCGGCGAGAAGATCGCGCCACGCGAGATCGACGAGGTGCTCGAAAGTCACCCCGCGGTCAAAGAGGCCGTTGCTTTCGGCATCCCGCACCCCACCTGGGGCGAGGAAGTGGCGGCGGCCGTCGTCTTGAGGGGACCGGCAACCGAAAAGGAATTGCTCGCTTACAGTCGCGAGCGGTTGGCGGACTTCAAAGTTCCGAAGCGGCTGCACATCGTCGAGTCCATCCCTCGAACGCCGACCGGAAAAGTTCAGCGCCGGTTCATAGCCGAAAACGTCATCAAGACGTGATCGCGATTTTGCCCTCCCCCAAACGGGGGGAGGCCCGGAGAGGGGTTTGATCGTTATCCTGGGCGCGGGAGCCATAGGGGGTTTCCTGGGCGCGCGCCTTGCCAGGGCTGGTGCGGACGTGGTCCTCATCGCACGAGGTCCCCACCTGCAGGCCATGAAAGAGTCGGGGCTTCACGTCATCGATAAACACGGCGAATGGAACGTGCGCGTGAACGCAACGGACGATTTCGCCACGATTCGCGACGCGGAGACGGTCTTCGTCGCGCTGAAGGCTCACGGCCTGCCCCCGGTCGCCGACCAGCTGGCGTCGAACCTCGGCGACGGGACCGCCGTCGTCAGCGCGCAGAACGGAATCCCCTGGTGGTACTTCCAGCGTCATGCGGGGGAGCTGGAGGGCATCCACCTCGAGACCGTCGACCCTGGCGGCCACATCGCGCGCGTCATCGATCCGCGCCGCGTGATCGGCTGCATCGTGTATCCGGCTGCGAGCCTCGTCGGTCCTGGCGTGATCAGGCACACAGAAGGCGAGCGTTTCTCGCTGGGGGAGCTCGATGGCGCCCGCACGGCGCGCTCGGCCGCGCTGTCCGATGTGCTCGGCAGCGCCGGCTTGAAAGCGCCTGTCCAGACCAACATCCGCTCCGAGCTGTGGCTGAAGCTGCTTGGGAACGCCGTGTTCAATCCGCTCAGCGCTTTGACGCGAGCGACGTTGGGCGAGCTCGCGGGGTCTCCGCTGGTGGCCGACGTGGTGCGAGCGGCCATGGAAGAAGTCGATGCCGTGGCGAGGCGCCTTGGGATCGAGGTTCAGGTTTCTCTCGACCAGCGCATCAAGGGCGCCGCGCGTGTCGGCGACCACAAGACCTCGATGCTCCAGGACCTCGAGGCGGGGCGGCCGATGGAGATCGATGCGCTGACCGGATCGGTGGTCGAGCTTGGGGACCGTCTCGGCATTCCGGTCCCACACCTCCAGACGCTCTACTCGGCGGTCAAGCTGCTCCAAACAACCTCAATCGGGTAGCCACTGCGGCGGCCGGCTCTTGTGGCCGATCGCCCACCGCAGCGTTTGGAGGACCTCTTCGAGATGGGCGCGCATGGCCGCGTCTGCGGCCTCGGGGTTGTGGGCCTCGATCGCGCCGAAGATGAGCTCGTGCTCGCGCAGCGAGCGCTCGGTCCTTCCTGGCCGGAGCATCGTCTGGTACTGGAAACGGAGGCTCTGCGATTTGAGCGTGCCGACCAGCCGCCCTGCGGTCGGGTTCCGCGCGGCGGCCCAGATCAGCTGATGAAACGTGGGGTTGAGCTCCGAGTAGCCGATGGCGTCGCCGTTGGTGAACCTCTTGCGCATGTCGGACAGCACGTGCCGCAGCTCGCGGATGTCAGTTGCTGTTGCGTTGGCAGCTGCCTGGCGCGCAAGCAATCGCTCGAGCGCCGCCCTCACCTCCTCGATCTGAAGCGCCTCCTGGTCCGAAACGAGGCGCACGCGCGCGCCGCGATTGTGCTCGCGGGTGACCAGGCCTTCCTGGTCGAGCCTGACGAGCGCGGCGCGGACGGCGGTGCGGCCCGCGCCCAGCATCTTCGAAACGTTGGCTTCGACGAGCCGCTCATTGGGCTGGAACCGGCCGGCCATGATCCCTTCTCTCAAGCGCCTGTAGACGTCGAGGCCGAGCTCGGGGGCACGGCCCGGCCCGGCCCCGGATTTCTTCCCCGCTTTGCCTTTCCCGGTGCCGAGCCCAGTTCTTGCCACCGGACAGATTATCGTCAATAATGTCGACAATCGGAAGTCCTACACGTAAGCCGTACTGCTTAGGGAGCGAATAACGATTGTGAGCAGGTTTCAGCCGTCACGATTGGGAACCGCGGTCGCCGCCCTCTTTGTGCTCGCCGC
>DASVEP010000216.1:0-5991 GCA_036380475.1 Candidatus Dormiibacterota bacterium
ACGCCGACCTCGCCGCCCATGAGCTGCGTGAGCATGCGCGCGATGGCGAGGCCCAGGCCTGTGCCGCCGTGCGTGCGCGTGGTCGAGCTGTCGACCTGCGAATAGGTTGAGAAGATCCGGGCCTGTTCCTCTGCCGTCAATCCCACACCGGTGTCACTCACCTCGAAGCGGATCATCACGCCCGGCATCGCGGTGTCCATCCGCTGCACGCGGACCACGACCTCGCCCGAGGCGGTGAACTTGACCGCGTTCCCCACCAGGTTGATGAGCACCTGGCGCAGCCGACCTGGGTCGCCGACCACGCTGTGGGGCACGTCGGCGTCGACGTCGAGGATGAGCTCGATGCCCTTGTTGGCGGCGGGCTCCGCGAAAAGCTCGACCGCTTCTTCGGTGACGTGCTTGAGGCTGAAGTCGATGGTCTCCATCCGCACACGACCGGCCTCGATCTTCGAGAAGTCAAGGATGTCGTTGATGATGTCGAGCAGCGTGTCACCGGACGTGCGAATCGTTTCGACGTAATCGTTCTGTTCGGAGGTGAGAGGGGTCTCCAGGAGAAGCCCGGTCATCCCAATGACGCCGTTCATCGGCGTCCTGATCTCGTGGCTCATCGTGGCCAGGAACTCCGATTTCATCCGCGTGAGCTCTTGCAGTTCCTGGTTGCGCTGAGCCAGGTCTGAGAGCACCTCGGACCGCGCCGCTTCGGCGGCAGCTGCCGCGCTCCGGCTGCGCTCGAGATCGGCCACCACGCGATGCACGAGGGTGCCCAGGGCGACGAGCACAAGGGCGGCGATCAACGCTTGCCCGGCGTCCGATGCATGCGGATTGGCCACCGCCACAGCGACGATGTTGCCGACCGCCAGCGCGGCGCCGATGGCGAATTCGAGGGTCGAGTAGTACAGGGCCAGGAACAGCAGTGGCAGGAGCAGGAACGGGAACGCTCCAAGCACGCTCGATCCGAATTGGGCCTCGAGCGCAAACGCGATGCCAAGGCCGCCGATGGGCGCGATGGCGTGCAGCCAGCGCGGGACCCGCTCCCAAGGAATCACGATCAAAGATGCGCCGAGCAGCGCCAGGACGATCGAGACGACGATTCCGAAGGCGGAGCCGTCTGCCCACAGCGGATAGAGGGCCAGACCGAATCCAAGCAGCACCGGGATGGCGCTCGGCAATCTCGCCAGACGCGACGCCTCGAGCGGCGCCAGCCGCACCAGCGGCGCCACCACGAGCAGCGCGCCGACGACTGTTGCCAGCAGCAAGGCCGGCGCCGCGATGATCGATCCGAATCCCCGGAAGCTGGCGAGTGCAACGATCGCGAGCCCCAAAAAGGGGTAGACGCGCCGGGCCAGGCCTTGGGCTTGCAGCGGGGTCTTGGAGGTCACGAGTCCCGGCTAATTTAGGCCATGAACCCCTTCGTTAAGGGGGGTCTGGCCGCGATACCCGACCGTACACTTTGCGTTCTGCGCACCTTCCAAACCGCCAGGGGGGGCGAGGCATTCGGGGTGTTGCCAGGACGGGGTCCGCGGCCGGAGGTCATGCCGTTGGGGACGCGCGGCCTGGTCCGTCGAACCACACCCTACCTCGCCATCGCCGCCGTATTCGCGGTGGCGATCGCAACCGGCGCGCCCGGGCTGCTGGTGTTCCCACTCTTCCTTATCGTCGTGCTGTCGGTTGCCCTTTTCGACGACCGGCAACAGGTCCTCGCCATCGGAAGCGTGGCGTCGCTCGCAATTCTTGTGCTCAGCGTCAGAGAGCTTGGACCGACCTCCAACCTGGCCACCGCCATGTTCGAGGTAGGGGTGCTCGCGATCGTGGCCGCGTCGGTTCACGAGGTGGTGCGACGCGCGTGGGAGGCCGAGGGCAGCGCGGAGAAACAGGCCATCGAGTTCGCGTCGATCGATGCGCGCCTGCGGATGACCCTGGAGGCGGCGACGATCGGGCTGGGCATGGTGGCGGCGGACGGCCGCTGGATGCAGGCCAATCAGCGGCTGGCCGCAATCCTCGGCAGGCAGCGCGAGGAGCTCATGCAGACGGCCTTGGTCGACGTCATGAACGAGGCCGATCGGCGGGCCGTCAAGAACGCGCTCGGACAGCTGGAGCGCAAAGAGATCGTGCGCTGGGAAGGCGAGGTGCAGCAGGCGCGACCGGACGGCACATTGGTCCCGATCGCGCTCGCGATGGCGGCCATCAGCGATCACGGCTCTGGCGAGCTCTTGATGCTCGTCCAGGAGACCGACATCTCTGCGCGAAAGCGGCTCGACGCGATGCGCGACGCCCTTGTCGCGGTCAGCCACGTGATCGTCACGGCAAGCAGCTGGGAGCAAGCGGCACCGGCCATTCTCGCGAGCCTGTGTGACCACCTCGATTGGGACGTCGCGCAGTACTGGGGGGTCGATGCCGGACGGAACACGCTGCGCCTGCAGGTCTCGTCATACCGAGACGCCTCCACCCAGGGCGAGCTCGATGACCCGGCCCGGAACCTATCCATCGAAGGTGGTGGAGGCCTGGTCGGCCGCGTCTGGAAATCCGGGGTTGCCACCGCAGTCGACGACCTGGGAGCCAGCGACTACGGGCAGTCCGATGCGGAGCGCCAGGCGGGTCTCCGGTCGTCGGTCGCCTTCCCCGTCACCAGCGGTGGCACAACCATCGGCGTCGTCGAGCTCCTCGGCCGCGGCGCGAGGCACACAGACGCGGCACTCGTGACGATGCTCGCAACCGCCGGTGTGGAGATCGGGCAGTTCATCCAGCGCGCGGAGACAGCGCGAGCTCTAGGCCGGAGCGAGGCCGATCATCGCGCGATCTACGAACGGTCGCCGATCGGCATCGTTCGTGTGAGCGGAGACGGCGATCTGCTCGAAGGCAACCCGGCTTTCCTGCGCATGCTCGAGCACGACATCGAGACCATGCGCTCGCAGGCATGGCCTGACCTGCTGAGAGCGTACGACCAGGCGGCAGGGCGGGCGCGCATGGCTCCCCTGCTGGCCGGCATAACAGACCAGCGCAGCGTCCAGATCCGCGCCGCGACCGGAGGCGGCCGCTGGCTGTGGCTGCAGCTCACAGCCACCTCGATCCCCGACGCCAACGGCCGGCCCGAGCACGTGCTCGTGATGGTCGAGGACGTGACGGCCGTGCGCGATACGCAGGACAGGCTGGCGGAGGCGCTCGACTCGCAGCGCAGCGCCAACACCACGCTCGAGAGGCTCGACCGCACCAAGACGGAGTTTCTCTCCATCGTCAGCCACGAGTTCCGCACCGCACTCACCGGGATCCAGGGCTTCAGCGAGCTGATCCGCGACGGCGGCCTCGAGCCGGACGAGGTGCGGGCCTACGGCGGCTACATATTCAATGACGCGGACCGCGTCAACCGCCTGATCGGCGACATGCTGGACCTCGACCGCATGGAGTCGGGCCGCATGAGCATCCGTTTGGCGGATGTGGACATCAACGAGGTCCTCAGCGACGTCATGGCTCGGGCGACCTCCTCCTCCGGGGTCATTGTCGATTTCAAGACCGACTTCGATCCGCGGCTCCCAATCGTCGCCGGCGATCGCGACCGCCTCATCCAGGTCATGAGCAACCTCGTCAACAACGCCGTCAAGTACTCGCCCGACGGCGGAACGGTGACCCTTTCGACCCGGTCAGACGGGGGATTTGCGCTGGTCAGCGTCGCCGACACCGGGCTGGGCATACCACCGGACGAGATCGGCCACGTTTTCGAGCGCTTCCGCAGGGTCCGGAGCGGCGCCGCTCAGTCGATCCCCGGGACCGGCCTGGGTCTCACGATCGTTAAGCAGATCGTTGAGATGCATGGCGGGAAGATCTGGGTCGAGAGCGCGGTCGGTCATGGTTCGGCGTTCCATTTCACCATCCCATTGGCACCGGAGCCGGCGACGCCCTTGCGCCGCCACGCCTGACCTGGCGACTCAAGGCGGATACGGCTCTCCGATGGTCCTGGTGGCGGACGACAACGAGGTTGCCCAGCGCCTGTGCCGCCGCGTGCTCGAGAAGGCGGGGTACACCGTGCTGATCGCCGCGGACGGAATTCAGGCCGTAGACATTGCTCTGGCCCAGAACCCCAACGTCATCCTCATGGACGTGGCCATGCCCGGGATGGATGGACTAGAGGCCATGAGACAGATCAAAGCGGCTCGGCCCGAGATGCGCATCGTGATCGCCAGCGCCCACTCGATGGCCAGCGACCGCGAGCGCTTCCTGGCCGCCGGCGCGGACGACGTGCTTAGCAAGCCTTTTCGGTTGGGCGATCTCGTCGGCGTTGTGCAGAGGCTGACCGCGAAGCCGAGCGTATAGATGAAAGACCTCACCGGGACCCGGGTCGGCAGCTACGAGATCGTCGAGCGTTTGGGCGGCGGCGGGATGGCGGTGGTCTATCGTGCGGTGCAGCAGCCCCTGGGCCGCGAGGTGGCGCTGAAAGCCCTTTCCCCGGAGCTCTTCCAGGACGACGGTTTCGTCAAGCGCTTCGAGGCCGAGGCCAAGACGCTGGCGAAGCTCGACCACCCGAACATCCTGCCGATCTACGACTTCGAGCTCACCGAAGGGATGGCGTACCTCACCATGCCGCTGATTCGGGGCGGTACCCTGCGCGACGTCCTCAACCGGGGACCGCTGGACACCCTGTCCGCGTGGCGCTACCTCCGTGAGATCGGTGACGGATTGCAGCACGCGCACGACGCGGGCATCGTCCATCGCGACCTCAAGCCGACGAACGTCCTCATCCATTCAGATGGACGCGCGATGCTCGCGGACTTCGGCCTCGCGCGCGGCGCCGGACAGCCGACCCACCTCACCACGGTCGGCCTCGCCATCGGCACGCCCGGTTACATGGCGCCCGAGCAGGTCATGGGCCACGACGTGGACCGGCGCTGCGACATCTACGCGATGGGCGTGCTCACGTTCGAGATGCTGACCGGACGCCTGCCTTTTGTCGGCGCGAACCGTATGGAGGTCGCCTATGCGACCGTCAACGCGCCGATACCTTCAGCCGCGAAGTTGAATGCGGTCCTGCCCGATGAGCTCGATGTGCTGCTCGCGAAAGTCCTCGCCAAGGATCCCGCGCAGCGCCCGCAGACCGTCAAGGACCTGCTCGCCCAGATGGCCAAGCTGCCACAGCGACGTGCCGCAGGCGCACCTGCTGCTGGCGCCGCGGCCGCTGCGATTCGCCCGGCCGCCGCTGCCATCGCGCTTGGTCCGAAACCCGATGAGACCGCCGCGATGCGGTTGATTGCCGCCCCTGCACATGTACACGGTTCCCCACCACCGACTCCGAGCACGGGCTCGAGCGGTGGGTCGTCCGCGATCCGGACGCTGCAGATGATGGGCGTGAAGCCCGCGCGGGCGCGAGGGCGCTTCATCCTCAACTCCCACGTCTCCAACCTGATCCATGTCGCCCGCGACGTCACCGGGGTCCGCTGGCCGGAGATCGCCTACACGGCCGGGCTCGCGCAGTATGTCGACCAGGACCCGCCCAACGACGAGCAACTGGCGACGCCGGTCGAGTACCTCGCGCGGCTCAACGAGGCCTTCGAGACGATCTACGGCGCCGAGGCCGAAGACCAGCTGCGCGCGTGGGGCCGCCGCGCAACGGAACGCTGGCTCGCCGAGGGCCGGCACGGTATGGGTGGCCCTCGCCGGTTGGTGCCTGGCCGCCAGCGCAAGCTCGCGGGGATCGTCAGGTCTTTCAGCGAGGCCATGGACAACGTGCGTGGAGAGCACACGCATGCCTGGCTACAGGTCGACGAGTTTCAGTTCTGGCTGGTCAACTTCTCGAACATGTTCGCCCTCGGCCGGATCAAAACCGTGAAGTCGTGCCACGTGTGGGTCGCCACCATCGAAGCCATCCTGCGCTGGGCCGGCCTTGCGAACGACTGGTACGTGGAAGAGGTCGAATGCGGGTGCGTGACCGGCACGTTCGACTGCGTGTTCGCGATCCGCTCAGTCGAAACCTAACCCCCCTATTCCGCACGTTTGGCTTCAACC
>DASVEP010000217.1:0-3465 GCA_036380475.1 Candidatus Dormiibacterota bacterium
GGCCAGCTGCTCTTCCATCTGATCAGCCGGCTCTATGAGCGCACTTCGGTCATCATCACCACCAATTTGGCCTTTGGCGATTGGCCCAGTGTGTTTGGTGACGCCAAGATGACGACGGCGCTCCTCGATCGCCTGACCCATCATTGCGAAATCATCGAAACCGGCAACGAGAGCTGGCGCTTCAAAAACCGCACCTGAGTGCCACCCCGGCTTGCCCCGGTGGGCAAACAGGCACCTCCCAGGCGCGCCGCTCCGTCGCTCGTGAGGGCACTGCGCGACGCGCGCGGGACCCTCCTGTTCGCTACCGGGACAAGCCTGTCCCAACGTCGGTGAGGGGTCCCTTTTGGATGCCGATCCGGGGTCCCGATTGCTTGCCGTTTGACAGGTTGTTCCACTCCTCGATCTTCTCGGCGAGCGCGGCATTGTCGCGTTCGACGGCCTCGCGATCGACCAGCATCGCCAGGCGCTCGTCGAAGCTGAGGCGATCGCAGTCGTGTCAAACGGCAAGCAATCGGGACCCCGGATCGGCATGGAAAAGGGACCCCCTCACCGGCATCGGAACAGGCTTGTCCCGGTAGCGAACAGGAGGGTCCTGCGCGCGTCGCGCAGTGCCCTCACAAGCGACGGAGCGGCGCGCGTGGGAGGTGCCTGTTTGCCCACCGGGGCAAGCCGGGGTGGCACTCAGGCGCGGTTTTTGAAGCGCCAGCTCTCGTTGCCGGTTTCGATGATTTCGCAATGATGGGTCAGGCGATCGAGGAGCGCCGTCGTCATCTTGGCGTCACCAAACACACTGGGCCAATCGCCAAAGGCCAAATTGGTGGTGACGATGACGGAAGTGCGCTCGTAAAGTCGGCTGATCAGATGAAAGAGCAGCTGGCCGCCGGTCTGAGCGAAAGGCAGGTAGCCGAGCTCGTCGAGAATAATGAAGTCCATGCGGGTGAGATATTCAGCGAGCCGCCCCTGCCGGCTGACGCGGGCTTCGCTCTCCAGCCGATTGACGAGGTCGACGACGGTGTAGAAGCGGCCCCTGGCGCCGCCGCGGATGCAGGCCCGGGCAATCGCTATGGCCAGATGCGACTTGCCGGTGCCGGTTCCACCGATCAGCACAGCGTTGCGCTGTTCGGCGAGAAAGTTGCCGCTCGCCAGATCGCGGATCAGCGCCTCGTTGACCGGTGTCCCGGTGAAGTCGAAGTCCTCGATGTCTTTGGCCAGCGGCAGCTTGGCGATGGTCAGCTGATACTTGATCGAGCGCGCCTGCTTCTCGGCGATCTCGGCGCTGAGCAGATCGCCGACGATGCGCGGCGGCTCGTGCCGGCGCTTGATGCCGGTGGTCATCACCTCGTCATAAGCCGCCCGCATGCCGTAGAGCTTGAGTGTCGACATCAGCTCGAGAATGTCGGTGCGCTCCATCACGAAGCTTTCCGCAACCCATCATAGCGAGCGCAATCGGCGATCGGCGCGTGTCGCAGCCGCAGCGCGTCGGGGGTCAGGATCGTCGCCACCGGCCCGGGATCGCGGCGCCGCGCCAGGATGTTGAGAACGACGTCGGCCGAATGGACCCCGCCGGCGAGCGCTTCGGCGCAGGCTGCCTCCACTGCGGCGAGGCCGTCGGTGAGCACTGCAGAGAGGATCTTGACCATCTGGCGGTCACCGTCGTCGGAGCCCTTCAGCATGCGCCGCACGCGTTCCAGGCTGGCCGGCAGCAGCCAAGCCTTGAAGGGGGCTCCGTTGCGCAGCGCGCCGGGCTTTCGGGCGAGCACCGGCACGTAATGCCAGGGATCGTAGATCGCCGCGCCGCGGCCGAAGCGGCGCCGATGTTCGCCGACGATCGCGCCGTCCTGGCGGATCACGACGCGATCGGCATAGGCCTGAATCTCGACGGGCCGGCCCACGGCGCGCGAGGTAACCGAGTACTTGTTGTTGTCGAAGCGCACCAGGCAGGTCTTCGAGACCGAGGCTTGTGTCGCGTGGAACCCGTCGAATGGTCCGCTGATCTGCACCAGTTGTGGGCGCTCCGCCTCGAATGCCTGCCAGATCGTGCAGTCGGCCAACTCGGGATGCTTGTGCGCCTTGGCGTAAGCAACGCACCGGTCGAGCAGCCAGGCGTTCAACTCGTCATAGCTCGCCACCCGCAGCCGCGGCGTGAAGAAACGCTCGCGCACCAATCCAACCTGGTTCTCGACCTGGCCCTTCTCCCAGCCCGAAGCCGGCGTGCAGGCGACGGGTTCAACCAGATAATGCCCGCACATCCGCTGAAAGCGGCGGTTGAACTGGCGGTCCTTGCCGATGAACACCGCCTCGACCGCGGTCTTCATGTTGTCGTAGATGCCGCGCGTGCAGGTCCCCTTGAAGAAGGCAAAGGCGCGGTTATGGGCGTCGAACACCATCTCCTGGGTCTCGCGCGGATAGGCGCGCACGAACAGCATCCGGCTGTGACATAGCCGGACATGCGCCACCTTGATGGTCACCGTCGTGCCGTTGATCAGTACAACCTCGTGGCTCCAGTCGAACTGGTACGCCTCGCCGGGCGCAAAGCTCAGCGGCACATAGGCTTCTGCCGTCGTGGCGCCGCGCGCCGCGCGCCACCCCTTCGCGTACCGTCGAACCGCGTCGTAGCTGCCCTCATAACCGACGGCACGTAGCTCCTCGAATATCCGGATCAGCGTCAGCCGCTCGCGCGCCGGCTTGCCTTCGTTCTCCAGCAACAGACCATCGAGCTGGTCGCGCCACGGATCAATCCGCGGCAGCGGTTGCCGGCCCCGCTCATAGCGAAACTCGGTCGCCTGAGACCGGATCACCTTGCGCACGACCCTTCGCGACACCCGAAGCTCGCGGCAAATCACCTTGATCGGCTTCTTCTGAGCGAAATACGCCCGACGGATCTTTGCGATCGTCTCCACTACCAGCATCCCCAACCTGGCTCCCATGTCCCCCATGGAAGCCACTGTGGACCCGCCGTTCCGGGGGTCCCGATTGGATGCCGATCACCCCGAAAACGGGGTCCTTATTCCATGCCGATTCACAGGCATATCGCTCGACGGCACGCGCTGGGTGCGCTGCGAGCCCGACTTCCTGCTGCCCGTGCGGGTGCTCTCTCGCCTGTTCCGGCGGCTCTTCCTGGCGGCGCTCGCCGACGCCCACGCCGCGGGCCGGCTCGCGTTCTTCGGCGAGATCGAGGACTTGCGTCGCCGCGAGGCCTTCGACGCACATCTCGCACCGCTTAAACGGAAGAAGTGGTTCGTCTATGCCAAGCCGCCCTTCGCTGGGCCGGAAGCAGTGCTCGCCTACCTCGCCCGCTACACCCACCGCGTCGCCATCTCCAATAGTCGCCTCGTTGCTCTCGACGAGCGCGGCGTGACCTTCCGCTACAAGGACTACCGCCGCAACGGGCAGGCGCGGTACCGCACAATGACACTCAGCGCCGACGAGTTCATCAGGCGCTTCCTGCTCCACGTCCTGCCCAAG
>DASVEP010000218.1:0-24757 GCA_036380475.1 Candidatus Dormiibacterota bacterium
GATTGGATCCCGAACAGGTCGTTGAGCAGCGCGACGACATAGTTGTGGTGCAGGTAGCGACCCTCGTGTCTGACGACGAAGGACACTATCGACAGCCGGTCGAGGTCAGGGTTGCCGAGAATCTCTATGTTGGGCTGGCGCCGCCAGTGCTCGATCGCGCGGCGGATGAACGACCCCTCGCGCCGCCTTATCTCGACAGCACCGACTGCGTCCTTCAGCTGGAAAACGAGCCCGGCGCGGATGGAATCGACGATCGCCGGCGTGCCGCCTTCTTCTCGGTGCTCGATATCGGTCAGGTAGACGTGCTCCGAGGGATTGACGTACGCGACGGTTCCGCCGCCCGGGATGCTCGGCACACGATTTCGAAAAAGCTCTCGCCGGGCGGCCAGGATCCCGGGCGTGCCAGGACCGCCGATGAACTTGTGCGGGGACATGAATATCGCGTCCAGGTAAGGCTCGCTCGCGCCATGTTCAGCGGAGCCCATCTCGATCTCCATGTAGGGGGCTGCCGCGGCGAAGTCCCAGAAGGAGAGCGCGCCGTGGCGATGAAGGAGGACCGAGATCGCACGCCAGTCGCTGATGATCCCGGTCACGTTGGAAGCAGCCGAGAAGCTGCCGATCTTGAGCGACCGATCTCGATATCGGACCAGCTCCCTCTCGAGATGCTGCTGGTCTATGTGGCCATCGTGATCCTCATTGATCACCACCAGGTCGGCTATCGACTCCCTCCACGGAAGCTCGTTGGAGTGGTGCTCGAACGGTCCGATGAAGACCACTGGTCGTTCTGCAGCGGGGATCAGCGACTCGAGGTGGTACCGATCGTCCAGGTCTGCAGGCAGTCGGAGGTTGAGGACGTCGACCATCCGGTTGATCGCGGCCGTCGAGCCCGAGCCGCAGAAGATGATTGCGTGTTCCTCGCTCGCGCCGACAGAAGCGCGAATGATCTCGCGCGCCTGCTCGCGAAAGCGTGTCGTCTGCAGTCCTGTGCCGGATGACTCGGTGTGCGTGTTGGCGTAGAGCGGCAGGACGACTTCACGGATGAAGTCCTCGATGAAGGAAAGCGCGCGACCCGAGGCCGTGTAGTCCGCATACGTCACGCGTCGGGGCCCGAACGGGCCCATGACCGCCTCGTCCTCGCCGATCACTGAAGCCCGGATTCGTTCGATCAGGTCCAACTACGCGCGCCCATTGTCTCCCCTTGAAGGCTGGCGAGTACCACCAACCCACCCGATGGGGTCGTGATTACGACAGCCACAGCAAGGCCGCCGCGATCACCGCGGGAACGGCCTGAACGATCAATATTCTCCGATTCACCGTCACCCCGCCATAGATGCCGGCGACCACGACGCACGCCAAAAAGAAGGTGAGGATGGCCCGCCCGCTGCCGACTCCGTACCAGACCAGCGCCCACAGGAGACCGGCGGCAAGAAACCCGTTGTACAAGCCCTGATTTGCGGCAAGCGCCGCAGATGCCTGGGCAAACTCCGGAGTGGTCCCGAACGTACGACGGCCAAATGGCGTTCGCCACAGAAACATCTCTAGCACCAAGAAGTAAATGTGGAGGGCGGCGACCAGGGCAATGACAACGGCTGCCGCCAAGCGCACCGCGCTAGGTTAGCCCTTGGACGCGCTCAAAGAATTAGTAGAGGGCTGAAGCGAGGCGCGTCCGCGAACGCGTGACCAGCGGATCGTCAACACCGAGCTCGTCAAGGATGCCGACGACTATTCGGCGGATCTCGTCTCGGGTGCTGCGGGCCGGAGGAATTGCGTCGATCAGAACGTCCAGCGCCTGTTCGTTGTCTCCGGCGTCCAGCGCCGCGAAGGCCCTGCTGAGATCCGGTGTGGCCGTCCGCTCGAGCCTCATCCGTGCCGCCAGGCCGTCGGCCGCGAAGCTTCCGCGAACGTTTCCGAGGACCTCGAGCGCCTCCTCGTTCTGCCGGCGGCCGTGCAGGATCCGAGCGAGCTGGATCGCGGCATCTGCCTGCCCAGGCTCCAGCGCCAGGGCGGCGCGGAGCGACTCCTCGTCGCCCTTCTGGGCCAGCAGCTCGGCCTCCGACGGGAGGAGCGAATCGAGAAAGCGCTCCACTGCAGCGGCCGGCTGTGCACCAACAAACTCGGCCACAACCCGGCCTTTGTGAAATGCCTTGACCGCCGGGATGCCTTGGATGCCATATGCCCGCGAAAGGGTCGGGTTGGCATCAACGTCGAGCTTCACGAGCTCCAGCTTGCCGGAGCGCTTCGAAGCCTCGCGTTCAAGGACAGGGCCCAACTGCCGGCAGGGCGCACACCACTCGGCCCAGAAGTCGACAACAACGGGCAGGGAGTGTGATCGCTCGAGAACCTCGGCCTCGAAATTGCTCTCCGCGACGTCCACGGGACTGAGATTACCGGGCCGATGACGGTGACGCGAGCGGTTAGGCTCGCTCGGCGGTTCGGTTCAAGATGGCGGCGTGGCTGCGCCCTCGACTGGAACCCTTCCGCTACCCCCGAGCGATTACCGCTACCGGGTGGAACCGGACGGAACCGCTGTGCTGTCTGAAGGGTCCTCGGTCAACGGAAACACGGTCCTCATATTTGTCGTCGGATCAGGTTTCGCGTTTGGCGGCGTCAGTCTTATTGCCCAATCTGGTCTCCAGCTGGCGAACATAGCCTGGGGGACTCTGTTTGCCGCGTTGGGACTTCTATTTGCCCTCATCGGCGGGAGCCTGACCTTTCTGACCCGAGAATGGCGACTCAACACAGATGAGGCGTCTCGTTACGTCAGGATCTGGCCGTTCCCATTCGCCTTCCACACCAACTACGTCAGCCCGGTTGCAGTTGAAATCCGCCACCAGCTGACGAGATCCGACCTGAGCGTAGATCTGCTCATGCTCAGGACAGCGTCAGGCAGGAACGTTCTGATCGCCGCTGCTGACAATGCCCCAGACGCTTGCTACAAAGTCTTGGTATGGCGCGGACGCCAGGTTACTTTCGATGGCTGGACGATCGGTGAACCATCTGAGCGACGTCCGGCGATGGTGGACCAGGCACTCGAAAAGGGCCAACAGATTGCTGCCACCCTTTCCGATCTAGACCAAGAAATCGCGCCCCGGATCGTCGAGCTGGCCAATTTCTTTTCCGCCGCGACGCACTTGCCGGCTACGGTTATGGTTCAGGCTAACCACGGGCGCACGTTCTCGATCGGAGGGGATTGAGCGTCGCCTGAATGAAAGAGCCCCGAGCGTGTGTTGCACGCTCGGAGCTCCATTGAACCGGCTGAGGGGTATTAGCCCGATAGGTCAACCTTGTTGATCGAGGTTCCCCAGTTGGCGGCACGTGAACGCGTCCCGCCACAGGTGGTATCTACTTTGAACACAGCGTCTGAACAGTTCGGGAACTGAATGTATTCGGATGCGAAGTAGACGTCGTCGCCGACGGCAACCGAGGCCGAGTAATCGCCCCAACGAGGCCTGTAGGGGCCGGCGCCAACGCCGCCGTTGCGGAACTCGTACTCAGTGAACCCATCCTGCGGCGACTGGCCCAACGCAGCAACCTTGACCTTGCCTGCTCCTGACGGGCTGATCAGGGCGTACGCGCTGGTCGGAAAGTACTTGGGACCGCTGAGGGTGAAGCTGATCACCCCGTGCCCGCTGCTGGTGACGCCGATCGACGGAAATTCGACGTCGTTGCCGGGAGCCACCAGATAGTTCTGGTGGGCGATCGTCGAGTTGAGTCCTGAGCTGGTCAGGTTCGGGCGAACGATGAAATACGCAATGCCGATCCGGCCGAGCGAAAGCTTCGGCATGCTGGTGTTGAGTCCGCCCCAGATAAAACCGTCCGCGTAGACGGCCGACTGGATCTGGTCGTCGTTGGTCTGGATCATGCCTTCTGGCTGCGGCGTTGGAGTCTGGCATGGGTGCGGCTCGCAGCTGTACCGACCCGAGTCACCGAGGGGAATCGGGCCGCTCTTCTGCCGCGCGAAGGCGGGGAAGACGTAGGGCTCGCTGGCGAGGGTCGCCTCGTTCAGTCCGATGTTGGGGGAGTCGCTGCTGATGCTGCTGGTGTTGGTTACCGCCCAAACCCCGATTCTCTTGTCTTCGGTGTTGGCGAAGTCGAGGGCGCTGAGCAGATACTCGACGCCTCCAAACCGGCGGTCGCCGGAGGTCGGCGATGACGTCGGCCTAACGGATGCCCAGCACAACAGTCCGCCGGTAGCGGTACACGATCCTGGCGCGATTCCGGGTGGCGGCGGAGCGGCAACGTCCAGGCCGATAAAGCTGGTCACGGTGTTGGCGCTGCTGTCGCCGGCAGCGAGAGCCTGCTTGTCGATCGTGTACAGGACTGCGCCGTTGAACACAGGCAGGTTGATCGAGAACTCGTTGGTCGAGATGAAGATCGCGTCGTGGTTCGCGCCCATCGTGGGCTGGTCGCCGAAGCACGGGCAACCAGGGTTGCCGTTGTCGGTGTTGATCAGGGTGTAGATGTTGTATTCGCCGAGTGGGTTCGAGGATGTGCTCACGGCAAGGTCGAACCAGGCTTCGTTGATGCTCAGGTCAAGAACCAGGTTGCTCAAGAACCAGCGATGAGTGTTGGCGTCCCAATAGCAGCGCGGGTCGCCCTGAATGGTCACATCTCCACCGCTGGCGCCGAAGGCAAGACCTTCCCCGAAGAACGTCTCCAGGTTCGCTGCTCCGGTTACCGCGTTGAGGTCACCGTTGAACACCTGCAGGTTGAGGTTGACCATCTCGATCACAAAGCCGTTGCCGGCGCAGAGGCCCTGGTCGGGTGGCTCAACGATGAATCCATGCGTGGCGGCAAGATCGTGGGCGTTTAGGCCCTTCACTGTTTGGGCGAATCCCCCCTCGACCTGGCTGTTCGAACCCGCCGAGGCGGCAGGAGCTTGTGTTGCGGCGTTGTGGGGGAAAGTCGCCGATACCTGTCCGCCAAGGCCGGTCATGCCTCGAACGAGATTCAGGTCGTCAGTGAAAGCGGCAGGAGCGCCGCCTTTGGTCACTCCCTCCGTGAGGTTGGCGGCGGCGGCTTTGAACGATGAGTGACCGACAAGCGTGGCGTGCCCGAGATGGCCCTTGGAAATGCTCGCGGTTTGGGTGGCGGCCGGCGTAGCCGCCGCAGTCGCGACCAGCAACCCGCCGAGGAGAGCCAGCCCACCGAGCACGGTGAAGACCTTCCTTGATCTCATTCGTGGTACCCCCTACTCACTTCGCGGTTGCTCCTTTGGCTTAGGAGCCGGCGCCGCCGGCTCGGTCGGACGCACCTGCCACGGAGTGCGCCACTTCACGCGCTAAATGAAGGACCACCGTCCGAGCGAGCCGACACATAATCCACCCTCCCGCGGCTGCAACGCGGAAGGCTTTCATTGTCTTGGACCTACGTCAAGTTTTGACTTGCATGCCGGTTGCGGCTTGGAGGCTCCGATCAGTAAGCTGGGCTCGTGAACCGCTGGAGAGTGGCGATCTGCGCGGCTGCGATCGCCTGCGTCGCGTGCGGCGACGCCGTGGTGGGACCGGCCCCGCATCTGCTCGGCACCGTCCCAGGCGTCGCGGCCGGGACATCGGAACAGGCGCACGCCTCGACCAGCACGGGCCTTTTCACGACCGCAGGTCGGATGGTGACCAAAGTGGGGACGTCGAGGATAACAACTGCACCGAGGCCGTTCGAGAACGACTCTCCCAATTCCACCAACCAACCTGTACCTGTCGCCAACCCATGCAACCGAACGGACAAACCGACGCCGATGTGCCCTGTCTCCCAGCCATAACCTTCTGCCGAAATCGACGATCCGGCCGGCGAAGCAGTCAGACCGCAACAGTGTCGGCCGTAAGCAACTCAGCAGGCCGACTTCGCCGCTGAGAGCCTCGGTAGGCGGCCGGCGTGCACCCTAGATATCGCTGGAATGCTTTCGTGAAGCTCGACTCCGATTCGTAGCCGACGCTCTGCATCGCCGCGCTGACCGACAGGCGCTCCGCTTCCAACAGCTGCGCGGCACGAACGATGCGGCACCTGGCCAGGTAGCGCATCGGCGATTCGCCGACACACGCGGCGAAGCGTTGAGCAAAGTTGGACCGTGACATTGCAACTGCAGATGCCAGCCGGGCCACCGTCCAGTCCTTCTGGGGCGACTCGTGGATGAGTACGAGGGCGGCTCCTACGCGCGCGTCTTCGAGTCCGTGGATCCATGGCGCAGCCGCGCGCGAATCGACCGCCAGCTGCGCGCGCAGGACCTGCACGAGCAGTAGCCCGCAGAGAAGATCGGTCAGCGCGCCGGAGCCCGGGAGCGGCATCGTCGACTCCGCATCCGCCATCGCGACGAGGCCTTCGATCATTCCCGGGCCTGAGCCCGCATTGATGTGGATCAGGTCCGGCAGCGCTCGCAGCAGAGGATGACCGGTCTGGCGCTCGAACTTGAAGAAGCCGCACAGCATCGTGGCGTGATCGCCGCCGCCGGCTATGCCGATCGACGGGAAACGTCCCGGAACGCAGTGCGCCATCAGGTCGGCGAATGCGGTGACTGGCACGCCTGGCTCGCTCATGAGCTCATGCCGCTGGCCGCGCATCAGCACGGCCACCTCGCCGGCCGCGAGGCGGATCGTGCGGCCCTCCTCGGTCCGGAGCCATCCTGATCCCGACAGAACGACGTGGAAGACCGCAGCGTCGAACGATTCGAGGCCGAGGGCCCACGGCGCGCTCAGCTCGGCGCGGGCGATCAAAGAACCGGACATCTGGATGCTTCGCAGCGCCACGCTCAAGGGATCCACGGGGTAGTTGTACTCCTCAACTGTCTTGGCGTCCAGCACCCGATGTACTTGCGGCGGTAAACAAACCTGGACGCTAAGACAGATCTTCCGTCGCCCCGAGCATGGCCAGAAGCGGACTCCGGCCGTAACCTGACCTCAATCTCTAGCCCCAAGGAGGACTTCGATGCCTAAATTTCTCGTCACTTATCACGGCAGCAACATGCCCCACGATCCGGGGTCCATGGCCAAGGTGCGCGACGCCTTCATGCATTGGGCCGGCAAGACAGGTCCGGCGCTTGTGGACCCAGGAGCGCCGATCGCCGGTACGCGGACGGTTTCGAGCAAAGGCGCCAAGGACGGCCTCGCCGAAGGGCCATTCAACGGCTGGTCCGTGATCGAGGCCGGCGACCTGGACGCCGCGGCGAAGCTGCTCGAAGACCATCCGTTCGTCGGCCGCGGAGGAACTCTGCAGATCAGCGAGCCGGCGGCGATCTAGCGCGACCGCAGGGCAGGGCGGCCTCGGTTCCCTTACCGACGCCGCCCGACCGCTAGCCTGGTCTGGCCAGGCGATCTACTGGCGCGTTTCCAATCCGAATCGGTAGAGAATGCCGACCGCACACGCCGCCGCGACAACGTGCAGGGCCATGAGACTCAAAATCCCGTTTCCCGTGGTGGCCGGGAAAATGCGGGTGGCCCAGATCAGAAGGTCGGGCACCCAGGAAAGAACCAGGGCCGCAGCCGCGATGCGAACGAACGTGGCGCGCGGATCGGGGCGCACACGAGCTATCAAGCCGAAAACGACGGTGGCGCCGATCATCCCTGCGATCGTCAGGGACGCGACACTTGGAACCGTCAGCGGAGAAAAGCCGGTCGGTACCCTCAGCGCGCTGCGCAGCTCCATCGCCACGATCACATCGGCGGCGGTTGCCAAAACGGCTAGCGCAGCGCCCACGAAGACCAAGCGTCGAAGACTTAGCTGGTGCGAGGGTTTCGCGCCTGCGTCCGACCGCCTTCCACCTTCCAATCGACGTACGGGAGTTGCCATCTCGTCTCCTCCTTCAAGCTAAACGGAACTGGGCGATTATGGCACAAAGTGCCGAATAATGCTAGTAGTGCCATATTTGGCCTATCGCGCCGAATCGTCTACACTGCGCGTATGGCAGTGGCCATTGGCGAGCGCAAGCGGCGGGCGGTCCGCGGCGAACTCTCCGAGGTCGCGTTGCGGCTCCTTACCGACCGAGCGTTCGATTCGCTAACGATCGAAGAGATCGCGGCCGCAGCCGGGGTGTCCCGGCGGACGTTCTTCCGCTACTTCGCATCGAAGGAAGACGTGGTCTTCGCCTTCCTCGACCGGTGGGCGGTGTTGCTGGCCGCGGACATCGTGGCGCGGCCAGCCGATGAGGATCCGGTCGCCGCGGTCCAGAACTCATTTCGCCAGCTCACGGCCGCCTACAACGATCGTGCCCTGGCCCTAGTTCGTCTCGTTCGGGAGACGCCGTCGCTTCAAGAGCGGGAACGAATCAATAGAGAGCACCTGCGCATCGCGGTCGTCAACGCGCTCGCGACGCGCCTTGGGCTCGACAGCGAGCGAGACATGCGTCCGCAGATCCTGGCCACGATCGCCTTCGCCCCCCTCGACGCAGCGATGTTCGCGTGGTTCGGAAATCGAGCCGGAGAGGAGATCGGTCGTCTGTTGGACGAGGCGCTGGATACGTTCGTGCGAGAGCGGGACGCAATGTGCGCGGGTCTGGAATCCTCGACCAAACCGCAACGCCGACCTCGCCAACCAGGCCGGCAATAAGGATGGCCGCCAAAAGACACTGGAAGGAAGTCCCTGACCCACACGACTATCCAGCTGCGGCCGACTACCTCAGCTTGGTAATGCCGCGGACCAAGGCGGACGATCTGGTTAACGCTCTGCGCGCTGCCCCAATCGTCCATCGGAAGGCCAAGGACTTGTTGCGCGCAAGCAATCTGCCCGAGCTTCCAGTGGACAACGTTCACGTCGCCAAAGACCTGTCGAAAATCAAGAAGGGAAGATTGTTGTCGCCGGTTCTCCTCGTGAGGGGTCGGCGCGACGCGGGCGTTCCGCTCACCATCGCCGACGGCTACCACCGCATTTGTGCCAGCTATCACATTGACGAAGATGCGGTCATCCCCTGTCGAATCATCGACGAGTCGTAGAACAACCGACGGCGGCGCCCCGCTCACACATGTAAGGTGACGCGCGCGCGCGGAAGCGCTGCTCAGACGACTCGAATCACGGTTCTGCGGGCTCGACGTAATCCAGCAGCAACCGCAAAGGCCTAGGCAGCCGGGATAGATCGAGGGTCTCGACGATGGCCCGGATATATCGGCTGTTGCGTTCCGACACGCTCCGTATGAAGCGGCGAAATTGCTGGTCCACCGGGCGGCCGTGCCAGGAGTACTGGCTCCGGAACTTGCGCCATGGCTGGGCGTCGCCCTCGCGCTCGATGAGGATTGATAGGTTGGTTTCGCCAGCGGCCCGAATCAGTTCGTCCTCCAGGTCGGCGATGCAGGCAAAGAACCCAACCCTTTCCAGCTCGCTGCGATCCAGGTTGGGGCCGTAGCCCGCACGCGCCAGCGCCGCTCGGATGACTTCCTCTTCGCCCTCGTCGTAAAGACCAGCAACCTTGGCTCCAGGTTCGTCGGCCGCCAGCTGCCGCAAATACCGGCTGATGGCGTGGGCGCCGTTGATCGGAACGACGGATACGCCTTCGGCGTTGAAATCTCGTCCCGATCGCCAGGCTGCCAGATTCAAAGCGAGCTCGTCGGTCACCCCCTCGACCAATACGATTGTGCGCACACCGGAATACTGCCTAGATCGACAGTGAAGGTGTGACCGCGGTCAGCGTTTGGGTCGGCGGTTTCGCTCCTGTCGCTCCCAGATCTTCATGAGCCTCTCGCGCTCGGAGTAATACCCTCGAATCAGCTCGGCGTTCGGATCTTGCGAGGCTGGCTTCGCGCCGTCCGGTGAGCTGTCCTTAGCCGGTGCATTCGCCTCAACTCGTCGACGCGCAAGGTATAGCGACAGCGCCAATAGAAGCAGGAGCGCTCCCACCCCAAGAAGGCCTAGGCCGCTGTCGAACCACAGGCTCGTCAGCAAGTTGCCGGCCGTCCCGGAGCGGCTGACGCCGATGCTCATGAGGGCGAGGCCGATCACGGCTGCGGCCGTGCCAAAGGCCAACCAGAACATCGCAGAGTCGTACCTTCCGCGATCCGACATGACGCCTAAAGGTTAGACGCGCGCGAGTGGAGCCGCGTTGAGAGATTCGCGCGACCTCTATGCATCGTCACCAGGAGTGAAGAGTGTCAGCTGGATTCCTTCTGGGCCTAGCAGACGCACATTTCGATCGCGCCACGGCGTAACCACGGGGCCGCCGAGGATCTCCGCTCCGACCGTCGCAAGGCTGTTGGCCGCCGACGCACTGTCCGCGGTTTGAAAAGCAATCCGAACCTTGCCCGCCACGCGCCGACCAACCTCGATTTCATCGATCGCCTTGGCCTGGGCCTCGTCGAATAGTTCCAAGGTCGCCCGACCAGCGTCAAGCAGCACTGCATGCCCGCCATCGTTCTCCCACACAGCCAGCTGCTTCAAGCCGAGTGCGTCACGGAAGAACGCTACCGCGTGATCGAAGTCATCCATCGTCAGAACCAGTCGCAACTCTTCCATCGTCATGCGTCTTCAAATCTGCAGCCACGACCAAATATTCGGCGCCGATTTCCGGCCTCAACGGGATCAGGGCCCATCGATCTGGATGGGCCACGCGACCTGATTTCGCAGGGAGCCTCATCGAGCCTGGAAGCGTATGACTCAACCGTGGCCTCGCGCGAGGAGATAGGAACACGGGCTCCGATCGTTGCTCGCACGCGCCCAGCCGTCCGTACCATCAGTCTCGTAGCTGTTCCCATTCCGGCCCCGCAGAGGTCGGGTTGGTCTTCTGGTCAGGTCGAGGTGGCTGCCGCCGGCTCGACCAAAGCCGCCTGATATGTGGGCGCCCTGAGAGACCACCTCGCCCAGCAGCCCGACTACGTCGATCGGCTCTTACGGCGAACCGCCGACTCGGCACGGGACAAGGCCTCCCACTCGAGCTCGTCAGCTTTGGATATCACCGCCATGAATTCGGACGTCGCGGCTCGGATCGAGCTGGGTCAAGCGCTCGCCGCTCGCGTCAGCGATGTCACTCATCTGACCGAGGCCATGGCGGCAAAAGCAAATCTCATTGAGCTGACCTCGCGCCGCTTCACAAAGCCACTTCGTCACATCCGCAATCTCTCGACCCGCTCGTACGCGGAGTGGCTGATGACTGGATCGGTCATGACTGCCAAGCAGCGAGACTTCATAAGCCGCCTCGGAGTGATGGCGGCAGTCGACGGTCTCTCGGTCGGCGAGATGACGCGTTCCTATCTATTCTTCCGTGACGCGACCCTCG
This sequence comes from Candidatus Dormiibacterota bacterium, assembly GCA_036380475.1. Classification (GTDB taxonomy): domain Bacteria; phylum Chloroflexota; class Dormibacteria; order Dormibacterales; family Dormibacteraceae; genus UBA10449. Next base: position 11,189 of record DASVEP010000218.1, read on the forward strand.
GCGTCCTCAATCAAGAGATGGCTCGCCTCCGCACCCCGCCTGCGCTCGCTGCCGAAGCCCGATCGGTCGTTCGCGCCGGCAATGACTCGGCCATTGTCCGAATGGCTCGGGCATACGACGCGCGTATGCAATCAGACAAGATCCGCGCTTTAGCATCAGGTCAGGCGCTTCGCGACAGTGAGACCCGGCTGAAGGCCGCAGTGGTCGACATTTCCGACAAGAACGCCCAGCTCATTGAGGCGAGTCGGCAGCAGTCAAGCTTCATCGCCAACATGAGCCACGAGCTGCGTACCCCGCTGACTGGGATCCTCGGGTTCACCGAGTTCTTGCTCGGGGACACGGGCAATCCGCTCAACGACGACCAGCGCCAGTCCGTCATGGAGATCGAGACCAGCGGGCAAGTGCTGCTGACCCTTGTGAACGACATCCTCGACGAGTCCAAGATCGAGGCAGGGCAGATGTCGCTGGAAATTGGATGCGTCGGCCTCAAAGACCTGGTCGATTCGGTCCTGTTGGCCATGCGCGACCTAGCCGATCGCAAGTCGCTGTACCTGGTCGCATCGGTGCCCGAACGAGCTCAGGCGCTGGGTGACCAGTTTCGGTTGAAGCAGGTCATGATCAACCTGACGGGCAACGCGATCAAGTTCACCGCGAAGGGCGGCGTCACGATCGCGTGCACCGCCGTCGGGGAGTTCTGGCGGGTCAGCGTGACGGACACCGGGATCGGGATGAGCCAACAAACCAGGGCGCGCCTTTTCCAGAAGTTCAAGCAGGCCGACTCGAGCATGACCCGCAGATTCGGCGGCACTGGTCTGGGGCTGGCGATTGCCCAGAGCCTCGTGGCGCTGCATGGAGGCGAGATTCACCAGGAGTCGACGTTGGGGCAAGGAAGCACCTTCTGGTTCGAGCTCCCGGCGTTCAAAGGACCAAAGGCTTAGCCGCTCAGTCGTCGTCGTCGACCCAGGCAAAGGCTCTCCACGCTCGGCCAGAACCCGACGGCCAACCCGTGCGCTCTTTCCCGCCTGGCCGGATTCGAGAACCAGATTCGACAGAATTCCATAAGCAAAAGGAGTTGAGATGGCGAACGCTAAGTACGCGGCTGCGATCGACCAGGGGACTACGAGCACTCGCTTCATGGTCTTCGACCATAGTGGGAAGGTCGTATCCGTAACGCAGAGGGAGCACGAGCAGATCTTCCCCAAGCCGGGCTGGGTCGAGCACGACCCAATGGAGATCTGGGAGCGAACCCAGGAGGTCGTCAAGGCCGGGCTCGGCAAGGTGACAGCCGAGGACATCGCGGCTGTCGGGATCACCAACCAGCGCGAGACGACCGTGGTTTGGGACCGCAAGACCGGCAAGCCGGTCTACAACGCGATCGTCTGGCAGGACACGCGTACCGACAAGATCGTCGAGGAGTTCGGCAAAGAGGGCGGACAGGATCGCTTCCGCGAGAAGGTGGGTCTTCCACTGGCCACGTACTTCTCGGGCCCAAAGATCAAATGGATCCTTGACAACGTCTCCGGCACCCGAGCCAAGGCTGAGAAGGGTGATCTCGCATTCGGGAACATCGACTCATGGCTGATCTGGCAGCTCACCGGTGGCACCGAAGGGGGCGTCCACGTGACGGACGTATCGAACGCCAGCAGGACCATGCTCATGAACCTCAAGACGCTCGACTGGGACGACGAGATCCTGCGGATCATTGGCGTCCCGCGGGCGATGCTTCCTGAAATCCGCGGCTCGAGCGATGTGTATGGAAAGGCCAAGCACATCCTCAACGGGATCCCGGTCGCGGGCGACCTGGGAGACCAGCAGGCGGCGCTGTTCGGGCAGACGTGTTTCTCCGTCGGCGAGGCCAAGAACACGTACGGGACCGGCAACTTCATGCTCCTGAACACCGGCAACAAACCAGTCCAGTCGAGGCACGGCCTGCTGACCACGCTCGGCTACAGGATCGGCACGAGCGAGGCGGTCTACTGTCTCGAAGGCTCGATCGCGATCACTGGCGCGCTGGTGCAATGGTTGCGTGACAACCTCGGTCTCATCAAGGCGTCCGCCGAGATCGAAACGCTGGCGGCGACGGTCGACGACAACGGCGGTGCGTACTTCGTCCCCGCGTTCTCCGGGCTGTACGCACCCTATTGGAAGGCAAGTGCGCGCGGCGTGATCGCGGGGCTGACTCGCTACGTGAACAAGGGGCACATCGCGAGGGCGGCCCTGGAGGCCACCGCGTGGCAGACCCGTGAAGTCCTCGATGCGATGAATGCAGACTCCGGCGTCGAGCTCACCGCGCTCAAGGTCGACGGCGGCATGGTGCAGAACGAACTGCTGATGCAGTTCCAGGCCGACGTCCTCGGCGTGCCTGTTGTCCGTCCGACAGTGGCCGAAACGACCTCACTGGGTGCGGCCTACGCGGCCGGCCTGGCGGTTGGTTTTTGGGCCGAGGTCGAGGAGCTGCGTGAGAACTGGGGCAAGGACAAGGAATGGAAGCCGAAGATGAGCAAGGCCGACGTCGACCGCGAATACGCGTTGTGGAAGAAGGCCGTGACGCGGACTTTCGACTGGGCCGAATAGCATGCCGGCCACAATCCAGACCGACGTTCTCGTCATTGGCGGCGGCTCGACCGGGAGCGGGGTAGCACGTGACGCCGCTATGCGAGGTTTCTCCACGCTGCTCGTCGAACGACGCGACCTTGCCGATGGCACGACGGGCCGCTTCCACGGACTGCTTCACTCGGGTGGCCGCTACGCCGTCAAGGATCCGCCGGCCGCGATCGAGTGCATCAACGAAAACGTCATCCTGCACAAGATCGCGCCCGACTGCATCGAGGACACCGGCGGCCTTTTTGTTGTGACGCCGTGGGACGACCCGGCTTTCGGCGACCGCTTCGTCGTCGGGTGCCGAAGCACCGGCGTTCCAGTGGACGAGGTATCCGTTGACAAAGTGCTGCGGGAAGTGCCAAGGCTTAACCCGGGCATCAAACGGGCATTCAGCGTGCCCGATGCCGCCATCGATCCATGGAAGCTCGTGTGGAGCAACGTGCGATCTGCCCAGGAGAACAAGGCGCGAGTCCTCACCTACCATCGCGTCCTGTCACTCGACGTGCATGCCGGCAGGGTCACGGGCGCGGTGCTGCGGGATGAGCGCTCGGGCCAGGAAATCACCGTACATGCCGAGGTCGTCGTGAACGCTGCGGGAGCGTGGGCGGGTCAGATCGCCGCCATGGCCGGATGCGAGGTGGCGATGCTGCCGGGCAAAGGCGTGATGATCGCGATGAATCACCGCCTGGTGCAGACCGTCCTCAGCCGATGCAAGATGCCGGGCGACGGCGACATCATCGTCCCGATCCGCACGACCTGCGTGATCGGCACGACCGACGTCCACATCACCGACCCCGACCAGGCTGAGATCACGACAAACGAAGTCGAGTTCATGCTGGACGAGGGCGACAAGCTGGTCCCTGGCTTCCGTCAGGCACGCGCGCTTCATGCATGGGCCGGGGTCCGTCCGCTGTTCCAGGAGACGCACGCGAAAGACATCGACACGCGCGATGTCACAAGGTCGCATGCGTTGCTCGACCACAAGAAACGAGATGGTTTGAGCGGGCTCATCACCATCACGGGCGGCAAGACGACTACTTATCGCCTCATGGCCGAGGTGGCGGTCGACAGCGTGTGCGAGCAGCTCGGCGCACAGAGACCGTGCCGCACAGCCGAAGAGGTGTTGCCGGGTTCCGAGCGGCGCACGACGTATCAGCTAGGCGCGCGGCTGGAGGCCCGCGAACCAGTGCCGCAATCCGAGGAGATCATCTGCGAGTGCGAGCTGGTCACGCGACCGCAGCTGGACGCCGCGATCGCGCGGCGCGAGACCGACAGCGTCGACGACATCAGGAGGCTGCTTCGAGTGGGCATGGGGCCCTGTCAAGGCGGTTTCTGCATCTATCGCGCGACCGGCCTCCTGCACAGCGACCGGCGCCTCGATTACGCAACTGCTAATCGAGCGCTGCTCGATTTTCTCGAGGAGCGATGGAAGGGCCTGCACCCGATCCTTTATGGCGCTCAGCTTCGGCAGACGCGCCTGGACGATTGGATCTTTCAAGGCTTGCTCGACGTGCCGCACCTGCCGAAATGACGTACGACGTGATTGTTGTGGGAGCCGGACTCGCTGGGCTCACCACAGCGCTCCGGCTAACCGAACACGACCAACGTGTGCTCGTGATCGCAAAGGGCGTCGGCGCCACGCATCTGGCGCCGTCGGCTATCGACGTGCTGGGTTACGCGGGTGATAAGCAAGTCGAGAGCCCGGAGGTGGAGCTGCCAGGATTCGTTGCGTCACAGCCGTCGCATCCGTATGCGCACCTGTCCGCGGCGCGCGTCGCCGCGTCGCTCGAATGGCTGACCAAGCGCGTGCCCGAGCTCGGCTACCAGGGGCAGCTCGATGAGAACTGGATTCTTCCAACCGCGGTCGGCGTGCCAAAGCCTTCAGCGCTGGTGCCTGAGACGATGGTCGCGGGCGACCTGCGTCGAGGCGGCCGTTTTGCCTTCGTCGGCCTCCGCGGGCTGAAAGACTTCCACGCCTCGTACCTTGCGCAAAACCTCGCACGCGCTCAGCTACCGGCTGAAGTCTCGACTCGATTCATCGAGCTGGACCCACCGCTCGGTCGCAGCGCCGACCCTGGAAGCCTCGGCTTCGCCCGCCGCTTTGAAGAGCCCCGGTTCCGAGAGTGGATCGTCCAGGCGCTGGCCTCTTGGCTCGAGCCCGACGAGAGGGTGGGCTTCCCCGCCGTGCTGGGTCTTGAGCGAGCAGGCGAAGTATGGCGAGATCTCGAGGCGAGGTTGGCCCACCGAGTGTTCGAGGTGCCGCTGCTACCGCCGTCGGCACCCGGGATGCGCCTCTACGAATCACTCACTGGAGCGCTGCGCCGGGCGGGAGCGCGAATCGTCATCGGCGACTGGGTTGTCGCGGTCCGTTCCGAAGGTGGACCTGTCGCCGCGGTCAACGCCGAGAGCGCATCACGTCCGGTGACATATCGCGCGAATGCTTTCGTGCTGGCGACCGGCGGCTTCGCATCGGGCGGGCTCGAGCTGGATTCGCACGGTGCCGTGCGCGAGACGGTCTTCGGGCTCCCAGTCGCCGGCATGCCGGAGGCCGGCAAGCCGTTGTTCTCTGCCCGTTATCTAGACACCCAGCCGGTCTCGCGCGCCGGGATCGCCGTCGACGAGCTCCTGCGACCGGTCGGCAACGATGGGAAGGTAGTCCACGAGAACCTCTACGCCGCCGGTGCGATTCTGGCCGGAGCAGTCCCGTGGCGTGAGCACTCGGGCAACGGCATCAGCCTCTCCACCGGGTACGCCGTCGCTGAGGCGATCGCGAACCAGATGGCCACTGCCTCGAGGGGCAGCGCCCGTGACTGAAGCCGTACGCGACTCCCTCGACCAGTGCATCAAGTGCACCGTCTGTGAGTCGTTCTGTCCGTTCTCGAAGGCAACCCCGCTGTTTCCCGGGCCGAAGTACGTTGGTCCGCAGGCGGAGCGATATCGCGATGCGGGGCCTTCGGTCGATGCCTCTGTCGATTACTGCTCCGGTTGCGGGATCTGCACGCAGGTGTGCCCTCAGGGCGTGAAGATCGCAGAGATCAACTCCCAGGCCCGTGCCAGGATGTGGGACAAGCGCGGGTTGCCTCTTCGCAACCAGCTCATCGCACGGCCAAGCCTGATTGGAAAGTTGGGCACGCCGGTTGCGCCGCTGGCAAACTGGGCGCTGCGCAATCGGCTGCTGCGCGAGTTCGCGCATCGGGTGGTCGGGATCCACCGCAACGCGCCGATGCCGCGGTTTGCCGGACGCACGTTCCAGCGTTGGGCTCGCCGCCGCCCCCAACACGTCGGCGCAAAGACAGTCGTGTACTTCCACGGTTGTGGAACGAACTACTACGAACCGGCAGTTGGCCAGATGCTGGTCGCTGTGCTCGAGCACAACGGCTTCAATGTCGTCATCCCTCCTCAGGATTGCTGTGGGCTGCCGCTGCAATCCAACGGGAACTTTCCCGCGGCGCGAGACTACGTGAGGCGGCTGGTGGCCGCGCTCGCCCCACACGCACGCGAGGGTCTCCCGATCGTTGCCAACTCGACCAGCTGCGGCCTGATGCTGAAGCGCGAAGCACGGGAGATCCTTGGCGTCGAGGATGAGGACCTGCAGGCGGTGAGCAAGCAACTGTACGACGTGTGCGAATTCCTGCTGCTGCTGCACGACAAGGGTGAGCTGCGAACGGACTTCAAATCTCTCCCGCTCGACGTTCCCTACCACGCGCCCTGCCAGCAGCGGGGACACGGGATCGGCAAGCCGGCGCTCGATCTACTCTCGCTTGTGCCAGACCTTCACGTTATCGAGCTCGACGTCGATTGTTGCGGGATCGCGGGCACATACGGCATCAAGAAGGAGAAGTACGAAATTTCGATGAACGTAGGAGAGCGGCTGTTTCGCGAGATCCGCGAAGCCAACGCGGACGTTGCAGCGTGTGACAGCGAAACGTGCCGCTGGCAGATCGAGCATGGCTCAGGCGTTCATGCGGTGCACCCCGTCGAGCTGCTGTGTCGAGCCTACGGCCTCTCCCCGGCCTGAGATTCCTTACGTCAGGTATTCGCGAAGTTTCATCGAATGCAGCGGCTGGCGACGCTTGAGCAAGGCTTTGGCCTCGATGCAGTCAGCGCCCGGGAGCCAACTCCGCGACTCGCGGCGCCACGTGGATCAGCAGCTGCACCGCCAAAGATTGGATCGCCAACCAACCGTCTCACTCTTGCTCCCTGGCCTCTCGGTCAGGGGTCCGGCCGGGTCACCGATCGAGTCATACGATCGACCGATCCTCGTAACAAAGTCAGCAACTGCCAGATCCGTCTGAATTGCGGACCTTGTTATGGCCGATGGACGATCCTCGAGTCGATGCAGACGGCCCTTACAGCAGACCCAACCACTTTCCAGGAGATTTGTAAATGATCCACGCTTTGTTGGTTATCGCGGTCGTCCTCTTCGTGCTCTGGCTGTTGTTCCACGCGGCTGGAGGCCTGGTCAACCTGATCTGGCTGGCAATCATCGTGCTTGTCGTGCTCTGGCTGTTCGGCTTCGTTCGGGGACGCTCGGCGCACTAGCGATCGTGCTGCGAGAAATTGGTCACCAAGACATGACGAAAGCTCTTTTCGATGTCGCCGTTCTCCATCAGGTCGCAACCGAGATTGAAAACATCAAGATCGAGTACGGCGGAGTCGTGTCCGAGGCGTCCATCGATTTGGTCGCTGGCGAATCCCTTCAAAAGCTCGCCGGTTCCAAAGCCCCGCAGTTTGTTCCCCTGTTTGTTGGTCGGTTTACGCGGGAGCGCCTTCTAGAGCTGACAGGCGTGCGACCGCTCGCACGACACAGCCTGCTGGCACGACTAAGGGGGAGCGATTCGCTACCGCCGTCTGCATCGATCGGGACGGCTTTAATACGAACCGGCTAGGCGGTCGGGGCCTTTAAGCCAGAGTGTTGGCCCCTCAGGCTTCTGGCGTCGCTCTTGTCTGTGCGCTTCTGTTCCTGGAGGAGGCTGGCCTTCCCCTGCCGGTAGCCCCAGGTGAAGCGGTGCTGATCGGGGCCGGACTACTCATCGCGAGCGGAACTGACCCGGTCTGGCTGATCGTCCCCCTCGCCTATCTTGCCGTGATCTCTGGCGCTCTGACCGGCTACGTCTGGGCACACAAGATCGGGCCCCAGAGGCTTCACGCTTTTGCCGTGCGGATTCGCGCAGGAGGACCGTACGAACGGGCAGCCGCCAGACTTCGCTCTGCCACCCCGCTCCAGATTGCAGCCTCGCGGCTATTGCCCGGTCTCCGCGTTTACACCTCGCTGGTCGCCGGCGCCGTAGGCCTAAAGCTTGTGCGCTTCATGACTGGTGTCCTGCCGGCGAGCGCGCTCTGGGTTGTCGCCTTCACGGGACTTGGATTCTTCGTTGGCGCCCCAATCGAACGGCTGGTCGGCCGCTTTGAAGCTTATGGGCTCCGCGCGGCGGTGGTTGCACTGGTCGTGCTCGTATGGGTGATCGCGGCGCGGAGGATACCGGCCGAAGTGTCCGGTCGAACTTCTGCTGCCCGCAGCAGCGCCTTGCGCCTAGCGGTCGCCTTGGCGCTGGATTTCCTCGCAATCGGCGGTGTCGCTGCTGCTCTGAGTCTCCTCACCGACGTCGCTCGCGGCGGGACTGGGGAGCTGGCCTTCGTTGTCCCGATCTTCGCGATCCTTGGGGTTCTCTACCTGGTGGTGGCCCGTCAGACAGTCGGCCACACGCTGGGCGAAGCCCTACTCGACGTCCGATATCACCCACCACGCCGGCCTCGCTTGTGGGAAAAGGAACCGATTTAGCGAATGTCGATTTAGTGGGTCGGCTTTGGGATTTCGCTTGCCGCGGATTCTTCCGGGGTGTCGCCCAATAGGTCTGGCTTCTCGAGTTCATCCATGGACTCGTCGCCGGAGCTCGGCGGGTGCACTCGCTCCTTGTGCTTCTCCAGCTCTACCGAGTTCTCGACGACCTGACCGCAGACGTCGCATTCCATGACTTGCTCCCCTTCACGAAGAGATCACTGGGGTCAAGCCGAACGGGCGGTCTTTCGACGGCACCCCTTCCGCCTGACAATTCCACAATCGCGCATTGGCCATAACAGAATCAGCAACGGTGGGTGCCTGCGTTCGCGACGTGAGCGCCAGAAAAGCTACTGGTCAGGCGGAAGCGCGAGAGGCGCCGGACGAGAGTCAGCCGTGATGCGGACGAGAAACAAGAACAACTACTCCAAAACGAAATATGGCTTCCGCAGAAAACGCCTTGATCAGGCTGTGAGCGCCTAGGTGAGACTCACTTAGTCGTAGCCGCCGTGGGCACCTCGACCGGTGTGTCTGCCCTGGTACCCCAGTTCGCCCATGAGCCCGCGTAGACCCGAACGTTGGGGAAGTCGAGCAGATGGGTGAGCGCGAACCAGGCTTCCGTTGCGCGCCCACCAATGGTGCAGTAGGTGATGATGTTTTGGTCTCGAGTGATTCCCATTTCCTCGAGTAGCCCGCGAATCTCGTCGGTGCTCTTCAAAGAACCGTTTTCAGTCCGGATGAGCTCGATCGGCAGGGAGGCGGCGCCCGGAACGTGACCCGCTCGGCCGGCTCCTTCCGCTGCGCCGGACGGCCAGAACCGCTCACCGTCGTACTCGGGTCGCGTGCGCATGTCGAGGATCAGCTGATCCGGATCGCCGACAGCGGCCAGGGTCGATTCCAGCGATGCAAACGATGTGGCCGGGCCGGTGGGAAGTGCGTATTGCGATGCAGGAGTCAGCGTTGGATCTCCCGTCCAGGGATTGCCATCGGCGATCCATTTGTCACGGCTCACGTCCAGAAGACGGACCTGGCTGTGTCCCAATGACTTCAGCTGCCAGAAGCCTAGGTAAGGCGCGTAGCCATAGAACACGACAGTCGTGTCCGCGGAGACACCGGACCTCTCGAGGAGCGATAGGAGCTCGGCCTGCTCGATCGGTGAGTAGTCGGGATGGTGCAGATCCGTGTAGGCGTTCCACAACACAGCGCCTGGAATATGACCCTGCAGATGTCGCGCCCCGGTGACATCGACCTCGATCACCCGCACCGACGGGTCATCGAGCCTTCCAACCAACCAGCCGGCATCAACGATCGCTGTTACGCCAGACGGCTTGCTCGCTTTCACCTGGGCCATGTCAACTCTTCCTCCTGCTGGGAGTCCTACTCCTCTGTTATCCAGCCGAGAAGATCGTCACGCGAGACTTTGGCGGCCAGCTGCGGGTGATCCTGCTTCAGGTGGGTGCGAATTTTCTCGATGACGTCGTCATCGGTTTCGCCTCGCGCCACGAACCCGCACTCGCAGTTGATGAGCTTCGCCATAGTGTTTCTCCTTCTTCGGCTGCCGCTTGTTGTACGGCCGCGGTGTTGCAGCTATGTTGACGAAACGTTGTCGAACCAGGCGGGCGGCAAGATCCAGGTCTGTGGCCGGTTGGTGATCGAGCTCGACGGCGTCAGACGGGAGCGCCTGCTGCCCGGTCGGCTCGGCCGCCTCCTCTTCATCTTTCTGGTTCTGAACCGGACGCGCGATCTGGGCTCAGGCGAGCTGATTGCCGCCCTCTGGCCGGGCGCCGCGCCAGACCACGCAGACGGCACGCTGCGAAGCCTCCTCTCCAAAGTCCGGCGCGCCGTCGAGCCCGATCACGGCGGCCGCAGCCTCGGATACCGACTGGAACTTGGCCCAGGGGTTCGTGTGGATCTCGAGCAGGCGCTGGCGGCCATCCATCGAGCGGAGACCGCCATCGCAACCGAGTCGTGGACTCAAGCGTGGGGCCCCTCGATGGTTGCCCTTTTCACCGCCCAGCGAGGGTTTCTGCCCGGCGAGGATGCACCCTGGATCAACGAGCGCAGGCGGGTGCTCGAGGACGTGGAGCTCAGGGCTCTTGAGTGCTATGCCGCTGCGACCCTCGGTATAGGTGGCGAGGAGCTTCCAGGCGCGATGCGCGCCGCTCGGCGCCTCATCGATCGCGAGCCATATCGCGAATCGGGCTACCGGTTGCTCATGCGAGCGATGGCCGAGAGTGGCAACGTCGCCGCTGCGCTGCGCATTTACGAGCAGCTCAAAACCCTGCTCCGTGACGAGCTCGGTGTCTCACCGAGCCCGCAGACGCAGGCGGTCCACCTCTCGCTGTTACGGCTCGCCTAGGCCTGGTAACTGACCTCGGGTCTGTCTTTCCGTGCAGTGTCTATGTGACTGATGGCGAGATATGCGACGAAGGCGGTGATCAGCAACCACAGAACGATGCTGACGGCGCCTTTGCCAAAATCCAATCCGCCCTGGATCGGTGGCACCGCGAGCCAGTCCGCGAACGACGCTCCCAATGGTCTCGTGATGATGTAAGCAAACCAGAAGGCAGTAATTTCGTTCAGGTGAATCCATCGGTATGCGATGCCCGGAATCGCGATCACGACTGCGAATAGGACACCTGATGCAAGAAAGCCCAGATGGAAGGAGACTGCGGTCATATCGCCCACGGCCGTGCCCATTGCGAACGTGCCCAACACCGCAGCCCAATAGAAGAGCTCGCGCCGCCGGGTGTAAATGCTGTGGACCGAGAGCGTTTTCTCGCTGAGGAACCAGAGGACAAAGATCACAGTCACGGCCGCCGCGTAGCCAGTTGCCGAAAGGATGTAAGGAACACCCATGTAGACGTGAACGATCCCGGCCGCCATCGTGCCGAATACCGCTACCATCGAGACAGCCAGCCAGTAGACCCACGGGTTGTACTCCCGCCACCACAGTTGCCAGAACACGGTGACCGCGAGGACCGCGGCGCTGACGACAACCACCACATACGGGTTGTAACGGTGGACAAAGAAGTCAGAGGTGGTCTCGCCCATGCCGGTTGTCAAAACCTTGATAACCCAAAAGTAGATGGTCAGCTCTGGAACTTTCTCTAGCAGACGTTGGTTGAGAAACACAGGCGCTACTCAGCCCTAGGACATCTCAGTGGACCGGGAACTGCGACGACTCTCCAGCCAACCAGATGGATAGCTCGTCGACGGTCTCGTACCCGAGCTTGTCGTACAGCGGTTTGCCGGCCGCCGTGGCGATGAGATAGAAGGTATCCGCTCCGCGGTCGAGCTCTGCCTGCATCGCCGCGAGGAGAACCGCTCGACCTGCACCCTGCCGCTGCATGGCGGGCGGCGTGCTCATGGTCCAGACTCCGCACACGGAGCCCGCCGAGGTAGTACAGACCCCGCTCATCGGCACATCTCCTCGACGAGCGACGTAAAACGCAAGTCCTGGTGCGCTCAGCAGGGATGTGGCTGCGAATGTGCGATCAACCCATGGCCGGTCCATCGCAAACGCTGCCGCCGCCAATTCGCCGAAGACCGACATCTCGCCCGGGTCGTTGATTCGTTTTGTCTCAAATTCAGAAGTCGGCCTCTCCCGCAATTTGCCTGACCAGACCATCAGTGGCGCCGCGCCGGCCTCGGTCAGACCCTTCGCCTTCGCCACCGAACTGAGGCGTCGACTCGCGACACCCGCCATGATGGCGATAGCCGAAACCCCAGTCGCCTTCACCCTCGACAGGAACTCGTCGAAAACCGCCACCTCATCGGGATCGTCTCCAAACAGTGCCATGTTGAAGTCCGCGGTCGGGCCGCCCGTGATGCCGACGACAGCGTTGCCACGAAGCATCACCTCAGCTCCATCGATGCGGCTGAAGAACCCGGCAAGATCACGCAGTGCGCAAGTCCACACGCCGGCCGTTTTCGCGCTCACCCCCGTCGGATATTCTCGCTCGCGTCCGACGATCGCGCTGCTAGCTTGCTCGCCTGCTGAGCCTGACCTGGACGGGTTACCAGATCTGAATCGATGCTTTGATCAAGCGCTCCTCGAACGGCGCCCTAGCGCCCCGGTCGGATTCTCCTTGGGGCCGCCGGCCCGCTCCCTGACGCGAGTCCTGACAAGCGCCCTGATCTTCGCCATCGGCAGCGGTTTGTCGATGGGAAAGCGAAGTGTCGACCTCTCCGTCAGGTATTGCTCGAGCCCTTGCGCTTCGCCAGCGGGATACACGGCAATGTGGTTCTTGTGGACGGCGAAATAGATAAGCCGCGACTGGAACGTGTTGGGCTTGTCTCCATATTCATAGAACGGGATTCCGTAGCTCATTTTTTCGGTGGCTTGCGGTGCTTCCGCCCTGATCATTGCCCGAAGCTTCCGCAGCTGCGGTTGTACAGCCGCCGGCGCGGCCGCGATGTAGGCCTCAACGTCAGCCGCCGACTTGCTCGTTCGCGAGGTCGAACTCGACTTTCCAGCCTTCGTCATCTTCTTACAACTCCAATGCCCTTCAAGCGGCGCTCCAGGTCGTCCACTGGGCTAAGCACCAGGCATCCGACCTGGTCGTCCCTGCCGAGAATCCAGTTTGAGATCGCGGTCACTTCGCACCCGCTGTATCCGCGCACCGCCGCCAGCAACATCGACGCTCCGTAGAAGACGAGCGCCGCGACACTGGTGAAGGCGAGCGGCGGCGCGTACCACGGCGTAAGGATCAGCGCGGCCAAAACGAGCATGTTGAGGGCCGTGCTCCCGAGTCCGGTAGCCTCAAGACGGGTCGGAGCAATGCGAGCGCGAAGCCATTGCCACGCGAGCACTATGCCTGGAAAGCCAACCAGCCCGAGGGCCACCGATACGGGCTCGAAGCCAATCCCGACCTGTCCGTGCATCACGGAGACGCGACCACCGGTCAACCCGAGCACCAGCAACGCGAGCCCCAGAATGACCCGGGTCGTTGTGCCGATACTGCCGATCTGGCGGCGTCGACTGTTAACCGCCATCACGTGCTCCGGAGTCCGCGCCCCGTGTCACGGCTAGATCATCAACCCACCGGGGGTGGCAACCCTCTTACGCCGGGAGTTGATCCGGCTTAGGTTCGCCGCCGTCGCATCATCCAGTAGGCGACCGCCGCACCGACGACGACTACAAGGACGACCGCCGCAATGATCTTGTTTGTGGTGATGGCAGTTGT
>DASVEP010000219.1:0-11999 GCA_036380475.1 Candidatus Dormiibacterota bacterium
TTGAGCCGCGTCGAGCCGGCGATGACCTCGGGGCCCACGTCGACCTCGATGGCGACGTCAGCGGCTGCACCCAATGGCGAACCGGGCGCGCAGCTCAGTCCGATCACAAATGCGCCCTCGCGCTTTGCTTCGGCGACCGCAGCCAGCACATACGCTGTGCGTCCGCCTGCGCTGACGCCGATGACGGCGTCGTGTGGGCCAAGTGCAGCGCGGCGCGCGTCATCGGCGCCTTTGTCATGGTCGTCCTCCGCCTCGCCGTCGCCGGCGGCATGGGCCACGACCAGATCTTCGGGAACGCCAAACGTACCTGGACACTCGAGCGCGTCGAGGGTGGCAAGGCGGCCGCTGGTTCCCGCGCCGAAGTAATGCAGGCGGCCACCCGAGCTCAGCCGGGCAACGATCTCCTCAACCGCCGCCTCGACCCTGTCGAACGCGGCGTGAACGGCCGCGACCGCCCGCCTGTCCTCGACGTTCATGAGCTCGAGGAGCTCGGCGGTCGTGAGCGTGTCCATGTCGTCGGCGCGAGCGTGTGCGTTCTCGCTCATCGCAGCAATGCTTCCGCGGCGGCGATGCCGCACACGCGTGCCGCGCCGTGCGTCGCGACGTAGGCCGCCGCGCCCGCCGGCCGGCCTGCCGGCAATCCCATCTCAACCGTCACCGCATCCGGCCGCGTTGCCAGCAGCTCGTCGGCAAGGGCTGCCATCCATGGATGGCGATGAAGATTCCTGACCACGAGCACGAGGCTGCGCCCTGCTGACGTCTGCAGCACGTCGTCCAGGTTTTCGGGCGCCCGATCAAGCTCGACGGCAGTCACCTGCGCGCCGAGCCGGGTTAGCGGACCCGCCACACCCCAGGGCACGACGCCGGCCGCTTGTGACGCCGTTGCTCTCAACTGAACGACGACCGGGTTGGGGCCTACCCGGACGGATCCATCCACCACGAGAGCGCGCCTGGCGGCTTCCAGCCCGATGCCGGGATCCGGCGCCGGCGTGGCCGATTGCTGCGACCGCCACCGCGCAAGCCGGTCGACGCGCGCGGCCGCATCAAGAAGCCTCGCCTCCCTGACTCGCCCGGTCTCGAGCGCGGACACGATCGCCCCACGCAGCTCTTGCACGATGTCCTCTCCGGACAGACCACCGCCAATGCACAGCAGGTCGCAGCCTGCGGCCAGGGCCATGACAGTCCCGTCCAAGATGCCGACCCCGCCGGCGATCGCCCGCATCTCGAGCCCGTCGCTGACGACGAGGCCATCGAATCCGAGCTCTTCACGAAGAAGGCCGGTCATGATCTTCGCGCTGATCGTTGCAGGCACGTCGTCGATGGTCGGGACGACGATGTGCGCGCTCATCACCGCCTGCACGCCGGCGGCAATCGCGGCTCGAAACGGCTCGATGGCACCCTCATGCGGATCTTCGTCGACGACCGGGAGGTCGAGGTGTGAATCGAGAGAGGTGGCGCCGTGGCCAGGGAAATGCTTGGCGCAGGCAGCGACGCCCGCTTCCTGCAGGCCGGCTATCCATGCCGCCGTCTGCCGAGCGACGGGCCTGGGCCGCGCTCCAAAGGAACGAACCCCGATGACAGGGTTGATCGGGTTGCTGTTGACGTCGGCGACCGGGGCAAGGTCGAGGTCGATGCCGGCGGCGGCAAGCTCGGCGCCCATCGAGCGCGCAACGGCACGGGTCAGGTCGACATCGTCGACGGCGCCGAGCGCGAGGTTGCCGGGGTACGAGCTGCCGGCGGCCGCCTCGAGCCGGGTTACGTCTCCCCCCTCCTCGTCGATCGCGATGATCAATCCAGGATTCTCCGCATGCAGGCGCTCGGTCAGCAACGCCAGCTGGCCGGGTGAGCTCACATTCCGCGCGTAAAGGCACACGCCCCCAAGCCCGGCGGCTGCGCGGCGCAGGATCCAGTCGGGTGGCTCCGTGCCCACAAACCCGGGCAGCAGGCAGCGATCGACCGCCTTCTCGATGGGATCCAAGATCAGCCCTTCACCGCGCCCGCGGTGAGGCTTCCCTGCACGTAACGCTGGACGACGATGAAGAGGGCCACGACCGGCAGCGCGGTGAGCGTCGCGCCGGCCATGAGCCCGCCCCAGTCAGTGCCGTGCTGAGTGGTAAATGACGCGAGCCAGATGGTGAGGGTTTGTTTGGACGAGGAGCTCAGGAGGACGTAGGCGATGATGTACTCGTTCCACGCCTGGATGAACCCGAAGATCGCTGTCGCGACCAACCCAGGGGCGACGAGCGGGAACACGATGCGCATGAACGCGCCGACGCGGGTGGCGCCATCGATCATCGCCGCCTCCTCGAGATCAACAGGCACGTTCGTGATGAAGCCGCGCAGGGTCCAGATCATGAACGGCAGCACGACGGCCATGTAGTAGGCGATGACCCCGATGAGGCTGTCCACCTGGCCCACCTGGTCGAGCAAGAGGTAGATCGGTATCACGAGCGCATTGAGGGGCACCATCTGCACCGCGATGACCATGACCACGAATGCGGTTCTTCCGCGAAACCCGAATCGCGCCACAGAGGCGGCGGCCAGGAAGGCCAGCACGATGGAGACCACCACAGTGGTCGAAACGATGATGAGGCTGTTGACCACGTCGTTCCAGAAGAACGGCACATGGATGGCGGTCTGAAAGTTTCCGAGGTTCAGCTGCGTCGGAATCCAGACCGGTGTCAGGCTCAGGATCTCCTTGCCGGGTTTCAGGGCGGTCGACACCATCCAGTAGATCGGGAAGATCATCGCGACGAAGATCAAGACAGCCGCGCCGTCGAAGAATGTCCGGCGGACCCCGCGCCTCATTGCGATTGCTCCGCGGTGAGGCGGATGGTCTCGCGGATGTAGAAGATGCTCACGATCGCGAGAATCGCGACCATCACGACCGCGGCGGCAGCCCCAAGACCATATTTGCTGACCCGGAACGATTCCTGGAACGAGTAGACCGAGATGAGGAAGTAATCCTTGTTGGGGCGCGCGTTGAGGAGCACCCACACCTGGTTGAAGACGCCGAAGTCCCAGATCGTCGAAAGGCTGAAAAGGATGATGAGGAGCGGCCGCACGATCGGCAGGGTGACATTCGTCAATACCTGCCATGGCCGGGCGCCATCGATCTCGGCCGCATCGACCAGCTCCCTCGGCACCTGGGTCAGGCCCGCGTAGAGCGTCAGCGCGAGAAACGGGATCGCGCCCCAGACCACGATGATCGTGATGACGGCGAAGCCCTGGACAGGATTCTCGAACCAGTTGTGATGGATGTAGTTGCCGACCCCGATGTGTGTGAGCAGCCAGTTGACGACCCCGAACTCGTAGTCGAACATCCACTGCCAGAGGTTCACAGCCGGAATCACCGGGGTGGCCCAAACGAAGACGAGGCCGGAGCTGAGCAGGATGCGTACAGGCCGGCTCACCCTCTCGAGCAAAAGGGCGATGACCGTCGCCATGAACATCGACAGCCCGACGTTGATGACCGTGAACAGAAGCGAGGTGCGGACCACGTAGTTGAACTGCGGGTCGGTCAGTATCGTCGCGAAATTCTGGAGGCCGATGAATACGCCCTGGTGCTGGATCAGCTCGCGAAACCCGTACTGCTGGGTCGAGATCCACAGCAGCATCCCCAGCGGGTAACCAAGCACGCCGGCGATGACGAGCAGGGCAGGCGCGATCAGCGCATAAGGCAGGAGGCGGCGAGCGATCACGTACCGCGAGGGGCCGGCCTCCAGGTGTTTTCGGGAAACCACGCCAGCGCGCGCGTTCCCGGCCACTCCCATTGAAGCCGACCCCCTTTGGTCTTTGTCTACGAGTTGAGAATCGTCGTGATCTTGTCGCTTGCGGTCGAGGTCGCCGTCGGAATCGAAGCTTTGCCGGTGAAGATCGACACCAGCATGTCCTGAAGCACGTTAGCCGACTCGACGTTTGCCCAGTTGGGCGAGTTAGGCGTGAAGCGGCTGTTCTTGGCCGCGCTGGCGAAGATCGCCGGCAGCCCCGTGCTCAACGAGACGAGCGTGGTCGTGTTCGGGATGACCCCGCCCACCGTGACCATCTGGCTCTGGAACTTGGTGCCGCCCAGCAGCCCGACCCATTCGCGGGCGAGCGCCTGGTTCTTGCTCTTGGCGGCGATGCCGAGGTCGGAACCGCCGAGGAAAACCGGCGCGGTCTGGCCGGGGGTGTGGCTCGGGATCGGGAAAGCGCCGAGCTTGTCTTTCAGGGTTGGGTCGCCGCTCTTGGGGTCGGTGATCACGCCGACCTCCCAGCCGTTGGCGACGATCATGGCGATGTGGCCCTGCGCGAAGGCCGCGTCCTGCTTGAGCTCGTCACCGGTCTTGTCGGCGCGTGAGAGCTTGGACACCAGGGTGTTCAGCTCGGTGAGCCCCTGCTGCGCCTGCGAGCTGTTGAGCGCCCCCGACCACTTGGAACCGGACGAGGTCGCGATGTCACCTCCGAAGTCCCACACGAACGGTGCGGCGGCATACCAGTACTTGCCGGGGAAGTAGAGCGCGGAGAAGTTGGGGTCAGACCCGTACTTGGCCATGAGGGCCTGGCCGACGGTCATCAGCTGGTCCATGCTGGTCGGCGGCTGCACGCCGGCGGCCGCGAACATGTCCGTGCGGTAGATGATCGCGCGGCTGCCCGCGTAATACGGGACGCAGTACAGCTTGCTCTGAAATGTGCACGAGTCGGTCAAGGACTGAAGCCACGTTCCAGAGTTCTCGAAGCTGCCCTTCTTCGACGTGATGTCCGCCAGCGCTCCGACGGATGCGTATTTCGCGACCAGCGTGTTGCCCAGCTCCATGATGTCGGGGGGCGTGCTGCCCGTGAATGCGGTGTCGAGCTTGGTCGTCACGTCACTCCACTGCTGGATCTCGACGTTGACGGTGACGTTCGGGTGCTTGGCTTTGAAGTCGGCGTTGACGCCGTCGACGACGCTCTGCGGCGCACTCCCGTTCATGAGCCAGACCGTGAGCGTCCCGGTCTCGTTGCCGGTCGTGTTTGAAGTGGAGTTCGTGCCTCCACAGGCCGTCGCAAGCAGCGCGAATGCGGCTGCGACGCTGAACAAGAGCTTCCGCGGGTTCATGATTGGTGACCCCCTTTAAGGTTTGAATGTGGCGCGCGGGCGCCGGTTGGTCGCCGTACTTCACCATCACCGCCACGGTCGTGTGCGCGTGGGGCGCCGGCCGAGCGCCCGTTGCGGCTCCGCTGCGGTGTCAGGTCGGCGACCAGGCGATAACGGTCGCCGCGGTAGATGGAGCGGACGAACTCGACGATCCGCCCTGACTCGGAGACGGTCGTCCGCTCGAACAAAAATGCCGGCGTGTGCAGGGGTACGCCCAGCACCTCCGACTCCTCTTCGTTGGTCACAGTGGGCTCGATGCTCTGGGTGCCCGAGGCGACCACGATTCCATATCGCTCCGCGAGCAGGTCATAGAAGGAGCGATTCTCAAGATCGGCCTTGGTGAGTCCGGGGACCAGGGCCTCGGGGATGTGCAGGACCTCCATGGCCATGGGCCTCGCGTCCGCCAGCCGAAGCCGTTTGACGCGGACCAGACGCTCCGCCGGAGACACCTGGAGGCGGTGAGCCAGGCGCGCCCCGGCGGATGTCGTCGCGAGCTCGAGCGTGCGGCTGCCCGGAGTCATCCCCCGCCGGCGCATGTCCTCGCTGAAAGAGGTCAACGTCAGCGGCTGGGCAATCTTCGGCTCGGTCACGTACGTTCCGCTTCCGTGGCGGCGGTCGAGGTAGCCGTCGCGGACAAGGTCGTCAAGAGCCGCGCGGATGGTCAGGCGGGACACTCCGAGGTCCTGGCTGAGCTGACGCTCCGACGGGATGGACTCGCCCACCTCGAGGGACTCCATCAGGTCGAGGACCTGGTCGCGGGTGTCGTCTTGCTTGGTCATACAGAACTTTTGACCAACTGGTAAGACCCTCTAGCCGTTGACATCTGCGGAAGTAAAGCACAAATCAGCAAGGTGGTCAATACCACTTTTCGTTGCCGCCGACGCGGCGGAGCCACCAGGCTCGCGATTCGTATTCAGATTCGCCCGGGTGGGCAGTACCACTCGGATCGGCCGTCGCGCGCGTCTACATCTATATGCGGCCTTCGAGCAGAGTCGGTGGAATCGAAGCCCAGGTGCCTCCACCCCGCCGGTAGGCGATGCCAGACAGCATCTCCAGGACGACCCGGTTGGCCAGGAACGCCGTGATCTCGGCAGTGTCGTAAGGCGGCGACACCTCGACGACGTCGATCCCCGCGACCGGCACCTCGATGGCGATGCGGCGGACCGCATCGAGCAACTGGCGCGCGGTCAGCCCGCCAGGTTCGGGCGTGCCGGTTCCCGGCGCCATGCCCGGGTCGACGACATCCACGTCAACCGAAACGAAGACACCATCGCAATCGTCGGTCGCGATCGTGAACGCTTCTTCGAGCACAGCGTCCAGGCCCCGCTGGACAACCTCATGCATCTCGAAGGAGCGCATCCGTTGCTCCGCCATCCACTGCAGGGTCGGCGGCTCCGGCCAGTAGCCGTGGAGGCCGATCTGCAGAAAGCGATCGCCACGACAAGCGCCTGATTCGATGAGGCGACGCATCGGCAGCCCGTGGCCGATGAGACTTCCGAACTGGACGTCGCCCGTGTCCGCATGGGCATCGAAATGGATGACGGACACCCGACCCCACCCCACCGCATGGGCCACACCCGTGACATCGGGCCACGTGATCGTGTGATCGCCTCCGAGGACGACGGGGATCGCGCCGGCCTCGGCCGCCGTCCTGACTGCGCTCTCCAACCGGTCCAGCGGCACCTTCGCCTCGACGCCCGGCATCTCGACGTCGCCGGCATCGAGGACCCGGAGCTGCTGCAGCGGGTCGACGCGAAGCGCGAGGTGCGGTCGCGAGGAGTCGTGCGGCAGGTAGTCGGTGGTCCTGATCATCTTGGGACCGAACCGCGCCCCGCCTCGATACGACGCGCCGGCATCGTAAGGCGCTCCGATGATGACCACGTCTGCGCCCTTCAGCTGAGATGGATCGTCGAGATCGCAGCGCTCGACCCCTAGAAACGTGACGTCTGGGCCGAACATCCCTCCGTAGCGCGGCACGTGGTTAGGTTATCCAGACGGCGCAGAAACCTGCGGGCGCACCGCCTTCCGCGACGATGGTTCTGGGCGTTTTCGGCCCGACGAGCAGACTGTCCCAGCCCAGCCGCAATCTGTATAAGTCTTAACAAGCACTTGATCTATCCCTACACACGCTTGCATAGATTTCGTGACGATCGGCCTTGCAGCGGCCGGACAGTCAAGAAAGGTGGGATTGGGGATGAAGCGGCTTTTTCTGGGTTTGTTGCTTTCTGTCGGCATGCTGGTGATCGGGACCACGAACGCCTTCGCCGGTTACTGTTCGCTGGACCCGACGCTTCCGGTCGGGGTGCCCGTGCGCACGAACATCGACCTGAACCTGGGCGCCCTTGGAATCTCAGTCCACGTCTACGCCAGCACGACCCACAGGACGACCACCTTCGGCGGCGTCCTCGGCCTGCCCTGACCGGCATGAATCCTGTGCTCCGGGCCTACCTCCTGACGATGGCGGCGCCCGCCGTGGTCCTGACGGCGGCGTTGCTCGGCATGCCCGGTCGGGCACCGGGCGACCCCCTATTGATGGCGGTGCTTATCGTGCTCGGGGCCATCGCCACCAATTACCCGGTGATGGTGTCGCCGCGCTTGAAGGCCGACGCGGGACCTGCCGTCTACCTCGCCGCGGTGCTGCTTTTCCCGCCGGCGACCGCGGTGGCACTGATCGGCGGCAGCCGGCTCATTGGCGAGGGCGTCTTGTGCCTCCGCCGCAACCCGGCCACCGGTTTCCAGCGACGGGAACCCATCGACCTCATCTTCAACACGTCCCAGCTGATGGTTGCAGGCGGGCTGGCTGCGCTCGCTTATTCGGCCGCCGGACCAGGCGCCGGGGGCGCGGTGCTTGCGGCAGTTGCCATGTACGTGATCAACACGGGCCTTGATGTCATTGCAGGCGGCCTGCATAACCAGCGGAACCCGCTCGAGATCTGGGCAGAGATCGCAGCCTCGGACTGGAAGCAAAGCGCGGCCCTGTACGTCGCCGGCTATCTTCTCGCGCTGCTTTCCATCGGCCGGCCGTGGCTGGCGCCGGTGATGATGGTCCCCGTTGCGGGTATCCAGCTGGCCCTCGCGCGATCGGTTCAGCTCGCCGAGCAGACCATCGCTGCCGTAGAGGCCATGGCGGACGTTGTCGACCGCCGCGACCCATACACGTTCCAGCATTCGGAGAGCGTGGCCGCTCACTCGGTGCGCATTGCGCGCCGTCTGATGCTGCCTGACAAGGAGGTCGACCTGATCCGCCTGGCCGCGCGCGTCCATGACCTGGGCAAGATCGCGGTCCCCGACGAGGTGCTCCACAAGCAAGGCCGGCTCACCGAGATGGAGTTCGAGCTGATGAAGAAGCATCCCGAGACGGGCGCCGAGATCCTCGCCAAGTTTCCTGAATACAAGCGGGGCCGCGAGCTCGTGCTCGCGCATCACGAAAGAATGGACGGCCTTGGCTACCCGCACGGACTGGTGGGCGGTGCCATAGCGCTCGGCGCGCGGATCATCGCCGTTGCCGACTCGTGGGACGCGATGACCTCGGACCGCCCTTACCGCAAGGCGCTGGATATCGAGATCGCACTCGCCGAGCTCCTGCGGGGCCGCGGCACGCAGTGGGACACGGCGGTCGTCGACGCCTTCGCGCAAACACTCCCGGGCGGGATGCCCAGCCCGCGCGCGCGTTGGGCTGAGGTGCGCCCTCTGCTTCGCTCCCTAGGCGCCGCGGTGGGAGTGGTCGGCTAGCGCTCCTACTCGCGCCGCCACCACTCGGTTCCGCAGCACCCCGATCCCGCTGACCTCTGTTTCCATCAGGTCCCCGGGGTGCAAGAACTCCGGCGGCTTCCGAGCGAACCCGACCCCGTCCGGTGTGCCGGTGGCGATCAGCGTCCCGGACAGCAGAGTCATCCCCTTCGACGTCCACTCGATGATCGAGTCGACGGCGTGGATCATGTCGCGCGTGTTGCCTTCTTGCTTCGGAACGCCGTTGACGGTCAGCCGCAGGTCGAGGTTCCCCGGATCGAGGGCCTCGTCCTTCGTAATAATCCACGGTCCGGTCGGACACGAACGGTCGAGGCTCTTCCCCTTGAAGTACTGTCCGCCCCAGCCGTTCTGAATGTCGCGGGCGCTCACATCGTTGAGCACGAAATAGCCGAAGACGTGATCCATCGCATCGCGCCGCGCGATATTGGCGCCGCTCTTGCCGATGACCACGCCCAGCTCCACCTCCCAGTCGATCTCCTCGCTTATGGCTGCATCGATCGCGATGTCGTCATACGGACCGGTGATGCTGGTGATTGCTTTCGTGAAGATCGTGGGAGGCTTGACGTCGCCGTCGCTCGCCGTTTCCTCGGCATGCTTCTGGTAGTTGCGGCCCATCGCGATGATGTTGCCGCGCGGGTTGTCGATCGGCGGCAGAAGCGTCACGTCTTTCAGGCGAAGCCCACGGCTCGCATTTTTTGCAGCTTTCCGGGCCTCCTCGAGGCCCCGCTCGCCCGCATCGACGACCGCAAGCACATCTTTTGCAACCTCGCTCAGGTCGACGACTTCATCTTCGTCTCCCGGGCGGAGCGCACCCAGGCGCGGGTCGCCATCGTGCCGGAACATCAGCAGCTTCATGTTTCCTCCATGTTTGATTCGTCCGACGGGGCGAGGTCCGTACCTGCGCCCAAAAAGAGCTCTTCGAAGTCCTTCCGCTGCAGCATCTCCGCGGGGCGTCCTTCGAGACGGACGGAGCCGGAGACGAGCACGCTCGTCCAGTCAGCGACCTGCAGAGCCGCGCGTGCTCGTTGCTCGACCAGCAGAACCGCCTTGCCCAGGCCGGCGAGCCGGTGGACGTGCTCGCGCAGCAGCGAGTCTGCAAGCTTGGGCGAAAGGTTGGCTGTTGGCTCGTCGAGGATCAGGACCTTCGGGTCGAGCATCAGGACTCGAGCGATCGCCAGCATCTTCCGTTCGCCCCCGCTGAGCTTGTCGGCCCGCCGGCTGAGCATCGGCGGCAGCTGCGGAAAGACCGCGCCGACCTCCTTGACCCGTGCCCTGACCTGGGCCCCACTCAGCAGGTATCCGCCCATCTCCAGGTTTTCGAGCACTGTCAGCGGCTCGAAGATGTCGTTGACCTGCGGCACGTAGCCAACACCGCGCCGTGCCAGGTCCTCGGGCGACCGGCCAGTGACGTCATCGTCGCCGAGCAGAACCCGGCCGCTGTTCAGCTTGAGGATCCCCACCAGGCTTTTGAGCAACGTGCTCTTGCCCGCTCCGTTGGGCCCGATGATCGCGACGATCTCGCCGGGCCCGACCGAGATCGAGACGTCGCGGATCACAGGCACGCCGCCATAGCCCGACGTGATGCTGAGCGCCTGCAGGCTTGGGGCCGGGCGCGCCTCCACGTGGGCCAGGCTATCCGACAAGGTAAGCGTCAACAATCTCCCGCTGCTTCCTCAAGGTCGACATCGTTCCACTGCCGATCACCTTTCCCTGCGCCATCACGACCACGGTGTCGCAAAGCCTCTCCACCATGTGCAGCTCGTGCTCGACCATCAGGATCGTGAAGCCCTCGGAGCGGAGCTCCTCCAGGTAGCGCTGGATCTCGAGCACGATCTTCGGGTGGACGCCTGACATCGGTTCATCGAGAAGCAGCAGCCGCGGCCGCAGCATCAGCGCTCGCATGATCTCGATGAGGCGTTTCTGGCCCCCGCTCATGTTGCCCGCGTAGTCGGATTCCTTCGCGCTCATCCCAAACCGATCCAGCAGGGCTCGCGCGCGCTCGACCAGGCGCCGCTCGTCCGCGATCCAGTAACGCTTGCCCATGATCGCCCCGAACAGCGTGTCGCCGCGATTGTCGGGGGCGGCCACTACCAGGTTCTCCAGCACGGTCAAGCGCGCGAACTCCGAAGGCAGCTGGAACGTGCGGACCAGGCCCCGCCGTGCACGCTGGTAAGCCGGCAGGTGGGTGATGTCGGCGCCGTCGAAGACGATCTTGCCCGCCGTCGCCGGCAGCGTTCCGGCCAGCACGGCCATGAACGTCGACTTTCCTGCGCCGTTGGGGCCGATGAGGCCCGTGATCTTGCCCGGCGCCACCTCGATGGACACGCCATCGACCGCGTGGAGGCCCTCGAAATGGCGGTGGACGTCGGTGGCCACGAGCATCGAGCGCTCTGCAGCCTGAACTGTTTCGGACGCCGCGACCATCGTCACGCGTCGTCGCGCGCGGGCGCGCCTTCGAAGATGTGACGGGCCTCGGGCCGCACCCCGTCGGGCCTGAACCAGAGGAAGCCGATGATCAGGAGGCCGATCACAACCCACTGGAGGGCCGGGATCAGGCCAGGCGGGCCGATGCTGGTGGGAATGAACCGCGTCGCCTCCTCGAAGCCGACGGGTACTAGGAGCGCGCCCAGGATGGCGCCGACGTTGTTGCCTCTTCCGCCCACGATGACGGCTGCGAAAAGAATGATCGTCTCCGGGTACAGCCAGACGGACGGAGCCCAGAGCTGGATGAATCCGACGAGGATCGCGCCGGACAGGCCGGCGATCACGCCGCCGACGATGAAGGCGGTCATCTTCAGCTGGACCGGGTTCTTGCCGATCGCCATGGCCGCCAGCTCGCGCTCGCGCATGGCCCGGAGGCTTCTGCCGTAGGGTGAGTTGACGATCCGGTTGGCGAGCACGAAGACGATCACGACGCACACGGCGGTGATGCCGACGTACACGAACTGAAACGTCTCCGTGTTGGGGTCGATCTGGTCCGCGAACGGAGGCGGCACGAGCGCAAGGCCGGCCGCACCGTTGAGCAGGGGTCGCGCGTTCGTGATCACGGTGTTGGTGATGATCGAGAGCACCAGCAAAGCGATCGCCTGGTAGTCGCTGCGCAGCTTTCGGAGCACCACGAATCCGACTGGGA
>DASVEP010000220.1:0-5879 GCA_036380475.1 Candidatus Dormiibacterota bacterium
CGAAGACGAGCTGATCGAGCGGATCCCTGAGTTCGATGCGCTCGTCGTGCGCAGCGAGACGAAGGTGACGGCGCGCATCATCGATGCCGGACGCCGCTTGCGCGTCGTCGGACGCGCGGGGGTGGGCGTCGACAACATCGATGTCCAGGCCGCCACGCGCAAAGGCATCCTCGTCGTAAATGCGCCGCGCGGAAACATCGTGGCGGCCGCCGAGCACACCATCGCGTTGCTCTTCGCGCTCGCTCGTTCCGTGCCGCAGGCCGATGCCTCGGTGCGGAGAGGCGAGTGGACACGATCGAAGTTCATTGGCACCGAGGTCCGGGGCAAGACGCTGGGCATCATCGGCCTCGGGAACGTCGGCTCCGAGGTCGCCAAGCGGGCGCATGGGCTGGAGATGGAGGTCGTCGCGTATGACCCGGTCGTCTCGATTGATCGTGCCGAGCTTTTCAACGTCGAACTCGTGGTGCTCGACGACCTTCTGAGGCGGGCCGATTTCATCACTGTTCACGTGCCGCTCGTTGATGCGAATCGGCATCTCATCGGTGGGCCCGAGCTGGCGCTCCTCAAGCCGACCGCTCGTCTGATCAACACCGCGCGGGGCGGAATCGTCGATGAAGCCGCGCTGTGCGAGGCGCTGCAGTCCGGTCGGCTCGCCGCCGCTGCAGCCGATGTTTTCGAGCACGAACCTGCGGGCGAAAGCCCGCTCTTCCGGCTGCCGAACTTCATCGCCACGCCCCACATCGCCGCCTCCACCGTGGAAGCGCAGGCTTCGGTGGCGTTCGATGTGGCGGAGGAGGTCGCGGCGGTGCTTGCCGGCGACCTGCCGCGCTACGCCGTAAACGCGCCGGCGCTGCCGCCGGAGGAGCTCGCTTACCTGCGCCCGTTCGCTCTGCTCACCGAACGCCTGGCCTCGCTGCACAGTCAGCTTTTCGGCGGCCGGGTGGGCGCGATCGAACTCGAGCTGGAGGGTGAGGTGGCCGAGCACGACGCCAACTTGCTCATCGCCGCGGCGATCCGTGG
Source organism: Candidatus Dormiibacterota bacterium (assembly GCA_036380475.1). Taxonomy (GTDB): domain Bacteria; phylum Chloroflexota; class Dormibacteria; order Dormibacterales; family Dormibacteraceae; genus UBA10449. Next base: position 1,021 of record DASVEP010000220.1, read on the forward strand.
TGTCCTACAGCCCTTCACGGAGGACCGCATCAACGCCGTCAATGCGCGGCTGATCGCTTCGAGCCGAGGCGTCAAGCTGGTCGAGCGCCGAAGCCGCGCGCACGGAAGCTACGCGAGCCTCGTCACGTTGCGAATGGACGACCACGAGCTGGCCGGCACAGTCCTTATGGGGGAGCCGCGGGCGGTTCGGATCGACTCGTTTCGCGTCGACCTCGTGCCGGAGGGACGCTTCCTCGTCAGCCGGCACTCGGACCGGCCTGGAGTTGTCGGCAGCTTTGGCACGATCCTGGGCAAGCACGACGTCAACATCGCGAGCATGCAGGTGGGGCGCGACGCGCCGCGGGGCAACGCGATGATGATCCTTGCGGTCGACGATCCGGTCGGCGCCGACGTGCTCGAACGGCTGCGGGTTGTCGATGGCATGTCCGACCTTCGATACGTCGAGCTCGGGGGAGCATCAGATAGCTGACGTTCGCGGCCTGCCCGGAATTCGATACCGACTCGCAAGCGCCGGCGATCCGAGCACGCTGGTGGCGCCGCCGTACGACGTCATCCCGGAAAAGGACCTGGCTCGATACCAGGCGCTGTCGCCCTACAACGTCGTGCATGTCACCAGGCCGGGCACCGACTATGCCGGCGCGGGCAGGACATTCGAGGAGTGGGAGCGGGGTGGAATCGTCGAGGCCGACGAGCCGGCGATGTACGTGCACGAGGTCACGTTCGACGGTCGCCGGCGGCGCGACCTGATCGCCGCGCTGCGGCTGCAGCCCTATGACGACAGAGTGGTCCTGCCGCACGAGCGCACGCACCGAGGCCCGAAGGAGGACCGGCTGGCGCTGATGCGGGCGACTCGCATGAGCCTCGAGCCGCTCTGGTTCGTTTACGAGGGACGCGACACCGGGCTGCAGGAGATCGTCGAGGCAGCAAGCAAACAGCCCCCCGCTCTCGAGTTTCGGGGGCCGGAAGGCTTTCAGCATCGGCTGTGGACGATCACCGACCGGGTCATGCAGGAGGCCGCGCACGCCGATTTCGAAGGCCTGCCGGTGCTGATCGCCGACGGCCACCATCGGTACGAGACGGCGCTGGCCTACGCGGAAGAGGTTGGCGGGCCGCCCGATGCTGCGTCGCGATTCACCCTCGCCTTGCTCACGGACATCGACGACCCCGGCCTGGAGGTGCTTCCCACCCACCGGGTGTTAAAGACCGGCGTCAAGGTGACCGGCGGCGAGGACATGCCTTCCCTGGAGGCAACGCTGGCCGCGCTGCCCGGGCGGGTCGCGGCCGGCGCCTACTTCGACGGCCGCTTCCAGGTGCTGCCGTTGGAAGGAGAGGTGGCACTCGTGGAGTTACACAGCCAGGTGGTCGACAACATCCTCGGCAAGCGGAACCCTGAGGACTTCCTCCTTTACACGCGCGATGCCGCGGAGGCGGTGCGCTGGGTGGACGAAGGCGTCGGAACGGGTGCCTTCTTCCTCGACGCCCCGGACCTCAGGCAGGTTTTGAAGCTGGCCCAGGAGGGCAAGACACTTCCACAGAAGAGCACCTACTTTTACCCGAAGCCGCCGTCAGGGATGGTATTTCACCGGTTAGATCCAGATCGACGGCTATAGTTAGGAACCCCAAGCAAAAACAAAGATGCCTACATACGGATATCGCTGCAGCAACTGCGGTCACGAGTTTGAGATTCACCAGAGGATGAGCGACGAGCCGCTCACGACGTGCCCAAAGTGTCAGGGCAAGCTCGCGAAGATCCTTTACCCAGTCGGAATCAGCTTCAAGGGCAGCGGGTTCTACACCACCGACTACAAGGACGCGGGAAAGTCATCGACCTATGCGTCGAGCGATGGCGGCTCAAAGGGCGCCGATGGCGCCGCCGCAAACGGGAGCTCGGAGAGCAAATCGGACTCCAAGTCCGAGAGCAAGTTCGAGAGCAAGTCCCAGGCCAAGTCGGAGTCAAAGTCGGACACCAAGCCAGCGTCGAAGTCGGAATCCAAAACGGAGAAGAAGGCGTCATAGATGGGAGAGATACACGCGGTCACCGACGGTGAGTTCGAGTCGTCCGTCCTGAAGGCTGAAGGGCCGGTGCTGGTCGATTTCTGGGCGCCATGGTGCGGCCCGTGCCGCATGATCGCGCCGATCGTCGAGCAGCTCCACGGCGAGCTGGGGGACAAGATCACGGTCATGAAGATGGACATCGACGAGAACCCTGCGACGTCCATGTCACTGGGGATCATGTCAATCCCGACGGTGATCATCTTCAAGGACGGCAAGCCAGCGGATCGGACCGTCGGTTACCGGCCGAACATGAAGGGCGACCTCAAGGCCAAGCTCGAGGCGTTGATCCAGACTCCGAGCTAATTTCGGCGGGCCGGCGCAAAGCTGGCTATTGTTCTCGCGTGCAGGTTGCGATCTACACCGCCCCGGACCCGGAGGGGAAGCGCTTTCTGGGCACTCTCGAGCGGAGGATCGAACGGGAGGAGATCAGGGCCTGGGAGGTCCGGCGCAAGAGCCCACTGACGCTGGTCCACTCGGGCGACCGCTATACCGGGGTTCGGGTTACTTTCGCCGCTTCTGGAACGCGCGGCTTCGCGAAACTCGCGAAGGACGGCAAGCTGGGCGCGTTTCGCTCACCTGAGCCGGCCCTAGTAGCCACGATCGCCGGCACCTCTTCGGTCGATCGGGTGGTGGGGTTCCTGGTCGGCATGCTGACCAGGCACGCGGAGCCGCTCGGGGTCGAGGGCATCGGCATCCCCCTGACGGAATAGCATCTCTTCGCAGCTGGGGATGTTCGAGAGCTGGTGCTCTCCGCGGTCTTCAAAACCGTTTGCGGGGCGCTGCTGAGGCGTCCTGGGTGGGTTCGATTCCCATCCATCCCCGCCAATCCTCGCGACTGTGACAGCCATGTTGATAGCGACAGCAGTCATCACCATTGTCGGTGGACCTGTGCCGAGCTCGATCATCGCGATCAGGGTCGACCGCCGCGTCTATGTCGGCCAACCGGCCATTCCACCCGCAGGCGGTAGCGGCTCCGTACAACTTCCGTTCCTAGGCAAGGTCGACGCGCTCGACTCTCCGCTGTCGACAAGGGACGACCACGCGGAGCATCGGAGTATTGTCAACCAGCAGAACGAAAATACGCGCTCCTGGTTAGTCGATGGTGTGGGCTGATAGGAGGGCTCACCGAACGGCGAAACGACGACCCAACATAAGAAGCTGAGCTCGTCGGTGAACAACAGAGCGATGAGTTTCTCATCCGTGCCGCGGAATTGACTAGCTTTCGCAATTGGCTTGGCGGCCGTGGATTCCAGCTCGCGCTACTCGTTCTTTCGATCTGTGGCGTCATAATCTCAGCCGCCATCGTTCAACCGCTATGGGTGACGCCACCATTCGGCTTACCGGGTGGCGACGAATTCGAAGTAATGACACCTGATAACTACGATCCTCAGGCTGTCATTACGATCTGTGACCTTGGCGGAACAGTGGGCGCGGCGATAACTCTGACCACGTCCAGCAACTACATCGAATTGGTGCTACCCGACGGCGCTACCGATGTCCATCTCGGCGGTTTTCTCGCGCCGATCTTTGAGAACTGTAGCTTCCATGACATGCCGCCGGCCTATATGGCAGCACCTGACCGCTCTCCACCGTCAGATTCACGACTCGCCCCTGAGCTCAACGGGATCCATTACTCAAACGACCACCCGGCTCCCTCCGCAGGGTCAGGTCCCCTTTTGACTGCCCCCAGCGGGCGGTGGTGGGCCCTAACGCCTTCAACCTCAGCGCGCCGAGTCGCCGTGTATTTTCGATGGCCTGGCGCCGTGCAGGACGCGGGCTTCACCGATCGGGACCTGTGGGTACAAATCGACAGCAGCCATGGGCAGAGCAGTTTTCAAGGATCTAACCCCACCAGCTGGACGCAAGCGCCTCTGCATGTGCTTTGGGTGCTCGATGCAACTAGTTCAGTGATCGAAGCACCGATGGGCTCATCAATTACATCGCTACACGGTTTTCCATTCGTTGCCACTGATGTTTCCAATAACAGCAGTCCCTTGAGACTGAGTTGGCGAGACTCTCGGCTGTCTGACTCGAAGGATGCGCGTCTCTTTCTTGGGGGCATCCTGCTTGGAATCTTCGGCGGTCTACTCACCACGATTCTTTTCGCTGCGGCGGTCGGAGTCGACGCGCGAATCAGTGGTGGTCAATGAGCGCTACGCGAACTCGCTACCCCTTTCGACCAAACGATCAAGAGGTGGCGAACGCCTCGACGCTCATCGTGCGCGGGTCGCCCATTCACTGAGGGGTTCGTCCTGTCACATGCGCACAGGGCGCCGGAGCTGCAGGCGGCTGTCGCGTGCTCCTGCGTCAGATGATGGCGCTCAATCGAGTCGGCCTATGGCCTAACCCAAGACATTCGTCAGTACGACCAATCTCGGCCGTTGGTGTGAGGCACTCCCTACGAGACGCTTATTCGCAGCAAGAGCCACGAACGGTACGGACATGGATCGGGCGAGACGCGCCGTAGGTACTGGATGCAGGATGCTTGCAATAAGAGGCAAATACCGACAGCAGTGTGAGTATGTCGACTTGGGGCCTCTTACCTTGTGCGCCCGACGAGCGCACTGGAAGGTGCCGGCTCGCCTCACGGCGCCAAGGGCCAATCGAGGTGTGGGCAGAGGTCTACGTCAAGGCTCTAGCGCTTCGCGCAATGTCCGAGGTGAAGGCCTGCGCCAGACGGATTCGTAGGCTTCGACCAGGTTCGACCTCGTGACCGCCAGTCCTGGCACTGCGATCCACGGAGGCGGCTCGTGACCAGTCAACGCGAGGACTGTCGCCAGCGCTTCCGCCACGCCGAGATCGTA
>DASVEP010000221.1:0-11234 GCA_036380475.1 Candidatus Dormiibacterota bacterium
CCCGTCGCCCATCTCCGCCAGGTCCTCGGTCCGCATGGTGCCGGCGATTGCCGAGGCTGCCATCGTCGCCGCCGCGCGAGCGGGCGCCGCGGCCAGCACGCAGGCGACGCCGAGCACCGCGAACGTGGTGCTCGAAATCTCATATGCATGGACAACGAGCCCCGCGCCGACCGCCGCGGTTCCCACCCCGGCCAGCACCACAGTTCTTCGCAGCTCGTTGCCGAACAAGGCGAGCAGCGGTGCCGCGATTGCGGCCACAGCGCACGCATACACGAGCACCCGCAGTGTCGTCGTGTTCGCCGCCGCGACTATCGGCATCAGCCGGTAAAGGATCACGATGGCGACGACCGACCACACCGACTGCGCCATCGCGCTCGCGGCAGAGGGCGAGGTCTGTACGGTCCGTGTGACCCACGAATGCAAAGGCCATATCGCGAGCCTGCCTGCGATTCCGACGAATATCAGGACCGATGCCGCCACCAGCGACTTGAGGCCGACCCCAAGCGTCGTGTGCAGGATTGGCACGAGTCCGGCAATCGTCTGCACGCCGTAGTGGGCGTAGAGGACGGCGATCCCACATAGAAGGCTCAGGTCCGTTACGAATGGCAGCACCAGGGCAATACGCCCGCCACGCGACGCCTCGATCGAGCCCCACCGGTGGCTCAGCAGCAGATATGTGGCAGCGCCCGCCAGTCCCCAGAACGCAAACATCTCAGCAAGGTCCTGGCTCACGAGCGTTCCGATGACCGCGAAGAGCAGCGCGCTCACGAGCGCGTAGAAGCGGGCACCGCCCGGCTCCGTTCGTCCCATCACACGATGCCACGCGAGGGCGCCGATCACGCAGAGCTCGACAACGAGGGTGGCGACAGCCGTAAGGCGATCGACCCGTATGACGATGTTGATCGTGAAGTTTTGAAAGTTGACGGCGCCCGTGAACGCGACCGGGACCGTCAGGTATGTGTACGTGGTCTGGAACGGCGCCGATGTGCGCGTCAGGCCCCACGCGACCAGCACCGACAGCGCAAGCGTGACCACCGCGCCCAGCAGCGCCATGTTGGCCGCTGAGCGTCGCGTCCGCACGCTGGTCGCGGCCAGCACGAAAGCAATGAACGGGGTGAGGACGGTGAGCGGCACCGCCCACGGGAGCGTTGTGACCGGGTCGAAATGAAAGCCGCCGGCCGCTCGCGCGCCGGAGGCTGCGCCAGAAGCGGCCGCTGCGAAGTCGCTGAAGGCGACAAGCAGGCTCAGCGAGAGCTCTCCCGTCCGGCGAGCGCGACCCCGAGGCCGACAGCAGAAAGAGCGGCGATCGCCAGCAGCACCGCGACCTCCTGGCCGATGAGGGGCGCGCCGGACGCAGCGCCCCATCTCGCCACGCCGACGAACATGATGCCGGCTCCTGCAAACATGACCGGGAGCCCGGTCACCGCCGTGGTCAGGTCACGTTTCCACGCCGCGATGAACGCGCCGAGCGCAATAAGAACCGCCCCGACGAAGAGCACCGAGACGAGGCTGACGCTCACCGCCGGCCCTCGCGTTCGTCGCGGGGACGCTCTCTGCGCCAGAACACGGCCGCACCGACCAGTGCCACCAGCACAACGGCGCCGATCGCCTCGGTCGCGAGCGCGTCGTGCGTGAAGAGCAGTCGGGCGACGGCCACGCTCCCGAACGCACCCACCTTGAAACCTCCGGGCTCGTAGCCGGTGAAGGTCGCGTGAGCGAACTGCCCGCGAAACGCGGCATATGCCAGAGCAGCAAACAGAACCGCAGCTCCCACTGCCCCGACCTGGCGCCAAACCGACCCGACCGCCAGCTCGACGGTCCGATAGTCAGGCCGCGCTACCAGGAGGGCGCAGGCTGCGTAGCAGACAAGGACTACGACCGCGGCAAAGCCCGCCGAGAGCGATGCGTATACGCCTGCAACGCCGAGCCCTGTGATGGCTAGAGCCACGCCGCGATTCCAGTGCGCGTTCAAAAATGCGAGAAGAACGCCGCCGACCCCGGCCAGTGCAGCGGACACGTAGAAGCCGATCGCGTGGAGGGAGTCCATCCGCACTCCGTGGTTGCTAGAGAAGGGTCAATTCCGGCTACTCGTTCGAGATGCCGGTGACAGCGCGCCAAGCATACAGGAGCCCAGTACCGGCGATCCCGGCGAGGGCGGCCGCCGAAACGATGCCGCCGAGGGTCGCCGTCGAGTTCGTCAGTGCATAGGCGTAGGCCGCGAGGACGAGCACGAACGCGGCCCCAAGGCCGGCCGCCGCCATCCTTGGTTCCTCGATCCGGCGCAATCGCCTCTGGAACTGGACCACGCCCGCAGTATCGCAGAGGCTTCGAAACGACCGGGTTAGGCCAGCGACTGCACCCAGGCGCGATGCAGGGACCCGTAACGCCCGCTGCGATCGCGGAGATCAGACGGCGCGCCGTCCTCGACCACACGCCCGCCGTCGATGACGAGCACGCGGTCGGCGATCTCGACCGTCGACAGACGGTGGGCGATGATCACCGCGGTACGGTCGTGCAGAAGGGTGCGCAGTGCGCGCTGCACGAGCCGCTCCGACGGAAGGTCGAGCGAGGACGTCGCCTCGTCGAGGATCAAGACACGCGGGTCCGCCAGGAACGCACGGGCGAAGGCCACCAGCTGCCGCTGACCTGACGACAGCCGAACTCCTCGCCTCCGCACATCGGTCTCGTAACCGTTGGGCAGCGCTGTTATGAAGTCGTGGGCGCCGATCGCCCGCGCTGCCTGCTCCATCTCCTCTCGCGTCGCATCAGGCCTGCCGAAAAGCAGGTTGTCGCCGACATTGCCTGAGAAGAGGAAGCTCTCCTGGGTCACCACCACCACCGCACGGCGCAGCTCGTCTGTAGCGATGGAACGCAGGTCGACACCGTCAAGGGTCACCCGTCCGGCGGTCGGGTCGTAGAACCGCGCCATCAGCCGGGCCATCGTCGTCTTGCCCGCACCTGTCTCTCCGACCAGCGCGACGATCTGCCCGGCGGGGATGCGGATGTCGATGTCGTGCAGGACCGGCTTTTCGCGATACGCGAACGTGACGCCTTCGAAAGCCACGGCGCCTTTGATCGCGCCCATGTGCACGGGATTTGCTGGTTCGGGGACGGTCGGCCTTTCTTCGATGACACCGGCGAGCTTCTCGAGCGCAGCGCCGGCCGCCTGGAAGACGTTGTAGAACTGCGAAAGGTCCTGCATCGGTTCGAAGAACTGCCGCAAGTAGAGAACGAATGCGGTGAGGATGCCCAGCGTCAGCTGTCCCTGGACGACGAGGTAGCCGCCGAACAAGAGCACCGAAGCGGTGGTCAGGCGGCCGAGGAGAGTAATGCCCGGGCCGAACGTCGACGCGAGGCGGTTCGACCAGATGTTGGCGTCGCGGTAGCGGCCGTTGACGTCCTCGAAGATTTCCTGGTTGCGCGGCTCGCGGCGGAATGCGTGCACGGCCCGGATGCCGCCAAGCGATTCGACGTAGTGGACGATCACAAGCACGATCGCGCGACGCACCGCCCGGTAGGAACGCGCCGAGTTGCTGCGGAACCAGTACGTGAGCCCGAGCACGAGCGGCATCGCCACCAGCGTCACGAGGCCGAGCCGCGCGTCGAGGCGGATGAGGATCACGGTGATCGCCACCACTGAGATGAGCGACGTGATTACCGACGTCAGCCCAGTCGCCAGGAGCTCGTTGAGGGCGTCGATGTCCGAGGTCAGCCGCGAGATGATCCGGCCTGACGTGTAGCGCTCGAAGAAAGACAGCGAGAGCTCTTGCACGTGGGCGAACAGCGTCCGGCGCAGGTCGAACAGGATGTCTGCGCCGATCCGACCTGAGAGACGCATGAACACATAGTTCGCGGCCGCGTTGACCACCAGCGCCAAAAGCAGCGCCGCGACGACGATCGCAAGGATCGTCAGGTTGCCCGTGCGGCCGGGCCGGATGCCTTTGTCGATGCCGAGGCCGACCAGGTACGGGAGCGCGAGGTACGCGGCCGATCGGATGGCGATCAGGCCGCCGGCGATCAGGAGCGCTTGGCGGTAGGGCTGCGCGAGGCTCGCAAGCAGCCGGCGGCTGCGACGACGCAGAAGCCCGGCCACGCTCGGCGAGAACTCGTCGACCTCTTCGGATGCGACTCCTCTCCAGCGGTCGACGGGGGCGGTCGCGCTCACGCCGTCTGCACCCTTGACGCCTCGTATTCCTGAGACAGCAGCGCCCGGTAGACCTCGTTCGAGCCCATCAGCTCGGTGTGGGTGCCGGTCGCCACGATGGTGCCGCCGTCGAGGAGCGCGACGCGATCCGCGAGGGCAAGGGTCGATGGCCGGTGCACCACCAGCAGCGCAGTCACCCCTTCCAGCACCGTTGCCAAGGACTCTTCGATCACCGCCTCGGTGTGGACGTCCACCGACGAAAGCGGGTCGTCGAGCACCAGTACGGGAGGGTTGCCGAGAACGGCGCGGGCGAGGGCAAGGCGCTGTCGCTGCCCGCCTGAGAGCGTGTAGCCCTGCTCGCCCACCCGCGTCTCGAGCCCCCATGGAAGGTCCCAGACGAACCCGGCCTGGGCGACATCGATGGCACGCTTGAGCTCCTCATCCGAAACAACTGGCCGTCCCATGACCAGGTTCTCGTGAACCGAGGCTGAGAAAAGGATCGGATCTTCGAAAGCGACGCCGAGGTGCGAGCGGAGGGAGCGCAGCTGAAGATCGCGCACGTCGATTCCGTCGAGGAGAACCGAGCCGTCGGCCACGTCGTAGAGGCGGGGCAGCAGGTAGGCGAGGGTGGTCTTGCCGCTTCCTGTGCGACCGACGATTCCCACCGTCTCGCCGGGCTCGATGACCAGGTTGAGGTCACGGAGGATCCAATCGTCCGACTTCGGATATTTGAAGCCGACGCCGCGAAACTCGATGCGACCGTGACTCCGCTCCAGTGCACGCGCACCTGGTCGGTCGGCAATATCCGGGCTGGAATCGAGGACCTCGTTCAGCCGCTCCGATGCGGTCTGGCATTCCTCGCTCATCGAAAGCACCCAGCCGATCGCATCCATCGGCCACGTGAGCATGAACACGTAGTTCATGAAGGCGACCAGTCCGCCGATGGTCAGGCTGCCCTGCACGACGTTGAAGCCGCCAATCAGCAGGACCGCAACAAGAGAAAGGTTGGGTAGGAAGTTCAGCTGCGTCCACAGAAGGGCCCGAGACTCGATGCCCTCGAGGCTCGTTCGCCGCAGCAGCCGCGCCTGGTCTTCGAAACGCTTTTGCATCAGCGGCATGCGTCCGAACGCCTTGATGATTCGCACGCCAGTAGCCATCTCCTCGATGACCGTGGTGAGGTCGCCCTGCTGGTCTTGAAGGCGCCGCGCGATGAGCTTGTACTTGTAGTGGAACTTGTTGCTGAAGTACGCGATTGGCAGCATGCAAAGGACGACGACGATGGCAAGTTTCCAGTCGAGGCCGAGCATCAGCACGACCACGACGGCAAATGTCACGAAGGTCTGGAGGAACCAGATCAATCCAAAGCTGACGAAACGCCGCACAGTGGCGATGTCGGAGATCGCCCTCGACAGCAGCTGCCCGGACTGCCAGTTGTCGTGAAACGAAACCTGGAGGCTCTGGAGGTGTGCGTAGAAGTCGTTGCGCAGGTCCGTCTCCATGCGCAGCGACGCGATGCCCGAGTAGTTGCGCCGCAGATATATGAATCCGAACTCGAGCAACCCGATCAGCACGAGCAGTCCGGCCAGCGGCAGCAGCTGCCCGAGTCGGTGCCCCGCGATCGGGCCGTCGATGATGTACTGGATGACCTTCGGAATCGACGCCGCGGCCGCGAGACTGCCAAGCTGCGCCAGGGCGAAGATCGCGACCAGGCCGAGGTAGGGCCGCATGTACGGGATGTAGCGCCGCAGCGCAAGTAAACCCAACCTTTGTGTCAATCTCCAGCGCGCTTTTTTTGGGCGAGCGAAACAACTGGCGGGACGGGGCCGCTCAGTTTACGGTGGGCGGTAGCCGGTTTACAAATTGCTCGCCCGAGGGCGTTAGCTCGCGAGGTCCCTGATCGACACGATGCCGATCACCTCGCCGCTTTCCACGACCGGCAGGTGGCGGAATCCGCGGTCGAGCATTGTCTGCAGCGCACTCTCGACCGACTCCTCAGGGCTGACGGTCATGGGGTCACGCGTCATCCACGACGACACTTCGTGCGACGGGGCGTCGTGGGACTGCGAGATGGCGCGCACAGTGTCGCGCTCGGTGAAAATGCCGGCAAGCGTCGTGCCTTCCATGACCAGCATCGATCCGACTCGGTGCTGCGCCATCAACGCCACGGCCTCGCCGACCGTGGTCGATGGGTGGACGGTGTAGAGGGTCTCGTGCATGACCTCCCGCACGGTGGCCATTGCCGAAGTCTATTCCTCAAATCAGCGACCGGCGAGTTCGACGACCAGGTACTGCGGAGGGATCGGAAAGGCCGCCAGCACTGCTGTCGCGGCGAGGACGAGCAGCACCACCACCCCTTCGACTCGGGCGAATCTCCATCCGCGGCGCCATGCGAACGCCGAGATCGCGACCATCACCAGGACGCCGGCCGTCTTCGCAGCGAGGACCAGGCCATATGGCGAGTTGAATAGATTGCTCGGGTCGCCGATGGCCGCGCTGGCTTGAAGCAACCCGGTCATTGCGGTGATGGCAAAAGCCAGGAATGCGACCGGTGCAAAACGTCGGAGCAGGGCGCGCCCATCCTCCCCTCCCCACCCGCCTGGCGGCCGCAGGGTCGCCAGCACCAGGATGCTTCCCGCCCACATGCCCGCGCCCAGGATGTGGACTGCGTCCGCAAAGATCGCGCCGATGGCTGGAACGGCAAGCGCCGCGTGCCCACCGAACGGCAGCGCGACCGATGCCGCGACGGCCGGGGGCACCACTGAACGACCCACGTACACGCACAGTCCAAGTGCGACCCCTTCAAGGGCGACACGCGCGACGACGGCTACATCGATATGGCCGGTGCGCAATGTGCCGGCGGCAATAACCCCGAGTCCTCCGACGAACGCAGCGCTAAGAGCTGGAACCATGGAAACGCGCGCCCACCGAAGCGTCGGTTGCATGCCGGCCAGCCTCCGGATGACGACCACACCCATGAAACCCAGCAGGCCTGCGTACTCGACCCAGCGAACAGCGGCGACCGCAATTTCGGCGATCGACGGCAGGTTCAAGGCCTGGCGGAACGCCAGTTCGGGTTGGTGATGGCGGTGAGGACGTGGTCCTCCCACCGTCCGTTGATCATCAGGTACGCGGGCGCGTGGCCTTCGACCCTGAACCCGCAGCGCTCCAGCACCGCAGCGCTGCGTTTGTTGCCCGGCATGTAGTTGGCCGCCACCCGGTGCAGTCCCCATGTCCCGAAAGCGAAGGCAACGGCAGCCCTGACGGCTTCTGTCATGTATCCCTTTCCCTGCTCGCCGGCCGCCATGTTGTAGCCGAGCACGCAGGACTGGAAAGCGCCGCGATGGACTTGCGTGAGATTGAGGTTGCCGATGATCCGGTTCGGGGTCGTCCGCGGAAAAAGGAACGCGCGGAAGCCGGCTGCGCCGTCCAGCTCCTCCGCCCGATTTCGCACCTGCTCCAGCCAGGTCGCCTTGTCGAGGATTTCCGCGGTGAATGTCGGCGAAAACGGCTGAAGGTGATCGCGATTCTCGTCGTAATACCGAATCACCTCCGGCACGTCTTTGACCTCAGCCAGGCGGAGGACGAGCCGGTCGGTCTCGATCAACGGCTACGCGATAATCCCGCCGCCCAGCACCTTCGTTCCTGCATAGAGCACCGCGGCCTGTCCCGGGGCCGCACCAAGAAACGGCTCGTGCAGGACGAGCCGGCCTGAGACGTAGGTCGCAGGGATCGGCTGAGCGTGATAGCGCAAGCGCACATGACACGCCACCGGCTCTGTGATGGCGGGGTCGATGAACTGGACATCGCGGAGCTCGACCTCGCGCACCGCGAGGTCCTCCTTGCGTCCCACCACCAACCGGTTGGCCGGAGCGTCGATCTTGATCACGTACCACGGACCCGGGTCGCGGAGATCGCCAAAACCGCTTCGCTGTCCGACGGTGTACAGAGCCGTGCCGCGGTGGCTGCCAAGCTGGCGGCCTGCTGAGTCGACGACCGCTCCGGTGCGAACGGAAAGGCGCTCCGACAGGTAGCGCGCGGTCTCGCCACGAGGCACAAAACAGATCTCCTGGCTCTCGGCCTTGTCCGCAACGGGCAAACCGAACTCCCGCGCGTGCTCGCGGACCTCGCGCTTGGTCATGTTCCCGAGCGGGAAAGTGATCTGTGCGAGCCGGTCTCGGTCGAGGTGGTAAAGCATGTAGGACTGGTCCTTTGCCGCATCGATTGCGGTGTGCAGCTCCGGTCCGTGTAGGCCCGAGACGATGCGCGCGTAGTGGCCTGTCGCGAGCTTGTCGAAGCCGAGCTCGAGAACGCGCGAGAGCATGAGGTCGAATCGCACGAACGCGTTGCACCGGACACACGGGTTCGGCGTCCTGCCCTCGAGGTAGTCGCGATGGAAAGGTTCGATCACCCGCTCGCCAAACTCGGCCTCGAGGTTCCAGCAGTAATAAGGAATGTCGAGGACGGTCGCGACGCGACGCGCATCCTCGACCGCCGAAAGCGAACAGCAGCCCCCATGCTTCGCCGACTCGTCGGTGTCGCCACGTGGCCACTGCTGCAGGGTGATGCCGACGACGTCGTGGCCTTGGGCCTGCAGCAAGGCGGCCGCGACCGATGAGTCGACGCCGCCCGACATCGCAACCGCGACTCTCATGATCGACCCGACACGATCTGCTCGACGACGACCTGTGCGTCCTCGCCCACGCCGTAAAGAATCGACGACTTGTGCTTGCGCATCCAGTGCACTCCAACGAAGTAGAGGCCGGGGACGGCCGAACGGCCATCGGTCTGAATCGGAAATCCCATCTCGTCGAATACCGGAAACCTGACCCAGTCGTAGTTGGGACGGTATCCGCTCGTCCAGATGACGGTCCCGATCTCGTCACGGACGATGTCGAGCTCTGTGCGCGTCTCGATCCGCATCGGCGGCGGGATCGGATACGCGGGCACGGGGGTACCGCTCCGGGCGCAATACGCGTCGATGTATGCCCGCAGTTCCGCCCACCGTTCATCGCCGAAGTCGACGCTGGCGGCCAGATCGTCGGCGAATCTAAGCGCGGTGCCCTCGACGCCGAGGAATCGACCCACGAGCTCGACGCCCTGCGCGTGCAGCGTGCGGAAGTTCAGGTCATGACCGCCGCCGTGCCCGGTCAGCTGCGGGTTGCCGAGCAGGCGAGCCGCAGGCGATGGCAGCTTGTCGGGAGTGCGCTCCGTGAAGCCGGATTCGATCATCCACCAGATGATGTCGCGGTCGCCCAGCCGGCGCGGAGTCCAAACGCATCGACCACAGGAAAGAAAGACACGCCGGCCCGCCTCATGCAGCTCCTCAGCCAGCTGACAGCCGGTCTGGCCGCTGCCCACGATGAGGACACTGCCCGATGGCAGGCCACCCGGATTGCTGTACTCCTCAGCCAAAAGCTGATGGACGTCGTCGGGAAAAGCTTCGGCGCCGGGAGGGCGATGCGCTTTCTGGTAGGCGCCCGATGCCACGACCACGGTTTTTGCTCCCACGGGCTGCCCGGCTACATCCAGCTCGAACAGGCCGGCCGAGTCCCCGTCGAGGCACGAGACGTGGCTTTTCTCCTGCACCGGAGCGTTGAACGAGGCCGCCCATGAATCGAAGTGTGCTGTCAGCTCGGCAACCGGCATAAAGCCGTTCGGATCGCTGCCCGCATAGGTCGCGCCGGGTAGCTTCACTGTCCAGTTGGGGGTGACCAGGCAGAACGAGTCCCAGCGGCGACTGCGCCAGGTCTCGGCGACCCGGCCGCTTTCGAACACTGCGTGATCGATCCCGGCCTGGCTCAGGTACCAGCTGGTGGCGAGCCCCGCCTGCCCGGCGCCAATGACGGCGACTTCGATGCTTGCTGTCATCGGTGTCCGCGAATCCTAGCGGGGCTAGCCGACCAGGTCGCCTTCGGCCGGCTCGACCGCCACGCCGCGAGACTCGAGGTACTCGACGCCGCGATCCAGCTCGTCTGGCTCGCCGGTTACCTCGAGCAACACCCATCCCTGGTCCTTGGTCACGTCGGCGCGGCGAATGTTGGTCACCAAAGCGAACTGCTTGCCGAGCTGATAGATGACCGGTTCTTTGACCATGTCCGGACCGAAGATCAGCTTGAGACGGCGTCTCGCCATGAGGCGAAGTCTAAGTCGAGCTGTCAGCCCCCGGCCACGGCCGGCACGATCGAGATCTCATCCCTCTCGGCGACCTTGGCCTTGAGGCCTTCGCCCAGGCGGACGTCCTCGTCGTTCAAGTAGACGTTGACGAACTGCCGCAGCTGACCTTTGTCGTCGAGGAGACGGTCCCGGAAGCCCGGGTAGCGCTGGTCGAGAGCATCGATCGCCGATCTGAGATCCGCGGCATCGACGGTGACGGTCATCTGCCCGTCCGAGAGACGGCGAAGGGGCCCGGGGATGCGGAATTGCGCCATTTCTAAATCGTGACCTTTTCTCGAAACGATTTCAGCGTCGGATCTATTTCGACCCGGCGAGCGTGACCGTCGACGGAGGCGAGCACATCGGCGGTTTTGAGACCGTGCCCCGTCACGTAAGCCACGATCACCTCATCGCCTTTCCACCGGCCGGCTTTGGCGAGCTTGGCGAGCACGCCGATCGTCACACCGCCGGCCGTCTCGGTGAATATGCCTTCGGTTCGCGCGAGCAGCCTCATGGCCTCAACGATCTCTTCCTCAGTCACCGCCTCGACGACGCCGCCGGTCTCGATTGCTATGCGATTCACATAGATCCCGTCCGACGGATTCCCGATCGCGATGGAGCGAGCGATGGTGTTTGGCTTGACCGGCAGCACCCGCTCGGGCGAGTCGGACATGAATGCGTTGTAGACCGGAGCGCAGCCGAGCGCCTGGGCACCGGTGAGAGCCGGGACGCGGTCATCGCGTACGAGCCCGTACTCGCCGAGCTCGCGGATCGCCTGGTGGTGGCGCACGAACTGACAGCCGCTGGCGATCGGGATGATGATTTCGTCAGGCACCTTCCAGCCGAGCTGCTCGACGGTCTCGAACGTGAGCGTCTTCGATCCCTCGGCATAGAACGGGCGAATGTTGATGTTGCAGAACGCCCACGGTGTCGACTC
>DASVEP010000222.1:0-7812 GCA_036380475.1 Candidatus Dormiibacterota bacterium
CATCGTCATGGTCGTGCTCTCGCCGCCGGGAAGGACGATGCCATCGAGGCCCTTGAGATCCTCGCTTGTCTTCACGAGCCGCGTCCTCGCACCGCTTGCCTCGAGCGCACGGATGTGTTCCGCAAACGCACCCTGCATCGCGAGCACCCCGATCAAAGGAGCGCTGATTGACCCCACGAACTCAGAGGATGCGCCGTGAGTTCGCGGGGACCCCTTGACTTGGCGCTCCGCCGCCTTACTACCAGCCTCTGGCAGCGAGCAGCTCTTCCTTCGGGATGGCGGGAATCTCGAGCCCGGGCATTGCCTTCCCCAGTCCTGCCGAAACCTCAGCGAGCACCTCGGGCTTGTCGAAGTAGGTCGTCGCCGCGACGATCGCCTTCGCGCGCTTCAACGGATCCTCGGACTTGAAGATGCCCGAGCCGACGAAGACCCCGTCCACTCCAAGCTGCATCATCAGCGCGGCGTCGGCAGGCGTAGCGATGCCTCCGGCTGCGAAGTTGACCACGGGCAGGCGGCCAAGGCGCTGGCATTCCACGAGCAGCTCGACGGGAGCGCCGATCTGCTTCGCCTCGTGAACCAGCTCGGCGTGACTCAAGCCGTGGAGCTTGCGGATCCCAGCGTTCACGGCGCGGGCGTGCCGCACGGCTTCGACCACGTTGCCGGTCCCCGCCTCGCCTTTGGTGCGGATCATCGCCGCTCCCTCTGCGATTCGGCGCAGCGCCTCACCAAGGTCACGACACCCGCACACGAACGGGACCTTGAAGGGGTGCTTGTCGATGTGGTTCTCCTCGTCGGCAGGGGTCAGCACCTCTGACTCATCGATGTAGTCGATCCCGAGCGCCTCGAGGATCTGCGCCTCCACGAAATGGCCGATCCGGCACTTGGCCATGACCGGGATCGTCACCGACTCCATGATCGAGCGGATCAGCGTGGGATCAGACATCCGCGCCACGCCGCCTTCCTTGCGGATGTCAGCGGGCACGCGCTCGAGGGCCATCACCGCGCACGCGCCGGCATCCTGGGCGATCTTGGCGTGCTCCGGCGTGACGACGTCCATGATCACGCCGCCCTTCAGCATCTGGGCCAGGCCGGCCTTGACCTTGAAGGAGCCCTTCAGAGTCCGGCTGCCGTTTCGGGAACCATTGCGCGATCCGTTGCGTTCGGCCACGGATCGAATTCTACGCCGAGGTGGTTACAACCTCTCCAGAACCAGGGTGCGCTTGTTGGCGTACTCGTCGTCCGACAGGAGGCCGTCCCGGTGCAGGCGTGTGAGCATGTCCATCTCCTCGAGCACGTCGAGCAGGGGCGCCATCGTCCTGCGGGCGAGGTAGGCCTCCGAGGCCGATCCGGCGTCCTCACCGCGCGCATCGAACTCGCGGATGAAGAAGAGCGCTTTCACGGCCGAGAAGGGGATGCCCAGCTTTCGGATCGGGCTGTCGGCTTGCTCGCCGTGGAGGTGAAGGACCACGCCGTACCGATGGCGCTCGAGCGTGCCATCGAGGTGACCGCGCAGCACCTCGCCGTCGAGGAAGCGGATGGCGACCTTGCGCGTGGGGGTCTCCGAGGCCAGGTTCTGGTCACGGGGGAGCTCTACCCATTTGACGGCCGTGAGCGGGATCCAGGCGGTCTCGTTGTTCTCCAATCCGCCCGCGTCGTCGACCTCGACCAGGAAGTCCGGCTCGTCGAAGTCGAGGTCACGAGCGATCCCCTCGAGGGTCTCGTCGTCGAAGAACCGAACTACAACCTTGGCCATGCCATCACCAACTCTACTAACCCTCATTTAGCGGGAGTCCTGCGGACGGCTCCACGCCCCACTCTCCTCGAGCACTTGACGCAGGCAGCGATATGCCTGCGGACGGACTCGGCCTGGTTGCGGCGAAGCTTACCTGCAAGGTAGGGAGCCAACAATGGGGAAACCTCCTCATGCGTTAGATCGGTGGCACCCTCGGCAGCGAGGTACTCCTCCTTGAATCGGAGGCGGGCGCGATAGAGCAGCGTTTCGACGGCGCTCTCGGACATTTTCAAGTTTCGTGCGATCTGGCGATAGCTAAGGTCCTGGAGCTCGCGGAGCGTGAGGACGAGGCGATATTTCTCAGGCAGGCGTTGAGACACCGACCAAACGCGCCGTCGCGTTTCGTTCGACTCCTGGACGTCGACAGGGTCGAAGCTGCGGGAGGTCGATGGCAGGTTGGCCAGGTACTCGTCGTCGTCTTCGTTCGAGCCTTCGGCCCGCAGGTCGCGCTGGCGCCGGCGGAGCTCATCGAAGCAGAGGTTGCGCGCGACCGTGTGCACCCAGCCGCCGAAATTGAACGACTCGTCGACACGATCCATCATCCGCAGCGCCTTCATGAAGGTCTCCTGCGCGATGTCCTCGGCGAGCAGCGCATCGCCGAGCTTTCGCCGCACGAGCCGATAGATCGACGCGACATAGCGACGGTGGAGCTCCTCGAAGGCGTGGATGTCGCCGGCGCGATAGGCGCGAACCAGCTCGACGTCGCTTGGTTCGTGGCCAACCTCACGCGGTTGAAGCCTGCGTTCCGGAGTTGGACTGTCTGCAGGCTTCTCTGTCACAGCATCTTGCGGGCGGCCTCGGCGGCCGCACGGGTCAGCTCTAGGGCGGCATCTTGCATGAGGACCTGCAGATTGTGCCCTTCCGGATCGCCTTTAGGTGCCAATGTGGCGATCGATGTGACGCCAAGCGAGGTCAGCGATTCCCAGCCCGGACCCTTGCTTCCAGCGATCAGGAGGGTCGGGATCCCCGCCGCGTGCGCCCGCTTCGCCACCTCGCCCGGAGCCTTGCCGTAGGCGGTCTGTTCGTCCACCCGGCCCTCGCCGGTGATCACGAGGCCGGCGCCGGGTAGCGCAGCGTCGAAGCCGCTCGCGTCGACCACGAGCGCCGCCCCGCGCAGCAGCTTCGCATCCAGAAATGCGATCAGGCCCGCGCCGGTGCCTCCTGCGGCGCCGGCGCCCGGGATGTCTGCCACACGTTTGCCTAGATCCCGCTCGAGCACCTCGGCCAGGCGGCCCAGCGCTCGGTCAAGCGCTTCGACCGTGGCCGGATCTGCACCTTTTTGCGGCCCGTACACGTGGCTTGCGCCCAGGGGGCCGGTCAACGGGTTCGTGACGTCGCTCGCAACGTTGACCTCAACCGAGCGCCACGCGGGATCGAATCCCGTGCCGTCGACTCGGTCGAGGTGCAAAAGCGCGATCCCCCCTCGCGGGAGGTCCCGTCCCGCGGCATCCAGGAGCCTGTAGCCAAGAGCCTGGGCCATGCCCGCGCCGCCGTCGTTGGTGGCCGAGCCGCCGATGCCTGCGATCACCGACGAGGCACCAACTTGCCTGGCCGCCTCGAGCAATTGACCGAACCCGTATGTCGAGGTCCTGCGCGGGTCGCGTCGTGCCGCTGTTATCAGGTCGAAGCCGCTCGCGGAGGCGAGCTCGACGACCGCAGTCCTTCCGCCGTCGATCAGACCGAAGGGCGACGACACCGGGTCGCCAAGCGGACCCTCGACGTCGGCCCATCGATAGGTTCCGCTTCGAGCCGTGACGAGCGCCTCCACCGTCCCGTCCCCGCCGTCCGCGACAGGGATTTCGACGATCTCGGCGTCAGGGAATGCCTCGCGCACTCCAAGCGCGATCGCTCTGGCCGCCTGGGTCGCCGAAAGGCTGCCCTTGAAGGCGTTCGGCGCGACGATTATCTTCACCGCCGGCCGCTAGTAGACGGGGATCGTCCAGTCCTTGTACTTCGGCGATTCGCCGCGAACCGCTCCGAAATAGATGCTCTGCAACTCCTGCGTGAACTCTCCAACCTTGCCCTCGCCGACCGTTCGCCGGTCGACCTCGATCACCGGCGAGATCTGCGCCCCGGTGCCGCACAGCAGCAGCTCATCGCACGTGTAGAGCTCGGTGCGGTCGATGCTGCGCTCGACCACAGTCTTGCCGAGCTCGCTTTCGATCATCTTGATCAACAGCGTGCGGGTGACGCCTTCGAGAATGTCGTCTGTGACCGGCGGCGTGACGAAGACGCCGTCCTTCAGCATGAAAAGGTTCTCGGCCGAGCCTTCGGACACGTGGCCTTCGACCGTGAGGACGATCGCCTCGTCAAATCCGGACTCGACCGCCTCGGATTTCGCGAGCGCCGACTGCGCGTAAGAACCTGTGATCTTCGCGCGCGCCGGCAGCGATTGGTCCGGCACGCGCCGCCAGGAGCTGACCATGCAGCGGATGCCAGATTCGATTTCCACGTAGTTGCCGAAGGGGATCGCGTAGATGAAAAAGCTGTGGTTGAGGTTGTGGAGGCGAACGCCGATTTCCTCGCTAGATGCATATAGAAGAGGACGCACGTAGACGTCGGACTTGAACTCGTTGCGCCGCAGCAGCTCGATGGTGATGTTGACGAGCTCTTCGGTGGAGTGCGGAACCGTCATTCGCATGACGTTGGCCGATCGCCGCAAGCGTTCGTAGTGCGCGGGACCGTGCAGCAGGTAAAGCTGCTCGTGCTTCGGGTTCCAGTAGGCCCGAATGCCCTCGAAGCAGCCTGTGCCGTAGTGGAGGGCGTGCGTCATCAAGCCCAGCTTGACGTCGTGGTACCGCCCAAACTCTCCGTCGAAATAGACCCAGGTGTTCGGGTGGGTCACAGCTTTCTTCGAGGCAGCCTTCGACTTCGTCACCACACTCATCTCGGGACTAGTTTAGAGGCGACCTGCACGGGGAGCCTGCCTTCTGAAAGAATCGGCCGTGTGAGCCTCTATGGGATCATCGCGGACCTCCGCCGGAAGTACCCGACGCCGGCCGCTACGGAGACCCTCGACCTTGTCGTCGCCGAGCTCGGCCGGACACGTGACAATCTCAAGGAGGCCGTGGCCAATCTCTCCGGCAAGCCACTCCCGCCGGGCGGCAAGCCGGTCCTGGACGAGCTCCTCGAGCAAGCCCGGCTCGACGGCGTGTACGACCTCGACTACGGCCCCGACCCGTATGACAAGCCGCCG
Organism: Candidatus Dormiibacterota bacterium; assembly: GCA_036380475.1. Taxonomy (GTDB): domain Bacteria; phylum Chloroflexota; class Dormibacteria; order Dormibacterales; family Dormibacteraceae; genus UBA10449. The sequence continues at coordinate 4,989 of DASVEP010000222.1, forward strand.
ACCGAGCCGCTGGACGAAGGCACGGCCGGAATCGGCGCTCTGTTGGTGATCTCCTCACTTGTCGGGATCGTCCTCGCCGCACTCGCCGTCTACGAGGGCGTCCAAGCGATCATTAACACGAGTGGCTGAGTTCTCTTTCGACGTCGTCTCGGAGTTCGATCCCGCTGAGCTGACGAACGCGCTCGACCAGGCGCGCCGAGAGGTGGGAACACGCTTCGACTTCAGGGACACGCAGACCCAGTACGACCGCCAGGATCAGATGATCCTCATCGACTCGGCGAGCGAAGAGCGTGCGAAAGCTGCGCTGCAGGTGCTGCGAGAGAAGGCTGCCCGCCGGCAGCTGTCGCCCAAGCTTTTCAAGGCCGGCGACCCCAAGACGGTCGGCAAAGGCCGCGGCCAGATCGAGGTCATGCTCAACGCGGGCATCACCGAAGATATCGCGCGTGACCTGCGCAAGCGCATCCAGAACGTCACGCCCAAAGTCCAGGTACGGATCCAGGGTGATCAGCTGCGCGTCGTCGGCAAAGACAAGGACACGCTCCAGCTCGTGATCAAGAACCTGCGCGAGGCCGAGGACATCCCGGTTCCCCTCCAGTTCACGAACTACAGGTAGGCCGAATTCCAGGCCGGCACCGCAGGATAGTGGCGTGCTGGTGATACCGGCGATCGACATCATGAACGGCCACTGCGTTCGCCTCGTCCAGGGCGACTTCGACCAGCGGACGGTCTACTCGGACGACCCAGCCCTCATCGCGGTCGATTTCGCGCGCGCCGGCGCGGAACGCCTCCACGTTGTCGACCTCGATGCCGCTCGGGGCGACGAGGACAACCGTCGTGTGATCGAGGCGGTCATTGAGGCCGGGGGGTTGAAGGTGCAGGTCGCGGGCGGCGTGCGCTCGGCGGCGCAGGTCGAGACATGGATCCGCGTAGGAGCCGGCGCGGTGGTCATGGGGACCGCGGCGGTCCGCGAGCCGGAGCTGCTGGCCGAGTGCGCGCATCGTTTCCCCGGCCACGTCATGGCCGCGCTCGACGTGCGCGACGGGCTTCCGGCCGTCAGCGGGTGGACCGAGACCGAGGCGCTCGACATCTCGGCGCTGATACCGCGCTGGAACGTGCTGCCCCTCGCCGGGATGATCCTCACCTGCACCGAGCGCGATGGAACACTTGCCGGTCCCGACCTCGAAACCCTGGCCCGCGTGCTCGCCATGACCGAGATGCCCGTGCAGTACGCGGGCGGCATCTCATCCCTCAGCGACATCAAGCATGTTCACGAAGCCGGCGCGGCCGGCGTGATCCTCGGCCGGTCGCTTTACGAGGGAAAGCTCTCCCTGGAGCAAGCCCTGGCGTTATGAAAAATGGGCGGGCCGCCCTCGGTTTCGTGCTGATGCTCAGCACGCTCGTCTGTCTTTCGGGGTGCGGCGGTCGCGAGACCCCCGACGACCAGGGCTTTCACCAGGACGTCGTCAACGGGAGCAGCGGCGCCGAGGTGACTTTCGACGCCACGGTGCTTGCGGATCCGGTGGAGTCGGGTGGCCACGAGCGTTTTGGCGTGACGGCGGCCACCGGCGAGCGGCTGGAGGTCGACCACAACACCGACCTGGCGCCGTTCGTTCCGATCCACACCGGTGACGCTGTGATCGTCCACGGTGAGCTCTACATAGACCCGGGTCCGCGCGTCGGCGTGCACTGCACGCATGCGCACACGTCCAGCGGCTGCCCCAATCCTGGCTGGATCGAATTCGCCAATACTTATTACGAATGAACACCAACAAGCCGCGTTCCGGCATGCTCGCCATCCTCGGGGCAGGCGAGTACGGCTTCTTCGAGCGCGCGGTGCGCATATTCACCAACGTCGGGCGCAAAGTCGTGCGCCGGGAGCTTTGCTGCGGAAACTACGGCGAGCCGGGTTGTTGAATGACGGTCGCCGAGGCCCGTGCGGCCGGCCTGATCAAGTAAGAGCTAGGTTTTTCGGGCCACCAGCCACGCTGCGGCCTGCGCAACCGGACGGACGATGATCTCGTCGACGTCGACGTGCGGCGGGCGAGTCACCGCGAAGGCGATGCAGTCCGCGATGTCGGCGGCGACAAGAGGCTTCACGCCCTGGTAGACGGTCTTCGCCGCCTTGCTGTCGCCGTGGAACCTAACCAGGCTGAACTCGGTCTCGACCATCCCGGGTTCGATCTCCGTCACGCGGATTGGCTCGCCGTTCAGCTCCAACCTCAGCGTGCGCGAGATCGCATGTACAGCGTGCTTGCTGGCGGTGTAGCCCGCCCCGCCTTTGTAGGTCTCGAATCCGGCGATGGATCCGAGGTTGACGATGTGTCCGTGCCGCGCTTTGCGTATGAGCGGGAGACAGGCACGCGTCATGCGCATGAGCCCGAGCACGTTGACTTCCCACATCTCGATCCATTCGTCGTCACGAGCGTCGGCGATGGGGTTGAGGCCGCTGGCGAGTCCGGCGTTGTTCACCAGCACATCGATGCGTCCGAATTTCTTCTTCGTCTCAGCGACGAACGCGTCGATGCTGTCGAGCTTGGTGACGTCCAGTGGAAGGCCGATGCCCGATCCGCCGACCACCTTGCGAACCCGCTCCAATCGGCGCGCGCCGGCGACGATTCGATAGCCGAGACGGGCCAACGCGACCACCGTGGCGGCGCCGATTCCCGACGATGCACCAGTCACAACAGCAACCGGCCTGTACCTGCTCGCCATTTACCCCCCGAATGCATGGCTGTAGGGAAGCTTTCAAGACTGTACGCTAGGGACAGTGCTCGAAGTCCTCGCCGGGCTGCTCGCCTTTCTTCTCGTCGCGGCTGGAGTCATC
>DASVEP010000223.1:0-2805 GCA_036380475.1 Candidatus Dormiibacterota bacterium
CGGATGCGGATCTAGTCAAAAAAGCCGCACGTTTGTGCGCGTATGAGGGCGATGGAAGCGCTAGCCCGCCTCAGGAGCTTGCTCGCTCAATCGGAGATCTCGGTGATCAGCGTCCACGCTACATAGACGTTCCAGCCGAACATGAACGGCATCACGGCGGCCAACAGGAAGAGCCCGCCGCCCGCATGCGCGATGAGGCTTATGCCTGACGCCACGAACAGCACGATCCAGATCGCCGCGCCGATGCCCTCGAGAGTTGTTCTCAAACGCGATCGAGCCCGGCGTTCGGCGGTCCCCAGCGTGACCACGACTCCCCTCACCGTCTGGATGAGTGACACGAGTGCGGCGACCTCGACCTCGATGCCGAGCATCGCAGTGGACTGCGGAATCAAGACCGTCCCGGCGACGAATAGTTGCGTCATGAGTGACAGCAGGGTGCCCACCGCGCGGTTGCCGTAGAGAGGATGGGCGATGATCGCTTTCGAGTGCAGCGACATGGCCACGAATAGGAGACCTGTAAGGGCGGCTGCGGCGCCGCCGACCATGACGTAGAAGTTCTGCCAGGCCGCCGTGTCATAAGCGCTCATGCGGACATTTCCTCGTCGCCCGATCGCTCGGGCCGCCGAGCTCTACTCACGAGGTTGCCTAACCCGGCGCCCTTTTCGCAGCATCGCCTCGAGGCCAAAGACCAATAGATCCACGGTATCCGGCCACCACCGATCGGCGTCGCTGGCCCACGCGTCCGCGAGCTCTCGGGCACTGGCCAGGGTGTTCGGAAACTGGTCGCCGTGCAGGCTCAGCAGCCCCAGCTCGAAACGCTTGCGCAGCAGCTCGCGATCGATACTGCCCTGCTGATTGGCGCTGGCGCCTGCCGGACGTAGTAGTAAGAGATAACCGGCCAGGAGGTTGGAGACGATGCGGATCAAACTGGCCGCCTCACGTCGCTTGAAGTCGGCACTCAGCAAGATCCCGAGCACGTCTTCGATCGGCCTCCAGAAGGCAGAAAGGTTGTCACCGCTGTAGGCGATCTGAAGCGACAGCGCCAGCGGCCGTTGATCGATCTGGTCCCTGAAATTCAGCATCGCTCGCCGCATCCGGTCGGACCAGCTCATGGACGGCCGGAACCCGACCGTCAGGTCGAGGCCTTCCATGGCCAACTCGGCCATCGCGTTGATCAAGTCCTGCTTGTCGCGCACATGGCGGTAGAGCGCCATCGGGGTCACGCGGAACTCTGACGCCAGACGTCGCAGGCTGACCGCCTCTAGGCCCTCGGTCTCGCCGATCTTCAGCGCCCGCTCGACGATGGCGGCGCGCGTCAGGCCTCGGTGCTTGCCTTGATAAACCGTAGGCATGGGACTTGACAAGTATACGGCGCATACCTATGATTGGCCTCAATGTATACGGCGTATGCGTACACCACTAACACGGAGGGGCGACTATGCAGCTGTTAGCCGGAGTCGGGGAGACAAGAAGCATGGAAGAGAGGGACGTGGCGATCCAGGTCCGTGGATTGCAAAAGTCCTACAAGAAATTGCACGTGCTCAAGGGAGTGGACTTCGACGTGGCGCGCGGAAGCATCTTCGCGCTGCTCGGCTCCAACGGCGCCGGCAAGACCACGGTCGTGAAAATTCTCACCACCCTGCTCAAGCCGGATGACGGCACGTCGCGCGTCAACGGATTCGATGTCCTATCTCAGCCGGCGCATGTGCGGGACTCGATCAGCCTGACGGGTCAATTCGCGGCGGTGGACGAGATCCTAACCGGCCGCGAGAACCTGATCATGATCGCCGAACTCCGGCACGTGAAGAGCGCGGGCAAGGTGGCAGACGATCTGCTCGAAAGATTCGGCCTCGCCGACGCGGCGCGTCGCCGGGTGCAGACCTACTCAGGCGGGATGCGCCGTCGCCTCGACATTGCCATGAGCCTCATCGGCAACCCACGGATCATCTTCCTCGACGAGCCGACCACCGGCCTCGACCCCGAGGGCCGCATCGAGGTCTGGCAAGTGATCCAGAACCTCGCCGACAGCGGCACGACCGTGTTCCTCACGACCCAGCATTTGGACGAGGCCGAGAAGCTCGCCGATCGGATTGCGATCCTGCACGAGGGCACGATCATCGTGTCCGGCACCTTGGAGGAGCTGAGGAAGCTGCTCCCTCCCGCGAAAGTCGAGTACGTGGAACGGCAGCCTACCCTGGAAGAGATCTTCCTGGCAATCGTCGGAAACAAGAAGGAGCCACGATGAACACACACTTCTTCAGCGACACGAGAGTGATGCTCGGGCGTTCCCTCCGACACGTCACGCGCAGCATGGACACCATCATCACGGTGACGATCATGCCGATCGCCTTCATGCTGCTGTTCGTCTACGTGTTCGGCGGAGCCATCCGTGCCGGCACCGGCAACTATGTGAACTACCTGTTGCCCGGCATCCTGCTTATCGCGATCGCCAGCGGCATCTCCTATACCGCCTACCGCCTGTTCATCGATCTGCAGAGCGGCATCTTCGAGAGATTCCACTCGATGCCGATCGCCCGCTCGTCCGTGCTGTGGGGGCACGTTCTGACCTCACTGGTGTCCAACGCGATCTCCGTGGTCGTCATCGTCCTGGCGGCGCTCGTTATGGGCTTCCGCTCTTCGGCAGGAGTGCCGGCGTGGCTCGCAGTGGCAGGCATCCTCGTTGTCTTCACGCTCGCGCTGACCTGGATCGCAGTGATCGCCGGACTATCGGCGAAGTCCACGGATGGGGCGGGCGCCTTCTCCTATCCGATCATCTTCCTGCCGTTCGTCAGCTCGGCATTCGTG
>DASVEP010000224.1:0-8627 GCA_036380475.1 Candidatus Dormiibacterota bacterium
GAAACCCTGGCCTTCAGCCCCAAGGCGGTTGGCCGCCGGGACGACCACGTCTTCGAGCACCAGCTCACCAGTCGGTGATCCGTTCAAGCCCATCTTCTTGAACACCTGGCCGACGCGAACGCCCGGAGTTTCGGCAGGGACGATGAATGCGCTCACGCCGCTCGCCCGCTCGCCGGGGCCGGTGCGCGCGAACACGATGTAAAGACCCGCGCGTCCGATGTTGGTGATGAAAACCTTGGTGCCGTTGAGCACGTAGCCGTCACCATTGCGCCGCGCGCTCGCTTTGAGTGACGCAGCGTCAGAGCCCGAAGCCGGCTCGGTCAGCGCGAAAGCGCCCAGCAGCTCGCCTGATGCAAGGCGTGGCAGCCATTCTCGTTTCTGCTCTTGAGTGCCGAACAAGAGGATCGGCTCGCTTCCGACGCTGGTGTGCACGTCGACGATCACGGATGTCGATGCACAGGCCTGGGCGAGCTCATCGATGCACAGAACAAATGCAAGCGCATCGAGCCCCGCGCCGCCGTACTCGCGCGGGATGAGAATGCCAAGCAGACCCGCCTCGGCTGCAGCCGAGATCGCCTCTACGGGGAAACGGTGGTCGCGATCGACCTCAGCAGCGAGGGGCAGCGCCACCGCCTGGGCCAGCTCGCGCACGCCGTCGCGGAAGCTGGCGTGCTGCGGGGGCAAATTCAGGTCCATCTGGGCCGAGACCTACAATATTCGGTTGCGGATGGAAGCAGGACCCAGATATCTCGAAGGCACGACTGTCGGCAGCGGGCGCGACATCATCGGGGTGCGCAGAGATCGGATCGCCGACATCATCAGCACCGGGCGCGAGATCATTGCCCGCGCCAAGTCGGAAAAGCTCCTTCCAGACACCATCACCGGGGCCACCGCGGCCCTGTTGGTGACGATCGCGGGATATGGCGAACCACTGTCTGAGGGGCAGTGGAGAGAGCTGGCCGGGGTGGTCGGTGGGATCATGCGCGACAGCACTTATGCGGACCTGGCCCGGTTGAGAACGTTGATAACGCAAGAGCAGTTTCTGAATGTGGCGCGGAATCAGGGCTATGGTCGTTTCATCCGCCGCCTGGACGATGGGCGGTGGGTATGTGAGCTGGCCCCAAAGCTTGAAGATCTTCCCGACGAGTAAGACCGTATCCACGCTGGTGCGGGCCCGCCCGGTCCGCATCGCGTCCGCGGTCGTGTTCGTCCTGGCGATCATCAGTCCTGCGGCAGTGGTGTTTGCGGTGGTCTGGACGGCGCCGCCGACCGCGGCTCAGCCGGCGGCGGTGGCCGTAGACACTGAACCCGCCCGCCTGCTTCCCGCGCCTGACGTCCAGCAGGTCACGCTGCCGGCAGCTCCGGTCAACGTCTACGCGAACACCATGTCCGGTGTCGTCCCGTGCCCGCTGTGCGATCTACCTCCGCGCGTTTATGTGCCGAACAGCACCGCCGGCACGGTCGACGTTATCGACCCGCTGACGTTCAAGGTCGTCGACCACTACGCGGTGGGATTCATTCCTCATCACATCGCGCCTGCCTGGGACATGAGCGCGCTCTATGTAGACAACGAAGGCTCGAGCAGCCTCACCGTCATCGACATCAACACCGGTCGTCCAAGCGGCCAGAAGATCAACATCCCGTTCCCGTATAACCTCTACTTCACGCCCGATGGAAGCAAAGCCATCGACGTCGTCGAGCGATTGCAGCGCATCGAGTTCCGCGACCCGCACAACGGGTGGAAGCTGCTGAAGTCGGTCGCCATCCCATGGCCGGGCGCCGATCATCTCGATTTCAGCGCCGACGGTAGCTACTTGATGATCTCGACCGAGTACTCAGGAATCGTGGCCAAGGTCGACGTCGTGAACATGGCGCTCGTCGGATCCGTCCGCGTGGGTGGGCTGCCGATCGACATCAAGCTGTCACCGGACGGTACCGTCTTCTACGTCACGAACCAGGGTCGCATGGGAGTGTCCGTCGTCGATCCCATCGCCATGAAGGAGATCCAGTTCATTCCCACGGGTCGAGGCGCGCATGGACTGCAGGTTTCGCGCGATACCAGGTCGCTGTACGTCTCCAACCGGCTCGAGGGCTCGATCTCCGTGATCGACTTCGCCACACGCCAGGTCGTGGCCAAGTGGCACATCCCGGGCGGAGGCAGCCCGGACATGCTGCAGCTGAATCCCGACGGCACCCAGCTGTGGGCGTCGGGCCGGTACAACTCGACGGTCTACGTCTTCAACACCGCGACCGGCGAGGTCATCGCGAGGATTCGGGTCGGCTCAGAAGACCACGGGCTCACTTATTTCCCCAACGTCGGCCTCCACAGCCTTGGCCACAACGGTGTCTATAGATAGAAATCGCGGGGGGGACAGTTGTCCCCCGCCGCGGACCCACCCCTCTCCTCGGCCACGCTGGGTGGCGCTTGGCAGGTGGCGCGCCATGGGGACGGCCGGAATAAATCCGGCCTAAGGCTCCACTACAGTCTTGACTGACAGCGGCACCGAAGTAAGGGTCTGGGAGGAGCCGGTTCGGGGCTCGTTCGGTGACCTGTCAAGCCTGCGCCTGCCGGGCATCGACCGCATGCGGGAGTCGACCCGGAACGCCCGGACGCGTCCCCCGATCCATCACCTGACCGGCTTGCGACCGGTTGAGTCTGGATTCGGAAGCTCGACGTTCACCATGCCTGTGACGCCATGGCTGCAGACGACCGTTCCTGGCTTGATCGTCGGCGGCATCATCGCGTTCCTTGCAGACGGGCCCCTCGGCACCGCGATCATCACGGTTCTCCCGCCGCTCGCTTACATGACCACGTCCGACCTGTCTCTCAGCTTTCTGCGCCCCGGCACGATCGACAGCGGAACTCTGATCGGGAGAGCGAGACTCATCCACGGCGACAGATCGGTCGCCCTTTCGGAGGTGACGATCGAGGACAGCCTCGGCCGCCACCTGGCGCACGGAACCTCGCGCGGATTCATCCTTGTCGCGCCGGGCGCCCCGGAACCGGCTGACGAAGATGCGCCCGCTGCCTACCCAACCCCGGATCCCTACCTGCGACCTGTGGCCGGAGCTCCGTTCTCACACGACGACTGGAAACGGATCACCGGGCTGGAGGCAATTCGCCTCTGCATCGACGGAAGCAGCGCACCGCCCATCTACCACCTGACTGGGCTGCGGCCGACCGAAGCCGTCGAGGGCTCGTGCACGTTCGTCATGCCCGCGAGCCCGTGGCTGTCGTCGCCCGCTCCCGTGCTTTACGGAGGTGCGATCGCGATGCTCGCCGACGCCGCGCTCTCATGCGCTGTGCTGACGATCAATCCCGCGGGAGGCTCATTCGCCCCGCTCGACTTGAAGGTCAACTATCTCCGTCCGGTCCCGCCCGACGGCGGGCTGATGACCGCGCGGGCGACGCTGGTGCATCGTGGGCGATCGATGGCGGTCGCGACGGCCGAGATCACCAACGAGGAAGGCAAGCGCATCGCGCTCGCGAGCTCGAGCACGATGCTGCTGCCAGGGCGACCCTGGAGCGAGTTCGCAGGCGCGGCGGAACGGGAGCTACCGGCGCCGAGCTGATCCCGGCTAGAGGCCGAGGAGTCGGGCTATCAGCATCCTCTGCACTTCCGAGGTGCCCTCCCCGATCTCGTTGATCTTGACATCGCGCCAGTAGCGCGCGACGGGGTAGTCCTCCATGAACCCGTAGCCTCCGTGAATCTGCACCGCCTGGTCGGCGGCCCGCTTCGATGTCTCGGAGGCATAGAGCTTGCACATAGCCGCGAGCATGCGAACCTCGTCGGTGGTCGTGCCACCACCGTGCCTGTAGGCGGTGGCGGCGCGATACACCATCGTCCGCGCGAGCTCCGTCTCCATCGCCATGTCGGCGAGCTTGAACTGGATCGCCTGGTGCTTGGAGATCGGGACCCCGAAGCTCCGTCGCTCTTTCGCGTATGCGAGGGATGCGTCGAGGCACGCCTGCGCGACGCCTACCGACAACGCTGCAATCGCAATGCGCCCGCCCATGAGTGTGTTGAGGAACTGCCTGTACCCACCACCGCGCTCGCCAAGGAGGTTCTCCGCCGGGACCTCGCAGTTCTCAAAGCTGAGCGGGTGCGTGTCGGACGAATGCCATCCAAGCTTTCGATACGACTCGAGCACGTGATAGCCCGGAGTGCCTGTGGGGACCATGATCGCGCTGATCTCAAGGTCTCCGTTCTTCGTCTTGCCCGTGACCGCGGTGACTGTGACACCCGCCGAGATCTCGGTCCCGCAGTTCGTGATGAACTGCTTTGCCCCATTGACCACCCAGTGGCCATTGCGCTGGTCGGCGCGCGTTTTGGTGGCACCCGCATCCGAGCCTGCCTCTGGCTCCGTGAGACCAAAAGCCCAGAGCTTTTTCCCGGCGAGCAGGTCGGGAAGCCACTCTCGCTTCTGTTCATCGCTGCCGAAGTCGTGGATGGGTGCGGCGCCGAGGCACACGGCGGCTTCCAGCGTGATGCCGACCCCCGCATCTGCTCGAGAGATCTCCTCGATGGCAAGGCACAGTGAGAGGAAATCCGCGCCCGCGCCGCCGTACTCCTCTGAGAACGGAAGCCCGAACAGCCCCAGCTCGCCCATGCCCCGGACGATGTCGTAGCCGAACTTGTGGTGGCGGTCCAGCTCTTCGGCTGCCGGCGCGACGACCTCTTTTGCGAAGTCCCGACACAGCTCCCGCACCGCGCGCTGTTCGGTTGTCAATTCAAAGTCCATGGTTGGAATCGTTGCAGATAGCATGCGATCGATGGGCGAAAAGCCGATAACAAACCTCAAAGATCCATTCGAGGCCGGCATCGAGATTGCCGCCGGCTTCCAGCGGCTCGACGGCCCCAACGTCAACCCCGTCTGTCACACCCGCCTGTACACGCATGGGCACCGGACGGAGCGGTCGCTTGTCCTGCTGCACGGGTTCACGAACTGCCCGCAGCAGTTCGACCTGGTCGGCAAGCATTTTTACGAGCTGGGCTGGAACGTCCTCATCCCCCGCTACCCGCGCCACGGCTACAAGGACCGATTGACGACGTCGATCGCCGAGCTTCGCGTGGAGAACCTGCTGGCGGTGGCGAACCGCTCGGCCGATGCGGGCGCCGGCCTGGGCGAGCGACTGACCGTGGCCGGGCTGTCACTGGGCGGGGTCCTCGCAGGTCACCTTGCTCAAACTCGAGAGGGCATCGAGCGCGCGGTCCTCATCGCCCCGATGTTCGGGCTCAGGCCGATTCCTGGCCCCGGCTTGACCATGTTGTCCCAGCTCGCCAACATCCTTCCGAACTTCTACATCTGGTGGAACAACGAGCTCAAGGACAAGATCGGCCCGACTCACGGCTACCCTCGCTTCTCGACGAAGGCTTACGCCGCGCTTTTCCAGGCGGGCCGCGGCGTCTTCAAGGCTGCCAGGACGTCAGCGCCGAAGGCGGGGTCGATAGCGGTCATCACAAACGCCGCCGAGCCACGGCTGGACAACCGCTTCACCTACCAGCTGGTTGGTCTGTGGCGGCGTCACGGCGCCGCGGTAAGCACCTTTGAGTTTCCTGCTTCAGATGGCCTGCCGCACGACCTCATCGATCCGGCCAATCCCGCGCAGAACACCGCGCTCGTCTACCCGACGGTCTTCAAGATGATCGCCGGCGCGTAGCTAAGGCGTTCGCGACATCTCGTATTCGATGCGGTCGTCTCCAGGCCGTACCGGCTGCGCCGCGCCAGTGCGCTTGAAGCCGGTGCGGTCGTAAAGCCTTTCCGCAGGCGAGTTGCCCTCGACCACCCACAAGACCACCTGCTCGTACTCCGAGTCCCGCGCCCATGCGAGCACCGCCATGACGAGCGCCTCGCCGACGCCGCGGCCCCGAGCGGCCGGCGCCACCCACAACGCCGTGAGCGCGGCGATCCCGCTCAACCCCGACGAACCGCCCGCAACCGTGCCAACCACTTCACGACCGGACTGCGCGACGAAGCGCGCCCGGCCCTCCAACCGTGACCGCCAGCTGCTCTCGTGAGCCCCGAGCTCGGCTTCGTAGGTGGATCCGAACGCATACGGCGCGTCACGCAGCGCGGCCAGACGCACGTCGCGGAACAGCTTCCATTCGTCCGCCTCGAGGCGCCGAACGGAAAACCCGCCTTCAGTTGCCGAGGACGAACACCTTCAGCGCCCAGCTGATTCCGATCGCTCCGACGGCGGCTGCGATCAGCAGGTGCCAATGTCGCGAGTTCAGGTGCTGCGTCCAGGATCGACCGGTGACCATGCCGGCGGCCAGGGCGCCGGCGCCGAATATCGTGCCTGCGAACATCGCCGGTCCAAGGGGATACAACCGCACCGCATCGGCGATGTCGCCCTGCCACATGTATGCAAATGAGCGCGTGCCACCGCAGAACGGGCATGGATGTCCGGTCAGGTAATAGAAAGGACAGGGCGGGAGCGTGACGTGCGCCGCGTTCAACGCCCAGAACACGCGCGTGTAGACGAGCCACAGGGCAAGCCCGCCAAAAATTCCGAAATCTCGGAGTCTTTGGTCAGGCAGCGCCTTGTTGATCGAGATGGGAAATGCCATCAGCGGAGCAGTCCGACGATGTCATCGGTCGTCTCCGCCACCGCGACCCCCGCTGCCTTGAACGCCTCCTCCTTGCTCTTCGCGGTTCCGCGGTTGCCCGAGATGATCGCCCCGGCATGCCCCATCCGCTTGCCTTCAGGAGCCGTGCGCCCGGAGATGAAGGCGACCGTCTTCAATCGACTCCCTTTGGCGAGCAGCTCGGCCGCACGCTCCTCGTCGCTGCCTCCGATCTCCCCGATGACAACGAGGTGGGTCGTTTGCGCGTCTTGCTCGAAAAGCTCGATCACATCGCGAAATGTCAGGCCGAGCACCGGATCGCCGCCGATGCCAACGATCGTCGACTGCCCCATGCCGCTGGCGGTCAGCGCCGAGGCGACCTCGTAGGTCAGGGTTCCGCTGCGCGAGACGAGTCCGACCGGACCGGAGCTCGTGATGCGTTGGGGAATGATGCCGATCTTTGCGGAGCCCGGCGTGATCAGGCCGGGGCAGTTGGGGCCGATGAGGCGGGCCTTACGGTAGCCGCGGAGGAAGTCCTTGACCTTGATCATGTCCTGTATCGGGATCCCTTCGGTGATGCAGACGATGAGCTCGACTCCGTTTGCGGCCGCCTCCATGATCGCGTCGGGCGCAAATGGCGGCGGGACGAAGATCCCCGAGGCGTTCGCCTGAGTTGCTTGCACTGCATCGGCCACCGTGTCGAACACAGGCACGCCAAGGTGGGTCGTACCGCCCTTGCCGGGGCTGGTGCCCCCGACAACCTTCGTCCCCATCTCGAGCATTTGCTCGGCGTGGAACGTGCCTTCTCGACCGGTGATGCCCTGGACGATGACGCGTGTATCGGCCGTGAGAAGAATGCTCATCTTCCCGCCGGCGCCTTCGTCAGAGCGACGATTTTTTGGGCCGCCTCCCAGGCATTGGCTCCGGGCTCGATCCCGTTCTGCTGCAGGATCGCGCGGCCTTCCTCCTCGCGCGTACCGCTCAAGCGCACGACCAGCGGCAGCTTCATCTGCAGGCGATCCCGCGCCGTAACGATTCCTTTCGCCACCTCGTCGCCGCGCGTGATTCCGCCGAACACATTGATCAGCACGCCCCGAACTCGCGGATTCATGAGAATCACCGCGAGTGCACTCTCGACCACCTCAGCCTTGGCGCCGCCTCCGATGTCGCAGAAGTTCGCGGCCCGTCCGCCCGCCCGCTGGACCAGGTCGAGCGTGCTCATGCACAGTCCGGCGCCGTTGCCGATGATGCCAACCTCGCCGTCGAGCGAGACATAGGTGAGCCCGCGCTTCTTGGCCTCGACCTCGTAGGGGTCGCCTTCGAGGACGGAACCGAATCGCTGCTCGAGCTCCTTGTGGCGCCACGCTGAGTTCTCATCCGTCTCGAGCTTTGCGTCGCCCGCGATGACCTCTCCCTTCTTGGTGATCACCAGCGGATTGATCTCGGCCGTGACCGCGTCGAGCTCTGGGATGGCGCGATACAGCTTCTTCATGACCGCGGTCAGGGGCCTGGCCAGCGCGCCGAGGCCCGCCTCGAAAGCCAGCTGGTTGAGCTCGAAGTCGAGCGGACCACGCCATGGATTCGGATACATGCGCGAGATCGAGTCCGGCGACTCTTCGGCAACCTGCTCGATGTCCATGCCGCCTTTGGCGGACAGGATCAGGACGTTGGCGCGGGCATCGCGGTCTACAGTGAACCCGAGGTAGATCTCGCGCTCGATGTCGAGGGCCGTCTCGCAGTAAACAAGCGGAACCTTGAAGCCTTTGATGTCCATGCCGATGATCTGCTGGGCCGCAGCGCGCGCATCCTCAGGGGTGCTGGCGAGCTTGATGCCGCCGGCTTTGCCCCGGCCGCCGACAGGGACCTGCGCTTTGACCGCGACCGGCCCCAGCTCGGCGCAGGCGGCCGCCGCTTCATCGGGCGTGTGGGCGACTCGGCCGGGCGGGATGGCGATCCCAAGCGACGCCAACACCTCTTTCGCCTGGTACTCGAGAAGCTTCATGAAGCCACCTAATGCTAAGGAGTGCGGGATTCAGTCGCGGGTAACTAACGATTGGC
>DASVEP010000225.1:0-10081 GCA_036380475.1 Candidatus Dormiibacterota bacterium
CATGCCTGCCGACAATGGGTTGCGCTGCTCGGGGCGGTTGAGCGTGACAGTGGCGACGTGTCCTGCGGTCGTCACGAGCACGTTCTCGAGGGTGGGAGTCTCAGTCAAGAGTGCGCACAATCGTAGGCCGAGGCGCCACAGTGTCGTGGCACGGGCGGCCGGGCATGCCCCGGCCGCGGCCCGACGTTCACCGTGCGAACCCATCGTGGCCAGGAGTGACTTTCAGCCGGACGGGTTCCGCTCGGGAAGGTGTTCAGGGGCGCGAATCCGGCCGAGTTGGCCGTTGCAGCACTAAGTTCACTCGGCGGCCGTTGAGCGCCCCGCCAAGAGGGAACCTCGCAGGTTCCCTCTTGGAATCTAGCCAAGAATGCCGATGGCGATGGCCAGGCCGACCAGGATGAGGACGGCGCCGCCGAGCTCTTCGCTCCAGGCCTCGATCCGGGTCCCAAGCCGGCTGCCTAGCTCGAGGCCGAGCAGCGAGAGGGCGACGCTGATCACGCCCATCGTGGCTGCGGCCAGCACGAGCGGGATCTGATAGACCGCAAGCGCGAATCCGACGGCCAGGTTGTCGATGCTGAGCGCCAACGCCATGACCAGCAGCCGCTTGGTCCTGATCTGCGGGGGCCTTTCGGTTGCCGTCTGCGGCTTGTTGGGAACACGCCGGCCCTGCCAGATGGTGTAGGCGCCGACCACGATCAGGATGCCGCTGCCGACGTACTTGGCGATGTGGCCAAGATGGCCGGCCACCGCCTGGCCCAGCAGCAGGCCGATGATCGGCATCAGCGCCTCGAACAGTCCAAAGGCGATACCCACCCTGAGCCGCGTGCGAGCGTCGATCCCGGTCAGGCCGATGCCGATCGCGCCCGCGAAGTTGCTGAGGCCGACCGAGACGCTGACCAGCAGGAGCCCGACCAATCCAGACATGTGGCTCGTAACTATATGGATGCCCGGTCCGGCGCTATTGGCGGGAGTCGAGCTCAGACATTTTGCAGGTATTTCTTAACAACAACACATCGCCGCCGCCATGGGGCCCGTGCACAATGGCACCGAAAGTTGCACCCGTCCTGTAACCCAAAGTTAGGCCGCCAACCACTCAAACGATATATCCCGTCAGGTCAAGAAGCTCATGAAGGTCAGACCCCGAGACCCTGCCCCGCCATCTCCGTCCGGCCGCGACGCTGGCATGGACCTCGACAAACCCATATTCACGCTGAGTGTGGCGTCGGAGATCCTGGAGACACATCCACGCACTCTGATGATGTACGAGCACCTCGACATGATTCATCCCAAGCGGACCGTCACGAATCGCAGGCGCTACTCCCGCCGCGACGTGATGAAACTGCAGGCAATCCAGACCCTGACGCGGGAGCACAGGGTCAACCTCGCAGGCGTCCGCTACATCCTCGCGCTCTTGAAGCGCTTGCAAACCGCAGGAGTTGAGCCACCAGAGGGGTTAAAGAACCTGGATGTGACGCTACTCGACGTCTGAGTTGCAACCCGGGAGATCGGGTTGGTTGCCGGCAATGAATTGAGAACGGTTTGAACAAATGTCAAAGAAGAGAAGGCGTTTAGAGATCAGAGTGGACCCCCTGCCTCGTCCTTTCATGGACGAGACGGCCTCGTGTCCGGTGTGCGGCCGCGATGCCGCCGCGATCGGGAGGCGGCAGCTCCAGATCGTGTTCCGCTGCGAGCCGTGCAAGGTGGTCTTCAAGCGCAACCGGAGCTGGCCCTACATCTATTAGGTACAGGGGGACCCGCGAGGCGAGGTTTCGTACCCTGAAGATGTGGTGAGGCGGCGGGTCGCGCGTGCTGCGCTGTTTGGGATGCTGGCCGGGCTGGCCACGGCCGCGGTCGCAGAAGCGGTGCGCCCCAGGGGCGGCACGTCACTTTTGGTCGATTGGGACGAGGTCCGGAACTCAGCCCGCGCTCGTCTCGACGACTCGGCCACGTCGGCGACAACGCTCGCAGCCGCCGAAAAGCGCTATCGGGCCATGGCCGACAAGCTCGAGGAACCGCTGCTCGACTTCGTGGGTGGGCTGCCGGTCGGCGTCCGGCTGCCCCGTTTCGAAGCGGTCGATCGCCAGGGCTGGCTCGAGCTCAACCTGCACATCCTTCGCCGGGTCATGGATCCAGTCCTCGAAGGCGGCCGCGTCCCGAACTCGCTCCTCGTCGACGTGGGTCGCGCAGGGCTAGACCGTTACGTCGGCTTCATGCTCGGGTTCCTCGGCAGGAGGGTCCTCGGCCAGTACGACCCGCAGCTGCTGGGGGCAGAGCCTGTTGCGGCCGAGGGGCTATACCTCGTCGAGACCAACGTCGAAGACTGGGCGCGGAAGGCCGACCTGCCAGGCGCGGATCTGAGGCGGTGGCTGATCCTCCACGAGATGACGCATGCCTGGCAGTTCGCGGCCCACCCATGGCTGCGGACCGATATGGAGAGATCGCTCACTGTTCTCCTCGAGTCGACCACCAAGAAGGCGCCGCCCGCGGCCCGGATCGCCGCCTTTGCCGGCGTCCTTCCCGCGCAGTGGCGGGAGATGAGGCGCATCCAGAGCACGATGTCGCTCGTCGAGGGCTACAGCAACCTCGTCATGAACGAGCTGGGCGCGAAGCTGCTGCCTGGCTTCGAGCAGCTCGAAACGGCGTACCGGGCGAGGAGCTCCAGCAAGAGCGTCCTCGAGCTCTTGATCTGGAAGCTGTCGGGGCTGGACCTGAAGCTGCAGCAGTACTCGCGCGGCGAGGCCTTCGCGAAGGCAATCTATGACGCGCACGGCATGAAAGTCTTGAACCTGGCCTGGCAGAGGGCGGAAACCATGCCACGGCTAAGCGAGCTGTCGAATCCAGATGCCTGGTACCGACGCGTCTCGAGATAACCTGACCTCGGCTTGTGCCGGCTTGCTCCTCTTGCTTGCCTAACCCTCCTCGCTGCCGCTTGCGGAGGAGCCGCCTCGCCTGCGAGCCCGCCCGCGTCGTCCTCGATTGCGGTATCGGCGGGAACAGGATGCGCCCCAGACCACCGCCAGGACCTGGTGTTTACAGGAGCGCTAACCGGGCACTTGAACTGCGATTCAGGACAACCAATCTGTGACTTCGTCTTCGCGGGCAAGAAGACGGACTCCGCGTTCTTCGCCGCGATTCATGGTTCAGCAGCCGGGAAGCCTTTGCTGATCAGCTTTGGCGTCTCTCCTTTCAGCGGACCGGGAAGCTATCGGACCGACAACCAGGAGGGAGGCACTGCCATCACCGTCGACGGCCCCACCCATTGGGTCGGCAAGGTCGGAGACTCAATCGGGGTGGTGACTTCGAGCGCGCAGATCTTGACCGGCAGTCTCGACTCGAGCCTGACCGCCGCCGCCGGGAGTGTGCGGCTGACTGGGACCTGGGTCTGTGACCGGGTGAGCTCGGGCCGCTAAACCTCCGTCCCTCTCGCCAACCTCTCCCCTCAAGGGGATAGGGATTGCTTAGTCCCGGAGTTCTTCCTCGGCGGTTTCCTCGGTTATCGGCATGACCGTGATTGGAAGATCGGAGATGTCGAAGTAGCGCACGGGCTTGTTCATCCGCTTCGCGATGCCCACCTGCACCTTCACCCCCAACGACAGCCGCCCGAACACCCACACCTCGTCGCAGCGGGCCAGGAGGTTGTTCATCGCCTCGCGCACGATGTCCTTGGACACCGTGTGCATCAGGTAGTAGTCGAAGAGCATGAACGGGCTCACGGGCACCATCCCCGAGTCGAGCACGAACTTCTGGATGTGCGCGCGCCAGTAGAAGACCTTGTTCGACATCGCGACGTAAACCAGGCGCTTGGGGTGACGGAGGGTCTCCTCGGCCTGGTCCATCGCGCTCGGCTTGGTGGTCGGCTGGAAGATGCGCTCGAGAATGTCCTCAGCCGCCTTCCCCGAGATCGCCACTAGTCGGGCTATGGTATCAGCCGTGTCAACGAGCTCCCGGTTCGACCTCGACGGTCGCGTCGCACTCGTGACCGGAGCGAGTCGCGGCATCGGCAGTGCGATCGCGAATGCCTTGGCGGAGCAGGGCGCGCAGGTGGTCCTGTCTAGCCGAAAGCAGGTGGACCTCGACGACGAGGCCGAGCGGATCAACACGAAATTCCCCGATCGAGCCGTCGGCATCGCTGCCCACGCCGGCCGGCCGGAGGACCTCGAGCGACTCGTCAGCGAGGTGATGCGCCGCTTCTCGCGCATCGACATCCTGGTCAACAACGCGGCCACCAACCCCTACTTCGGGCCCGTCCTCGACGCCGAGCTGTCTGCCTGGGACAAGACGTTCGAGGTCAACCTGCGTGGCATCTTCATCCTGACCAAGCTCGTCTACGCGGCTTCGATGGAGAAGTACGGAGGCGCCATTGTCAACGTGTCAAGCATTGGCGGCATCCGGCCGGGGCTTGGGCTGGGCGTCTACAACATCACCAAGGCCGGAGTGATCATGCTCACCCGCCAGCTCGCTCGCGAGCTGGGCGGCAAGGTCCGAGTCAATGCCGTTGCGCCCGGCCTGGTCAAGACGCGGTTCGCCGAAGCGCTCTGGAGCAACGAGGCTATCCTCGACCGGGTCGTCAGCTCCAACCCGATGGGCCGCATCGGCGTTCCGGACGAGATCGCGGGAGCGGTGGTGTTCCTCGTGTCGGACGCTGCGTCCTACGTCAACGGCGAGGTGCTTGTCATTGACGGAGGCGGGGGCGAGCCCTAACTGAAAGCTCATCGCTTTCGCCGTTCTCGCCGTTCTCCGAGGCAAGCTGGCGGCTGTGGATGAAGTCCTCCAGCTCCTTCTCATATTGATAGGCGTGGCGGTCGGGCTCGTACCGAAGCACCCGCCGCTGCTGGATGAAGTCCTCCAGCGCCGCCTGCGTGTCCCGCGCCGCCCGGAAGCGGAGCTCGCGGGCGGCCTTCGCGGTCGAGAGGGTCCGGCCCCAGCGTAGGAGGTCCACCAGCTGGGGGGACAGCGAAGCCAATCCGCTCCGTCTCAGCGCGAATGCGGTGAGGTCGAGTCCGAACGGCGGAAGCAGCGGCGCGTGCAGCTTGCCGACGCCATCGAGCAGCTTCGACAGAGGCTCTGCACCAGGCGCGGCGATGTTGTAGGCCCCTGCGGGACCGCGCTTGGTGGCCAGGTAAAGCGCTTCGACACAGTCGTCGCGGTGAATCAACTGCAGGGTCGGGTCGTGGCCGGCCACCGTCGGCACGAGCTCGAGGTCCAGGTAGCGAGCCAGCGGCTGCGGCTCATCGGGGTTGAGGCTGTTGCTGAACCGCAGTGTGAGGATGTCGATGCCCTTGTTGCGGGCGGCGAAGTCGGATGCGTACGACTCCACCTCGACGATGTCGCGCACGAACTGGTGCCTTGAGTTCGAGTCCAGCCGATGATCCTCGCGCAGGCCCGCGGGCAGGTCGGCGCGCGACCCATAGACGTGGCCGGATGACTTGAGGATGAATCGCCTGACCGGACTGTCGGCGCCTGCGCAGCCGGCAAGGAGATTGAGCGTGCCGATCACATTCATCTCATGTGCACGTCTCGGGTCCAGGTCGAACGAATCGACTCGTGTGAGCGTGTGCACGACTGTGTCGATGCCCACTGCGCGAACCAGCTTTCCGATGAGCGAATGGCGGATGTCCAGCTTGAGATAGTCGGCCCGGCCGAGGTCGTATCGCGGCTCGCGGGTGTCGATGCCTATGACCTCCGCCACGTCGGGGTCTTCGACAAGCCGCTGGACGACGAGCGCTCCCCACCAGCGTGCGACGCCGGTGACGAGAATGCGTCTTTTCCTGTTGGCCATCGTTAGCTAGTGTGCCTCAGGTCCGTTTGATGACGTCGCGCTCCATCTGCGCGACAGCGCGAGCGACCTCGTCGAAGAGCGGCGATTTCGCCTGGCGCAACGCGAACTCCAGCTGGCGCAGCAGCGAATAGAGGCTCTTCATCGCCTTGATCGCATCGCCGATGTCGACGTTCGCCGGCAGGGGAATCTGATCGAGCGGCTCGCCCGAAGCCCATCGGTATGCGAAGTCGATGTAGTCATGCGACGGCTGGCGGAGGTTCGGCTCGTCGAGGTCCTTCTCCATGTCCGCGAAACGGAAGTACAACGAGCGCACGAGGCGCGCGGTCTGCGCAATGGCGGGCGTTGGGTAGCGCCGCGGCCCGGTTGGCGCGCCGCGACCGCGACCGCGCTCCCGATCCTCGACCGCGAGCATGACCAGGACGGCACAGAGCTCCTCAGACGTGAGGCCTTCGAGCCACCCCGCCCACACAGCCTCGGCGACGAGGATTGTGTTCTCGCCATAGACGCGCGCGGCGAACAGCCCCTTGTCGGTCGGCCGGTTTGCCGTGAGAAACCCGGTCTCGGCGAGGATGCGGGATAGACGTCGCAGCTTGCGTGCGTACTCGTCCATCTGGCCGGTCGCTTCGCGTTCGCCCGCGTCGAGCTCCCTCTGCAGAGTTCGGATCTCGCCGTACCGCTGGATGTACTCGCCGAAATTCGGCGAGCGCACCAGTTTGAGCTTCCGCTGGCGTTCCAGAACGCCACGCGCCTCGATCTCCAGCTTCTGCACGATCCGGCTCGACGGACCCTTCGCCCTGGTATGGCGACCCCGCCGGTTGCGCCGCTCCGCGCCCGCATCGCGCCGCAGCCGCCTCAGCTCGATCCGGATCGCGCGCAGGCGATCTTCGAGCTTGAAGTACAGGGCCACGTCGTCGAGAGAGACGTCGGCGTCATCCCACATGCGGCGGATGTCATCGAGGCGATCACGCACGTTGGCCAGGCGCTCGCGCGTGCGATCCGCTGCCAGCCGCTTCTGGAACTGGCCGAACGACCGCTCCATCAGACCCTCGGCCTCTTCCGGGGTGTAGACCCTGAGTAGGTTGAGCGCCATGTTGTAGCTGGGCAGGAACTTGGACTCGACGACGAGCGTCGGACCCATCGCGACCTCGTAGATGGTCCCGATCTCGACGTCCGACTCCTTGAGGATCACCCCGTGTCCGATGACGTCGATGCCACGCCGGCCTGCCCGCCCCATCAGCTGCGTCAGCTCGCCCGTGGTGAGGTTCGAGAAGCTCACGCCGTCGAACTTGGTGAAGGACGACACCACCACCCCGCGGGCGGGCATGTTGATGCCAAGGGACAGTGTCTCGGTCGCGAAAACGACTTTGATGAGTCCACGCTGGAACAGCTCCTCGACCATCTCCTTGTGGTAGGGCAGCAGTCCGGCGTGGTGCTCGGCTAGGCCACGCCGCAGTAGGCGCGAATCGACCATGCGGCGAAACAGCGCCTCTTCGTCGTGATCCTTGAGTCCCAACAACCTTTCCGCAGCCACGCGGTCGATGGCCTCTTTCTCGGCGGCCGTGGTCAGGTCCAGGTCGTGATACGAGCAGCGCTGGAGCGCCTCGCGGCAGCCTCGCCGCGAAAAGATGAAATAGATGGAAGGCAGAATGTCGAGGCGCCGCAGCTCTTCGATGACCTTCAAGAGATCGTTTGACGGCAGCCGGGTGAAGCGCCCGACGCGGTACGAAGCCTCTTCCTCCTCGGCCGCCTTCGCCCACGTGCGCTGATCAATGCCCCCGTCATCCTTGAAGAGGGCGAGGAAGCGGTTGTGGATCGCCACCCACATCTTGAGCTCGACCGGACGGACGTCGTGGAAGACGGTCTCCATGCCGCCGCGGTTCTCCGCCATCCAGTCCGCGATCTCGCGATAGTTGCCGATGGTCGCGGACAGGCCGACGAGCTTGATCGACCTCGGCGCCTGGATCACGATCTCCTCCCATACCGAGCCGCGCGGGAAGTCGTCGATGTAGTGGACCTCGTCGAGGACCACGTAGTTGACCAGGTCGAGTCGCTTGGGGTCCTCGTAGATGAGGTTGCGCAGGATCTCGGTCGTCATCACGACGACCGGCGCTTCGTCGTTGATGGTGTTCTCGCCGGTGACCAACCCGACGCGCTCCTCGCCGTATTCGCGCACGAAGTCGTGGTACTTCTGGTTGCTGAGAGCCTTGAGCGGCGTCGTGTAGATGACCTTGGTGCCCTCTCGAAGGGCGCGAAAGATCGCGTACTCGGCCACCACTGTCTTGCCGCTGGACGTCGGCGCGCTTACGAGAACTCCTCCCAAGCCCCTGTCCAGCTTTTCGATCGCCTCGCGCTGGAAGGGATCGAGCTGGAACGGGAGGGAGGCCTCGAACTCCTCTACTTGCCTTCCGCCCCCGAGGTTCCTCGCATCTTCGCGCCCTAGTCGGCCGGGCGCCTTCGGCGCTGAAGCCTGCGTCGAGGGGCCCGGCGCTGCGTCGTCACGCATCTAGCGATGCGCTCCTCGCCGCGCCTTCCCTCTCCTTGGCTCCGGCCGCCGATGACGCGAAATATGCATCGGACCTCGGGGTCGGAAGGCGGGCTCGAGCGCTTTCACATCCGCACCATCTCGGTCGACACGTCGGTGATCCGGGCTCCGTCCGAGTGGGACTCGATGAAGGCCAGGGCTGCGGCCAGCACCTCATCGGCGTGGCGGCGGTCGGCGCTCACGCAGACGATGGCCAGTTCCGCCAGCTGCCAGCGGTCCCGTTCGCCGACCTCGGCGGCGGCCACCTGGTACTGCGTGCGGACGCGGCGCAGAAGGCCGCTGATCACCTGCCGCTTGGTCTTCAGCGATCCGCTTTCCGGCAGGTGGAGGACCACTTTCGCCAGCCCGACGGCCACGGTGGAGGCCGTCAAAGCCTGTCTTTGACCATTGGAGCCACTCTCAATATGATGGCCCGAAGGCTTGAAGGAACCGCCTGTGCGGTCGGCAACACGCTGGAGGTTTGGTCAGATGAGTCGCAGCGAGGACGCGAACGATAAGGGTTTCGAACAGTTCGAGAAATTTCTCGAAAACTGGTCCCGAAGAGACTTCCTGAAACGAACCGGCGGGGCGGCCGCCTGGATGGCGTTTGCCGCCGGCGGACTGTCATTCCTCGAGGCCTGTGGCGGCGGCAGCACCACGACGACCAGCGTGACCCCGAAGAAGGGCGGCCACGTCATCGAGGGGAACTTCAGCGACATTCGGACCCTCAACTCCACATTCAGCAGCGACACGGCGAGCAACCAGGTGATCGGGCTGATGTTCGACGGTCTCACCAATCAGAGAAAGAACGGCGACGTCATCGGGGCGCTTGCGTCGGATCTTCCCAAGACGTCCGCGGACGGCCTCACCTATACGTTCAAGCTCCGGCCCAACCTCAAGTGGTCGGACGGCCAGCCGATCACGGCGGACGATGTCGTCTTCACGTACAAGCTGATGTACGACCCCGCGTACAAGGACTACGCATCGCCAAGGCGTGGTGACCTCGAGAAGTACGTCGCCAGCGTGACCGCTCCCGACCCGCAGACCGTGGTTATCCAGACCACGCAGGTATTCGCTCCGTTCCTCGGTGCTCACTGCCAGTACGGCATCCTGCCCAAGCACGTGCTTGGAAACCTGTCGGGCAAGGAGATGAACACCGCCGACTTCAACAGCGCCCCCAGCGTTGTGAACGGCCCCTTCAAGTTCGTCAAGTGGGACAAGGGCCAGCAGGTGACATTGGCCCGCAACGACAACTACTGGGCGGGTGCGCCCTACCTCGACCAGTACGTGTACAAGGTGGTGCCCGACTCCGTCGCGGTCACAAACCAGTTGAAGACCGGTGAGATCGACATCGGCCCGGTCGACCCGTCGCAGTTTGACGCGCTCAAGACCGCGACGAACGTCGTCATGAGCGAATTCCCGACTCCGACGTTCACGTTCTACGCGTACAACCTCGATCCCACGAAGCTGGGCGGCCAGCTGTTCGGCGACAAGAATGTGCGTCAGGCGCTCCTCTACGCGCTCAACCGGCAGCAGATCGTCTCGGCCGTTTTCTTCGGCCATGGCTCGGTGGCGAACTCCGTCGAGCCCCCGACCTCATGGACCTATAAGGACAAGACGCAGGTCACTTACACCTTTGACAAGGCCAAAGCCGAGTCCATGCTCGACGCCGCCGGCTGGACGAAGGGCTCGGACGGCATCCGCGCCAAGGGTGGCCAGAAGCTCAAGTTCAACATGATCACCAATGCCGGAAACAAGCAGCGCGAGAGCATGTTGACCGT
>DASVEP010000226.1:0-6083 GCA_036380475.1 Candidatus Dormiibacterota bacterium
CGCCGGCGCCGGTACATCGCGCCGGATGACGCCCGCCTCGTCCTGCTCCTCGATCGGCATGAAGTGGCTGGCCATCCACCTGAAGATGTAGTCGACGATCGACTTTGCGATCGGGATCTCCTTGTTCTTCGTGAACCCGGAAGGCTCGAACCGCATGTGGCTGAACTTGTCGACCATGAACTTCAGCGGCACGCCGAACTGCAGGGCGTAGGAGGTCTGCGTGGCGAACGCGTCCATCAGGCCCGAGATGGTCGAGCCCTCCTTGGCCATGGTCACGAACAGCTCGCCTGGCTGGCCGTCCTCGAACATGCCGACCGTCAGGTAGCCCTCGTGGCCCTGGATGTCGAACTTGTGCGTGATCGACTTGCGCTCGTCGGGCAGCCGTCGCCGCACCGCACGGTAGTCGGGACCGGCCGGATCCACCGCCTTCTTCTCCTTCTCCAGCGACGTCGAGAGTGGCTGGGAACGCTTGCAGCCGTCGCGGTAGATGGCGATGCACTTGAGACCGAGCTTCCACGACTCCATGTAGGTCTGCTGGATCTCCTCGACCGTCGCATCGGTGGGGAGGTTGACCGTCTTGGACATGGAGCCTGAGATGAACGGCTGGACCGCGGCCATCATCCGCACGTGACCCATTGGGGCGATCGACCGCATGCCCTTTACCGGCTTGAACGCGCAATCGAAGACCTTCAGGTGATCTTCCAGCAGCTGCGGAGCGCCCTCGATGGTGTCGTTCTCGTCGATGTACTCGACGATCTCTTTGACCTCTTTGCTGTCGTACCCGAGCTTTCGAAGCGCCGCCGGCACCGTGCCGTTGACGATCTTGAGGAGGCCGCCGCCGACCAGCTTCTTGTACTTGACCAGGGCGAGGTCCGGCTCGATGCCGGTCGTGTCGCAGTCCATCATCAGACCGATCGTGCCGGTCGGAGCGAGAACGGTCGCCTGCGCGTTGCGGTAGCCGTGCAGCCGGCCCAGCTTGAGGGCGTCGTCCCAAGTCTCGCGGGCTGCGTCGACCACATCGGCAGACTCTGGTGAGCTGCTCATCTGATAAGCCGCCTGGCGGTGCTTCTCCATCACGCGCAGCATCGGTTCTCGGTTCTTGGCGTACTCGCTGAACGGACCCTTGACCTGGGCCATGCGGGCGGACTGCGCGAACGCGCGGCCGGTCATGATCGCCGTGATGGCGCCGGCGAAGCGGCCGCCTTCAGCTGAGTCGTAGGCCAATCCCATCGACATGAGCAGCGCGCCGAGGTTGGCGTAGCCAAGCCCGAGAGGCCGAAGCGCTTCCGAGTTCTTGGCGATCGCCGGAGTGGGGTAGGAGGCGTTGGAGACGAGGATCTCCTGGCCTGTGAAGCAGATGTCCACCGCGCGGCGGAACCGATCGACGTCAAAGGTTCCGTCCTCTGACTGGAACTTCATGAGGTTCAGCGACAGGAGGTTGCATGCGGTGTCGTCAAGGAACACGAACTCCGAGCACGGGTTGGTGGCATTGATACGGCCGGTGTTCGGAACCACGTTCCAGTCCTGGATCGTGGTGTCGAACTGGACGCCTGGGTCGCCGCAGATCCAGGCAGCCTCGGCGATCTCCTTCCAGAGGTCGCGCGCCTTATACGTGTCGATCACCCTGCCATCGACAACAGCCCGGGTCACCCACTGCTTGTCGTCGATGACAGCGCGCATGAAGTCGTCGGTCGCGCGGACCGAGTGGTTTGCGTTCTGGAACTGGACCGAGTCGTAGGCGCCGCCGGGGACGTTGAAGCCAACGTTGTAGCCGGCCTCGATGAGCGCCCACGCCTTCTTCTCTTCCTCTGCCTTGCAGCGGATGAAGTCGAGGACGTCAGGGTGGTCGGCGTTGAGGATGACCATCTTGGCCGCCCGGCGCGTGGTGCCGCCCGACTTGATCGAGCCCGCGAACGAGTCGTAGCCCCTCATAAAGGAGACAGGGCCGGAGGCAGTACCGCCGCCCGACAGCTGCTCCTTGGACGAGCGAAGGACCGAGAGGTTGGTGCCGGTGCCGCTGCCGAACTTGAACAGCATGCCTTCGGTTTTGGCCAGGTCGAGGATCGACTCCATCGAGTCCTGGACCGAGTTGATGAAGCAGGCGGAGCCCTGCTGGGCTCGGCCGGGCACGCCGATGTTGAACCAGACCGGGCTGTTGAAGGAGGCGTGCTGGGTGACCAGCAGGAACCGCAGCTCCTGGGCCCAGTTTTCCGCGTCCTCGTCGGTCGCGAAGTAGGCGCCCTCGACACCCCATTTCTTCAGCGTCTCGACCACGCGGTCGATGAGCTGGCGAACACTGGTCTCACGCTCTGGCGTGCCGGCGCCGCCTCGGAAGTACTTCTGGGCGACGACGTTGATGGCCAGCTGCGACCAGGAGCGGGGAACCTCGACGTCCTTCTGCTCGAAGATGACCTGGCCCTTCTCGCCGGTGATGGCCGCCGTGCGGCGCTCCCACTCGATCAGGTCGTACGCGTGGCTGCCCTCAGGTGTGAAGTAGCGCCCAAACCGGAGTCCCGGCTTGGAGGTCCCGTTCTTGTGGTGCCCGTTCTTGCGGGTACCGGCGGTGAGGTCAGCTGCGTTTTTGGCCATTTCTTAGTAAACGCCTCCTTCAATCATCCCCGTTGCGGGTTGTTTCAAAGCGCTCAGTTGGTAGGACGTGGGGTGGGTCGTTGAACTTGTATGTCTGGGGATGCAAGAGGCCCCGGAGCATGCCCGCCACTTATGCCCCAGGGCCTCGATGTAACGACGCGAATGATACGAGGCGATATTTGGGTTGTCAAGCCCTAAACACAAGATATTCGGTGTCACGACGCCATCAGGCACCACATATGGGTGGATTACCTGTGGATAACCCTGCGCACGAGTTGGGCACAGATTGAGCAATCTCTGTGGAAACCCGTGCACAACCGGCCTACTGAGCGGAGTCGATGAGGGCGAGGCTGAGGGGCTCTGTGGAAACCTCTCCCGAGCCCGTTTCGGCGCTCTGGACGCTCTGGGCGGCGGACCGGATACTGGCCGAGACCTGCTTCCCCTCCGTGTAGGTGTTATGCAGCATCGTCAGCGCCCTCTGGAGCTTGTTGTCGAGGATGGCCTCGAGAGTGTCCAGGTGGCGTTCCACGTCAATAAGCGCCGACTGGAGCTTCTCCATGTCCACCGTCCGGGCGAACTGAAGGTGGAGCTGGTAGAGCGTCAGCAGATAGGGCAGCGCCATCGCGTAGCCGATGACCATGACGTGCCGGCGGTGGGCGCTGACGATGGCTCCGCGGCAGACGTCATAAGCGGCGTCCGGGATGACGGCCAACGCGAACGTCGACGTTGCCGCAGGATCGATGTACTGGCTCACCTCCCGAACCCGCCGTTCGACCTCCCGCTCCACCTGGGCCATCAGCTGGGCGCGGCGCGGTGCGTCCAGGCCGGGGTCGGCAAGCTGCTCGAGGGCTCCGCTCGAGACCCATTTGGAGTCGATCGGAAGGAGCTTGCCGCCGGGCAGCTGCAACGCCAGCTCGACCACCTTGCTCCCGACCCACACGTTGCGCTGCAGCATCTCCGGCGGCAGGTGCTTGAGGACCTCTTCGAGGATGTTCTCGCCTGCAGCCCCTCGCGTCGAGCTCCCGGCGATCACGCTCTCCAGCCGCTTCAGGCTGGAGCGCGCCTCGTCTTCGATCGACTGCCGCGCGACGAGGGCCGAGCCCAGCCGCTCGACGACGGACTGCGTCTGCGCAAGGCGCTCGCGAATCTCGGCCGACTGCGATTCCTGGCTCACCCCGCCCGTCTCCATGCGCTGCCGGAGCTCCGCCACGACCAGGGCCTGCCCCTCTGCCCGCTGGAGGAGGCTCCAGGCCAGCACCGCCACCGCGGCCACGCCGGCCAGTACACATACCAGGAGGAGCGCGAACAACAGTTCGAGCAGCGACATGTTGGGCATTGTAGTCCGGGAAATGGGTATAGACAACCCTGTTAACCTGACGAAAGTGGCCACTCCAAATCCATCCCAGCAGCCCGAGCAAGTGCCGGACCGCATACCCCTCGAGGAGGTCTACATGCGCATGGCCGAAGAGCTCGCCAAGCGGTCGACGTGCGCCCGCCTCCAGGTCGGCAGCGTCATCACAACGGGCGACCTGACCCAGGTCCTCGGCATCGGCTACAACGGCAACGCTCGTGGCCTTCCGAACAAGTGCGACTCCGCCGAGCCGGGCAGTTGCGGCTGCATCCATTCAGAGCAAAACGCACTCATCAAGGCGGGGGCGCAGCTCGCGGGCAAGGTGATGTTCGTGAGCGCATCGCCTTGCGTGATGTGCGCCAAGATGATCATCAACGCAAACGTCGCCCGCGTCTATTACAGGGAGGCGTATCGCGATCCCGCGGGCCTCAACGTCCTGCGGCAGGGCGGCGTGGAGGTCGAGCAGTACGACCGCTGGCGCGACCTCTGGCGCTAGCGCACAGCCTCATGTCGAGAACGCCCCGGCGGCTCCGACCCGGTTAGTGAGAGCACCCATTGAGGGTGCCGAACCTGAGGAGGCTGACATGACGAAGCTGCTCGAAGGCAAGACCGCGATCATCTACGGCGGCGGCGGGGGGATTGGAAGCGGCGTGGCTCGAATCTTCGCCAGAGAGGGAGCTCGTGTTTTCCTCGTCGGGCGGACGCGCGCAAAGCTCGACACGGTGGCCAAGGAGATCAAAGCGGCCGGCGGGTCGGCCGACGTGGCCGAGCTCGATGCTCTGGACGAGCGAGCCGTGGAGAGTCACGTCAAAGACGTGGTTTCGCAAACAGGCCGCGTCGACGTCTCCTTCAACCTGATCACCCGAGGCGACGCCCAGGGGACTCCCCTGGTCGAGATGAACACGGACGATCTCCTGCGCGCCGTGGACAACGGCCTTCGCAGCAGCTTCATCACTGCTCGGGCCGCGGCGCGGAGGATGATCGAGCAGCGGTCCGGCGTGATTCTTCACCTGAACAGCGCGTCAGGCGATGGCGCGCAGCCCGGCATGGGCAGCACCGGACCCGCCGATGCCGCCACCGAGTCATTGATGCGGTACCTGGCCGCTGAGCTCGGACCACACGGCGTTCGCGTGTGCGGCATCTGGACCGCCGGCGTGGCCGACACCCTGACACAGGAGAAGCTTGGGGCGGTAAGCGCGAATGTGCCCGACGTGGCGCGAGTGAAGGAGATGCTCGCAGGCATGACAGCCTTGCGCCGCAACGTCATGGTCGCCGACGTTGCCGAGGCGGCTGCCTTTCTCGCGTCGGACCGAGCTGCCGGCATGACCGGGTCGATGGCGAACGTGACCGCGGGGCTCGTGATCCGATAGGAACGCGGGATCCGGACTAGTGCGCGATCTCCCAGCCTGACTCGGTCTGCGTCATGCGCGGTTCGACGATGGGAACGCTCGACAGCCGTCGCACCCGCCGGAACAGGGAGGTGGCGTCGCGGTCGCCGGACACCGATGCCAACACGTGCTGAGTCGCGTAGACGAGCGTGATCTCGTCCGAGCCCAGTGCCTTCTCGGGCGTGACCCACAGCCATTCCGAAACCTCATCAGCCTGCGGGTGCACGTTCTGGCCGGCGGGCAGGCGCGCAAGGTAGAACCGCGCGTCGTACCGGCGCCTCATCTGCGCCGGCGTCACCCATCGCGCCAGCAGGACGAGCCTGTCCAGCGCAGGCTGCAGGCCGCTCGACCGCAGGGCCGAGCCGAATGATTGCCCCGCGGCGACCAGAGCGCGCACCCGCCTGCAGTCGGCCTCGCGCGCGAATCGGCGCCCGTGTCGTGCGAGCAGGATGCCGACCTCTTCGAAAAGCTCGCGGACAGCAGCCACCGCGATCTCGTCTCCCCACTGGGAATCCTCGTCATGAACGACCCCGCCGGGGAACACGTAAGCACCCGGCGCGAAGTCGGCACCGCGCGGGCGACGCATGAGGAGCAGCTCCCAGGGTTTCTTGCCGCGCACGAGCAGCACGGTTGCAGAAGGTCTCGGTGTGGAGGGCGGGCCTTCGAGGTTCAGCGCGCCCGAAGGCAGCTGTGGGATGGCGATGGGGATCAGTCTATCGGGCAGCCCTCTCCCCAGCCCTCTCCCCTGCGGGGAG
>DASVEP010000227.1:0-40826 GCA_036380475.1 Candidatus Dormiibacterota bacterium
GGTCTTCGGGTGACCCGCGCCGCTTCTTTTTCAGAGCGGCTTGCGAGTCGGGACTCCGGGGCGGCGGGGAAACTGAGCGGGAGTTGGCCGCACCTTGTCGATCACGACGATCGTCCCGGCGCTCCGCGATGCCGACGGGGCCGCAAGAACGCCTGAGAGGTTGCCACCGAGGAGCTCGATCCCACGCGCAGCGGGAGCAGTCTCCTCGGATTCCGTCTTCTGCGCTAGCAATCTGCCGCCGACCTTCACAAAAGGGAGGCAGAGCTCAACCAGAACCGGCAGTGGAGCCAGCGCCCTCGCGACCGCGATATCGAAACGTTCGCGCAGCGCCGGATCGTGGCCAGCCTCTTCGGCGCGACGAGCGGCGACGTTGACGTGCTCGAGGTCAAGAGCGGCGCAGGCGTAGACCAAGAAGGCAGCCTTGTCCTGGTCCGCCTCGACAAGGGTTACCTCGAGGTCTGGTCGCGCGATCTTGATGGGGATTCCCGGCAGGCCGGCTCCCGAGCCGACATCGACAAGGCTGCGCGCGCTTCCGAGGTGTTCGAGCAGGACGAGGCTGTCGTCGATCAGCGCCCGGTCCGGGCTGGCCACCAACCCGGGCCACCCGGAGATCAGTCGAACAAGCTCATCCAGCTTAGAATCTTGCATTGAGATGCCCATCTACGAGTATCGGTGCGAGAGCTGCTCCGGGAAGTTCGAAGTCCTGACCAGGTTCGCCGAGCGCGACACCGCCCAGATCTGCCCGTCCTGCGAGTCGACCAAGACCAGGGTGCTGGTTTCGAGCTTCGCGATGGCGGGCGGCAGCGAATCGTCTTCCTCCTCTGTCGACTTCGCCAGCGAGCAGAGCGGGGGCGGTGGCTGCTGCGGCGGCGCATGCGGTTCCTGCGGCTCGGGCCCTAACTAGCAAGCTAGTTTGCTTTTCCCGGTCACGTACCGGGTCAACGCCGTCGGCCACATGGAAGTGGGCGGCTGTGACCTCATCGAGCTCGCGCGCGAGCACGGTACCCCGCTCTACGTGTACGACGAGGCCACCGTTCGACAACGCGCGTCCGAATACGTGGCCGCAATGGGGTCGGCCGGTCAGGTCCTGTACTCGGCCAAGGCATTCGCGTCACCCCGGTTCCTGCGCGTGGTTGCCGAAGAAGGCCTCGGGCTCGACGTCGTGTCGGCGGGCGAGCTCAACCTGGCGCTGAAGTCTGGATCGAAGGACAACATCCACTTTCTCGGCAACAACAAGAGCCGAGAAGACCTCGAAGCCGCCTACCGCGCCGGGGCCACCATCGTGATCGACGGCGCATACGAGTTCGAGCTGCTGCGCGACATCGTGCCCGAGGGCAAGCGCACGCCGGTCATGCTGCGCATCTCGCCGGGGGTCAAGCCGGACACGCACGCGCACATATCGACGGGCCAGCTGGACTCGAAGTTCGGGTTTTCGATCGAGTCGGGCGCTGCCTTCAATGCGGTCGCGGAGGCCCTGAAGCACCCGCGTCTGGAGGTGGTCGGGCTGCACTCGCACCTCGGTTCTCAGATCCTGGCTCTCGGTGCATACGAGGATGCGATGGAGATCATGCTCGACCTGCTGGTGCGGCTTCGTGACGAGCTGCAGTTCGAGCCGCGCAAGCTTGGCGCCGGCGGCGGCCTGGGCATTGCGTATACGCGCGATGACGACCCGCCCACCCCGCGTCATTTCGTCGAAACCGTGCGTCATGCCCTCGAGAGGGGTTGCGCCGAGCGCGGCCTCGAGGTGCCTGAGCTCGTGGTCGAGCCAGGCCGCTCGATTGCCGGTCCCGCCGGCATGGCTCTGTATACGGTTGGTTCGATCAAGGACATTCCCGGGGTGCGTCGATACGTCGCGGTCGACGGCGGCATGGGCGACAACATCAGGCCCAAGCTCTACGGTGCGCGCTACGAAGCGTTCCTCGCCTCTGCTCCCGAGCGCGCGCCGGATGGCAAGGTGACGATCGCGGGCAAGTACTGCGAATCGACCGACATCTTGATCACTGACATCGAGATGCCAGAACTGCACGCCGGCGACATCATCGCGATGCCGGCCGCAGGCGCGTACAACCTGGCGATGGCGAGCAACTACAACGGTATGCCGCGGCCCGAGGTGCTGATGGTCGCCGACGGAAAGGCCTCGGTTATGCGCCGCCGCGAGACTCTAGACGACCTGATCGCCGCCGAGGTCTTCTAGCGCCTACAGCGTCACGTTCGCAGAGTTCGAGGTCAGCGAGCCTACGGTGGCGAACGCCTGAGGGGTCAGCGGTAGGGCTGTCACCAAGAAACCGCTAGGCGTTTTGAAGGTCACCCGCGTGCTGCTGCCGGCAGCGACAGCAACCACGATCATCTTGGTGGTGCCGCCCTGGTGGATCGTGATCGTTGCGGAACCGGCATAGAAGTAGTGGAACGTCATCGTGGTGTTTCCAAGTGACGAGATTGAGTCAAGGCTGATGAACGGGGCAGGCGTGGGCGGCGGCGGAGGAGGCGGAGTCGGGCTTGGTATCGGGCTGGGTATCGGGCTAGGCCGCGGGCTTGGGCTGGGCGATGGAGCGGGCTTCTGCGAGGGTGGTGGTGTCGGATACGACGTCGGCCTCGGTGTCGTGCCCGGATCGTGTGTTGGCGCGGAGGTCGGCTGCTGGCTAACGCCAGGAGTCGGCGTTGGTGTTCCAGATGATGGCGTGACCCCAGGCGCCGGAGATGCTCCCGGCAGGTCGGTGACGAGCGCCACCGGCGCGATCACGTGAAGGGTGGCTGAGGCGTGACATGAAGAAGCCCAGCAGATCTGGACGGTGTGATCACCGGTGCCGATGCTCCGCGGGATCAGGATCGACTGCGTAAAGCCACCGTTTGGGCCGGCGCGGAACGGATAGGTGTGGATGGTGCTGTGCAGCTGGATTTCGCCGACCTGGTTGGCCGGCACGCGCGTCCCCGTGACCAGAACCGATTCGCCTGCAGCGACGGTTGACGGAGAAAGCGAAACGGAAGGTCTCGCTGCGCAGACGGCGAACGCGCCGATGAGAAGCACGACCAGAACTGCTGCCGCGCCCAGCGAGAACAGTCGCCTGCGTGATTTCTTCTTGTTGGCCACTGGCTGGGCGGCGAGAGTGGGACTGACGGTCGCCTCCGGTGCAGGCGCGGGGTAGGCCATCGCGACCGTTGCGCCGGCGTTGACCCCATTCGTGTGGGGGACGGCGGGCGATTTGACAGTCGATGCCAAAGGGGCAACCAGGGGCACGGTGGACGAGACGGGCGACATGACCGCAGTCCTGGCCAGGCCCGGTTCCGTAACGTGGCCGAAAGCCTTCTCGAGCGCGTCGACAAAAGCTTCGCAAGTCTCCCAGCGCGCATTCGGGTCCTTGGCCATCCCGCGCATGACGACTGCGTCCACGTCGGTTCCAAGCTCGGGCCGGCGCGAGCTCGGGGTTGGGGGATCCCGGTGCACCTGCGCGTACAGCACTTCCATCAAGCCGCCGCCATCGAATGGGATCACGCCGGTCAACATCTCGTAGGCGATCGTGGCCAGCGAATACCGATCAGCGGCCGGGCCGGCATGGCTTCCGGTCACCTGCTCGGGCGCCATGTAGGCCGGTGTGCCGGTCGTGACGCCGGTCATGGACCGCAACGAGGTGGACTGCATGAGCTTGACCAGGCCAAAGTCCGCGATGACTGGCGTTCCGTCCTTCTCGAGGAGCACGTTGGCCGGCTTCACGTCGCGATGGACGATCCCCATCGAGTGCGCGTAATCCAGGCCGGCCGCGATGCCGCGCAGATATGCGAGGGCGTCCGCGATTGCCATCGGCCCGTTCTTCATCCGGCTGGCGAGGCTGCCACCGGGGACGTACTCGATGATCATGTACGGCGTCCCCTCGAACTCCCCGAAGTCGAAGACGTTGAGGATGTTGGGGTGACGCATCTGGGCGATCGCTTGCGCTTCGTGCCGGAACCTGGCGGTCGAGTCGACGTCCGGCGCGATTCCCTGCAAAACTTTGACCGCGCCCGTGCGCTCGAGCTGTGCGTGGTAGGCGCGGTAAACGACGCCCATGGCCCCCTGGCCGAGGACGTCCTGGACCTCGTACGGGCCCAGCTTCGTTCCGGGTTGAATCGACACGGGCAATGATTATGCGGGCGGGGTAAGCGCCTCCAGCCCTGTTAACGAATGGGCGGCTGGGGTCAGTCGCGGTGCTGCAGGAAGCCCCCCTGGCGGCCTCGTCGGGTTGCGACCAGACCCCCAAGAATTGAGAGCGCGATCTCGGCCGGCGTGACCGCGCCGAGGTCCAGGCCGACCGGGCTCTGGATGCGGGCGATGACGTCCTCCCCCACCCCTTTGGCGCGCAGGGCTTCGAGATGGTGGCCGGTATGGCGGCGGCTCCCCACGAGTCCGATGAAGCGCGGATTTCGGGGCAGGACCACCTCCAGCGACTGGACCAGGTCGGGCGCGTCGTGGTCGGTATGCACCACGTAAAGATCAGCGCCCAGCGCGTTGTCGAGCTGGAAGAGATCGGTCACCGCGCCTGGCCAGTTGGCGCCGCTCAGGCGCTCGGGTCGGGTCTCGACGAGGATCGGCCGGAAGCCTGCATCCGGCGCCAGGCGGATGAGGTTCTGAGCCACCGGCGTGGCGCCGAAGACCACGAGTGTCGGCGCGGGCGAGTGCGGTTCGAGGTAGACCTCGATCGAGCCCAGGTCGTGTCGGTAGGTGCGCAGCTGCGGCGAGCCAGCGTCGGCGATGCGGGCCGCATCGTCGAGGGCGGCGGAGTCGAACTCGCTGCAGCCAAGCGTGCCGGCAAGAGTTGCGTTGCGCGACAGCAGCAGCTTGGCGCCGGTCCTCGAAGGGGGCTGGCCGTCGAGCCGGACCACGGTCGCAAGCACGACCTCTTCGCCTCGGCTGATGCGCGCTGCCAGCTCCTCCTCGAGGCTAGGCACGGGCGGCGCTGCGTGTGAGGACCACAGATAGGATGTCGCGCGCGCGCGCGATGTCTTCGTCGGTGGTCGCGTAGCCGGTGGTGAGACGCAGGCTGCCCAGGGCGGCGGCCATCGAAAGACCCATCGCGAGCAGCACGTGAGAAGGATCGAGCGAGCCCGATGCGCACGCCGAGCCGCTGGAAGCAGCCAGGCCGGCCATGTCCAGGGCGAGCAGCATGTCTTCCCCTTTACGGTCGTGGAATGCGCAGCTTGCGAAGTTGGGCAGACGGGCGTCGGCCCCGGTCAGCTGTGCGCCGCACTCAGCCAGGAGGTCCCGGAGAGCGCTCGACTGGGTGCGTGCAGTTTCCGCACGTTCTGCCTGGTCGCGCACGGACACGGCGATCGCATTCGCGATGGCAACCGCCGCAGCTACGTCCTCGTGCCCGGCGCGCCGTCCCCACTCCTGCGGGCCGCCGTACAGCAGCGGATCGATCCGGATTCCATCCTTGACGTAGAGCGCGCCGCCCCGGCCCGACCCGAGCTTGTGCCCGCTGAACGAGACCAGATCGGCGCGGGCGGGAACGGGCACCCAGCGGGGGCCGGCGCATGCGTCCACGTGGACGATCGCGCCGAGATCGTGGGCGCGGTCGATGACCTCTCGAACCGGCTGTACCGTGCCGACCTCGTTGTTCGCGAGCCCGATCGAGACGAGCGCTGTGCCTGGTCTGATGGCGTCTGGGTCGACACGTGCGGTGCCGTCGACAGGCGCGATCTCCACGCGGTGGCCCTCGGATTGAAGGCGGCGCACAGCGCCCAGCACCGCCTGGTGCTCGGCCGCCCAGGTGACTATGACGCCAGGGACTTTCATCCGCCGCGCCGCCCCGAACAGAGCGAGGTTCACGGCCTCGGTGCCGGAGGAGGTGAAGGTGATCTCGGTGCGGTCGGCGCCGAGAGCGTTCGCGGCGAGGTCGCGGGCCCGATCCAGCGCCGCTCGGGCCACGCGGCCCTCAGAGTGTGGGCTCGACGGGTTGCCGGTGGGCAGGTCGCTCAGTGCTGCGACGACCTCGGGGAGGATGGGCGCGCCGCCGGCGTCGTCGAGAAAAATGCGCTTCATCTGCGGGCCCTCCCTTCCCATTTGGCTCCCCTCCCCCGAGCCGAACACACCTCAGGCGAGCCTACCGATCGAAAAGGTCGGTGCCAACCCAGCCCGTTAAGAGCCTGGAGCCGGCGGGTCAGCCGCGGCTGTGGTCGGGCTGGTGGATGAGCTCCTTCAGCGTGCCCTGGTAGTTCTTCAAGTACAGGTGAAGGTCGAGGATCTCGTCGACGCTGATCGGCTCTCGAGCCGGCGCCGCCTCGATCGCCTCCAGCGCCTCGACCGGCTCCGCCCCCTCGATCTCATCGACCCCGCCGCCCGCAATGGCGAGCACGACGATGAAGGTCACCTGGCACTGCATGCACGTGACCTGGAGGTGGAACCGCTCCTCCTCATGACTGAGGACCTGTATGTCACAGCCTTTCAAGCTGCGTCCGCACACGGGGCAGTTGTAGAACCGAGCCCGGTCGCGGATGAACTCGATGATGCTCATCGGCCAACCCATATTACGCCGCGCGTGTTTACGAAATTGGACGCCGGCGGCACGACTACCGCTGACCCTCGATACACGTGCAGCCACCGGGCCCGACGATCGCCGAGTGCACCGTGCCGGCCGTTAGGACCATCCGCTCGCCCGGCTTCAGCTCCAGCCGCCGACCCTCTTTCTCCAGCACGAACGTGATCGAACCGTCGACGCAGTACAGCACCTTCTCGTACGGATGGCTGTGCGCGGCGTAGCGGTCGTTCGGCCCGTTCGACCACGAGTAACAGGAGGCCGCTTCCCCACGCAATGTAGTCATCAGGTCGTCCAACCTCGCCACGCCCCGATTCTAAGATTCCATCAGATGAAGCCCCGGTTCCTCGCCGACTGCAACGTCGGGCGGCTCGCACGCTGGCTGCGGGCGCTGGGATATGACGCCTCGTATCACCCCCGGATCGACGACGCCGAGCTGGTCCGCGAGGCAGCGGCCGAAAGCCGCGTGCTCTTGACCCGGGATCGAGACCTGACCAAACGACGCGTGATCCAGACGGGCGTGGTGCGCGCCATCCTCATCCGAGACGACGAGGTCACGGCGCAGCTCCGTCAGGTCTTCAAAGAATTGGGCCTCGAGCTCAAGGAGGCTCTGACCCGATGTATCGAATGCAACGCCGAGCTGCAGGCGCGCGTGGCGACGACCGTTGCGGATCGCGTGCCACCATACGTGCGCCAGACCCAGTCGAGGTATTCGGAATGCCCCGATTGCGGGCGAATCTACTGGGCCGGGACGCACTGGCAGCGTATGCGCGAGGTCCTGGCTGGCCTTTGAGAGACGTCCTGCGCCGGCTGATGGCGGGCGAGCTCACCGAGGACGAGGCTCTGCGCGAGCTGCGAAGAATGCAGCTCGAAGAGCTGGGCGGCAGGGCGAAGCTGGACCTCGGCAGGTTCATGCGCCGCGGGATACCAGAGGTTGTCCTCGCCACTGGCAAGTCACCGAAAGATGCGGCTCGACTTGCGGTCACGCTCGCGCAGCGCCAGGGACAGGGCCTGATCAGCCGCATGACCGCCGAGCACCGCTCGGCTCTCGTCGAAGCCGCGGAAGCAAGCAACATGACGATCGTCGACTACGCGAATTCGGCGCGTGTCGTTCGCGAAGGGTTCACGCCGGAAGAGCTGAACGGCAAGGTCGGCATCCTCACCGCGGGCACGTCTGACATACCTGTCGCCGAGGAGTCGCGGATGGTCATCGAGGCCTGTGGCCTCAGCGCGCGGCTCGAAGCGGACCTCGGCGTCGCCGGCCTGCATCGGTTCGTTGCTCCGCTGGGCGCGATCATGGAATGGGACGCAGACGTGATCGTCGTCGCCGCCGGCATGGACGGTGTGCTGCCGGGACTGGTTGCGGGCCTCGTCGACGTCCCCGTGATCGGGCTCCCTGTTTCGACCGGTTATGGTCGCGGCGGGGCGGGCGAAGCCGCGCTCAGCACGATGCTTCAATCGTGCTCGACCGGCCTGGTGGTCGTCAACATCGACAACGGCATCGGGGCGGGGGCGGCAGCGGTTCTGATCGCGGCGAGGGCAGCGGTGGCCCGTTCCGTCAGCGCCGGCGCGGACGCACCATCGCGGCGAGCGCGGCCACAATCGCAACGACCACCAGCACGCCGATGAGGACGGGCGCCACCGCCCTCCACATCTCGGGACCGCCTGGCACTGCGAACGTGATGGCAAGCACGAGCACACCAACGACGACACCGATGAGAAGCCACGGCACCCCACGGCGCTGGCGGCCGTAGAAGAAGAGCCACAGCCGGCCGGGGCGCTGTTTCACAGGAGACCTGTCAGGTCGCTCAGCCTGGGGATCGACGCGACTCCTTCCGGTACTGGCTCCAAGTTGTGAGCGGTGCAGATGACAGCTCGCATGCCGAGCGATCGCGGGCCGTCGTAGTCCTCACGCACCCGGTTGCCGACGAAGAGAACTCTGTCCGCCTCGAGCCCGATGACGTCGAGAGCCGCGCGGTAAATCTCCGGGTTGGGCTTGCGGCGGCCGACCATGCTCGAAAACACAACGCCATCCATGAGGTCGCCGATGCCGTTCGTTTGCACCTGGCGCCGCATCATCTCAGGCGGGAAGGGCGCGTTCGAGCAGATAGCGCGCCGAATGCCGCGGGACCGCAACAGCGAAAGAAGAGGCAAGGCTTCCGGATCGACGGCGACGATCCTGTCCCAGCACATCTGCTCCGCATCGACCATCTCGTAGAGCAGTCCGTCGGGAAGCGACATTCCGGCGCGCTCCCACGACTCTTGCGCCGCCTCGAGCCAGTCCACCTCGTACTCGCTGTCACTGGAGACGTATTCCTCCAGAGGCAGAAACACGCTTTCAAGGATTGTCTGCGCTGGAGGCGCCGGCGTTCCCAGCGTCTCTTCGATGGTCGGCCGGAAATTGCCGATGACCTCGAGCAACGCCTCCTTCGGATAGTCGAAGGTGACCAGGGTCTGGCCATAGTCGAACAGGACTCCATCGATGTCCGGCATCTGGCGAATATCCTGAGCGAGTGGCAAAACCGGCGGCGAAGCGGCTGACACACCTCGACGAGGCGGGGGCGGCGCGCATGGTCGACGTCGCCGAAAAGGCGGTCACGTCACGCGAGGCGCTTGCCGAATGTGTGGTGCGGATGGCGCCTGCAACCTTGCGTGCCGTCCGGCAGGGAACTTCCAAAGGCGACGCCATCCAGGTGGCCCGCATCGCCGGCATCATGGCCGCCAAGCGCACCTCCGATCTCATCCCGCTGTGTCATCCATTGCCCCTCGCGAAGGTCGACGTCGATTTCGAGTTCATCAAAGGCGGCATTCGGGTCCTCGCACGGGCGCGGGTGGTCGGCCAAACCGGCGTGGAGATGGAGGCGCTCACGGCGGCCGCTGTGGCGGGGTTGACGCTCATCGACATGACCAAGGGGATCGAGCGCGGCGTCTCGATCGAGTCGGTGCGCTTGCTCGAGAAGTCGGGCGGCCGCTCCGGCACGTGGAAGCGCCCTGCCACCGCTGAAGAGCGGTGAGCAAAGCCCAAGTCGTGACCGTCAGCGACGGCGCGTTCCACGGCAATCGCGAGGACCTGAGCGGGGCTGCGCTGGTAGGCCTACTGCGTCGGGATGGTTTCGAAGTCGGCGATCCACAGGTCGTGCCTGATGAAGCCGAGCGGATCAGCGAGGCCGTGATAAGCGCTATCACCAGAGGGGCGGACCTCGTCGTCGCCACGGGTGGGACAGGCCTTGGTCCTCGCGATGTCACGCCGCAGGCGATTGCCGCGCTCATCGATTACGAGGTACCTGGGATCGGCGAGGCGATGAGACGCGCTGGGGAAAGCAGCACGCCGATGGCGCTCCTCTCGCGCTCGATGGCCGGTGTACGGGGACGAGCACTGATCATCAGCGTCCCTGGCAGCCCGAAGGGCGCAACCGAATCGCTCGAGGCGGTGATGCCGATCGTCGGCCACGCGATCCAGCTCCTACACGGCGACACAGCGCACGGATGAACATCAACTCCGACCTGGGCGAAGGCGCGGGCGCAGACGACGCGATACTCCCCAGCATCGACAGCGCATCCGTCGCGTGCGGTGTTCACGCAGGCTCGGCATCGACCGCCATCGCGACCGCTTTGCGGTGCGTAGAGCTTGGGCTCGAGGTAGGCGCCCATCCCGGATACGACGACCGAGCGAACTTCGGCCGCATCGAGACCGGTCTGGCGCCCGACGCGATCGAAGCGCTCGTCGCATTCCAGGTGTCCGGCCTGGCCGCTGTAGTGCCGATCGCATTCGTCAAGCCGCACGGAGCGCTGTATCGACGATGTCAGCTCGACCCCGCCGCGGCAGACGCAGTCGCGAGGGTCGCCAAGGCGCATCGCGTCGGCCTTCTCGGACAACCGGGAACAGAGCTGCTGGCGGCGGCCCGGCGCGCAGGCATACCCGCATTTCGAGAGGGATTCGCCGACCGCAAGCTGCTGCCCGATGGCAGCCTCGCACCCCGTTCGGAGCCGGGCGCGGTGCTCGAGCCAGACGTTGCGGCGGCACAGGCGCTCCGGCTGGCGCAGTCGGGCGGGTTCGACAGCATATGCATCCACGGCGACAGTCCTGGAGCCGCCCAGGTCGCAGCCGCGGTGCGCAAAGCGCTCGGCGAGCTTGGCGTGGAGACCGGTCCTCTCGCCGGCCGTTAGTTGACCGGCCTGGAAACCCTTGCTCTCAAACTTGTTGTCACGCCCCTGCTCGTCGGCGTGGCGAGCCTTGCCGCGCGGCGCTGGGGATCGGAGGTTGGCGGCTGGCTGGTCGGCATCCCATTCACCTCTGCCCCCGTCACCTTTTTCCTGGCCATCGGCCCGGGTTCGCATTTCGCGGCTCAGGCGTCGGTCGGCATCCTCGCCGGCACGATCTCGCAGGCGGCATTTGCACTTGCGTACGCGTGGTCTGCGCGAAGGTTCAGTTGGACGGCATGCCTCGGCGCGGCCACGGTTGCGTTCATCGTCGTGACTCTGGCGCTCATCCCGTTTGGCGCTGGCGCGTTGATCACATTTGGAATTGCAGTGGCAGTGCTCGTAGTGACGATTTCGTTGATGCCTCGGCGATCGCATGCGGCCTCGCCCTCGATGCGGCTGCCCAGCTGGGACATCCCAACGCGAATGGCCGTCGGCACCGTTCTCGTGGTGGTATTGACTGCGGCTGCGCCGCTCCTCGGCCCGCGGCTGGCGGGATTGATATCTCCCTTCCCGCTGTACGCGACCGTGCTTGCGGTTTTTTCACACCGGCTCCAGGGCGCCGAGTCTGCCGTGAACGTGCTGCGCGGCCTGCTGCTCGGCCTGTTCGCGTTTGCGGGTTTTTTCGTCACCGTCGCGCAGCTTCTCGAGCGTGACGGAATCGCGCTGGCGTTCGGCGCCGCCATCCTGGTCGCCCTCGCCGTGCAGGCCGCATCGCTGTTTGCCGGCAGGCGGCTCGCCATCGCCTAGAGTCCCGTTGTGATCTCTGAGCTGACCGAGCTCGAGGACGTCCAGGCGCTGGTGCGCATCTTCTCCGACGTCTGGGTGAGGCCAGGCGAGCCTCCGCTCGACTCGGACGTGCTGATCGCGTTGATCCTGTCTGGCAACTACGTCGCCGGCGCCCGGGAGGAAGGCGCGTTGGTGGGTGGGTTGGTCGGATGGCTGGGCGGCACGCCCCCAGACAACCTTCATCTCCATTCGCACATCCTCGGCGTCGTCTCCGGCAGCCACGCGCGCGGGTTGGGCTTCGACCTCAAGCAGCACCAGCGCCGGTGGTGCCTGGACCGCGGCGTGAAAGTGATCGAATGGACCTTCGATCCCCTTGTACGACGTAACGCGTACTTCAATCTCAACAAGCTGGGCGCCGAGGCGAGCCGATACCTCGTCAACCTCTACGGCGAAATGACGGATGGCATCAACGCCGGCGAGGAGTCGGACCGGATCCTCGTCAGCTGGCAGCTGGACTCACAGCGCGCGACCGAGGCGGCCGCAGGGCGTCCGCACGATCCCGCGAGCGAGGACCTCGAACGCTGGAAGATCGAGGCGGTGCTCACGATCGGACCGGGTGGAGAACCGGTGCCGGGCTCGTCGTCGGCGCGCGTCGTCATGTGCCAGGTGCCCGACGACATCGTCGCGCTGCGGCGCTCCGATCCGAAGCTGGCGCGGACTTGGCGCATGGCGGTGCGCTCTGCGCTGGGCTCCGCCTTTGACGCCGGCTATCGCATCGCCGGCGTGACGCGCACAGGCTGGTACGTGCTCGAGCGCGGATAGACTCATTACGTGCTGCAGGTTGGGGACAAGGCGCCCGAGTTCAAGCTGCCGACCACCGGGAACCAGGAGCTGACGCTCGCCGAGGCCCTGGCCAAGCACAAGGCCCTCATCTTCCTTTTCTATGTGCTTGATTTCACGGGTGGTTGAAGGACCGAGCTGACCGAGTTTCGGTCACGGAACGAGGCTGCCGTTGCGGACGGCATCGGCATCTACGGAATCAGCGTCGATTCCGTGTTCTCGCACCAGGCCTTCGCGAAAGAGCTCGGTGGTCTCCCTTTCGACCTCATCGGCGACTTCGAGCGGAAGATGGTCACCGACTACGGCGTGCGTCGAGACGACGTTCCAGGGTACTCGGGCATGGCGCGCCGGACGATCTTCGTCATCGACGGTTCGGGTACGGTGCGCTGGACCTGGGTCGGTTCACGCGAGGAACCGCAGCCCGACTATGACGCGGTGATCGAGGAGGCGCGAAAAGCCGCGCAAGGCTAACGCAGCGTGTCGAGGGCGGTCCTCATCGAGGTTCGCATCTGACGCGCACGGTCGAGCGTGGTCTCGACGAAGTGCAGCTCGTCGCCCGGCACGAGCTGCGCCGCCACCGGCATCGAACCGCTCACCAACACGGCCACCACGGGGTAACCGCCGGCGGTCTGGTGATCGGCCATCAGCAGAATCGGTTGGCCGCCGCGAGGCACCTGCACCACGCCGGCCGTGAGCCCGAACGACAGCAGCTCATCGCCTGAGGTCGCCAGCTTCGGACCGTCCAGGCGATAGCCCATGCGGTCGGCCTCGCGACTCACCTTGAATGCAGCGCCGAACAGCTGGTTGCGTCCGTCGGGTTCCAGCCTCTTCACGTGCGGGCCCGCGATGGCGAAGAGCGCGTGATCCGAATATGGCGGCCGGAGTCGCTCTGGCAGGTGGCGGCCGGCAACCGAGGGTCTCGTCGCCTCGCGGGCGACGCCGACCTCATCGCCGGCCTTCAGGTTGCGCCCGCGCAGGCCGCCCCGACCCGCCATCAGGTTTGTCGATGCCGACCCGAGCCAGCGGTCGGCCTCGATCCCTCCCGCGACCGCGATGTAAGCCCTTCCGCCGAGGCGCCGGGCGCCGAAGGCGAGGCGGTCGCCGCTGCTCAGAAAGATGCCTGTCCACATTGGGACGGCCTGGCCGTTGACGCGGGGCTCCAGGTCCGCTCCCGCTATCGCGATGAGGCAGGAATTCTTGGCCAGGAGGTGGGGACCGGTGAGGGTGCACTCGAGGGTGGCATCAGTCTCGGCGTTGCCGACCAGGAGG
This sequence comes from Candidatus Dormiibacterota bacterium, assembly GCA_036380475.1. Taxonomy (GTDB): domain Bacteria; phylum Chloroflexota; class Dormibacteria; order Dormibacterales; family Dormibacteraceae; genus UBA10449. The sequence continues at coordinate 13,545 of DASVEP010000227.1, forward strand.
TTGGCGGCCCTGTGCGCGAAGCGATCCATCGCGCCCCCCGGCGGTACGCCGGCGGTGATCGCGTTCGGCCGGCCCAGGTCCTGCACAGTTGTGAACAGGCCTGGCTCGATGACGCGCAGTACGACGGTCACCGCGGTATGGCGAAGAACTTCACCCTGTCGCCGGCGCGAAAGAGGCAGGGCGGATCGCGGTCGGGCAAGAAGAGCTTTACCGATGTCCGCCCGATCAGATGCCATCCCCCTGGTGACGGCAGCGGGTAGATCCCCGACTGCCGGCCCGCGATGGCAACCGAGCCGGCCGGTACCAGCGTCCGCGGCACATGCCGCCTCGGCAGCTCGAGCTCTTCAGGCAGCGGCCCGAGATACGCCCATCCGGGCACGAAACCGACCAGGAACACGCGATAGATCGGTCGGGAGTGCAGCTCGATCACCTTCTCGGGCGAAAGCTTCAGCCGCGTCGCCACCTCTGCAAGATCCGGTCCCTCGTAAACGACCGGGATGCGGTGCAGCCGCCCAGGCTCAGCCATGGGCGGTCGCTTGGCCGCGAGCCTCTTGATGGCGGCGCCGAGCGCATCCGGGGTTGTCTGGTCCGGGTCGAAATGCACCGTCACCCCCGCGTAGCCGGCCACCGCCTGGCGGACGTCGCGGCGCTTTTTCAGCGCGGTGGCGAGGGCGATCGCGCGTGTGTTCAGCGCTGTGTCAAGACGCGTGCCCAGCTCAGCCAGCAGCGCAGTGTCACCCAGCGGGTGGATCCGTACGCGCGGGGCCGGTCGTTTGGTGGAGCGTGGCGGCGGCATGTGCGCTGACAAGAATGGCGTAGAACGTGCCCGGCAAGATGCCGACGCACAGCAGCCCCACGCAAGCGATGGCAAGAATCCACGCGGTCACCATTGCCGCGGCGACGACATTCCAGACTGGAAAATCTCGCTTCACCCCGCGAAGGGACGCTGCAAAATCGAACAGGTCGAGGGGGCGGCCGCTCGCGGCATAGCGGCTGGCTCCGTGCGGCATAAGCAGCAGAAGCAGCAGCCCCCAGGGGAGCGCAAGCAGAAAGACCGTGGCGATTTCCGAGAACGGCTGCGAGAGAGCGCTGCCGATCACCCCTGCAACCGGGTTCAGCGCCGCGATGAACGGAGCCGACAGCAGCAGTATCGCCAGCGCGGTCCAAAAACCGTCAACGAGAAGGCGACCCGACCACCTCCACGGTGGAGGTGATTGCCCTGGATCGCTCTCGGCCGCGCGCGTGGCCGCGATGGCGTAACCGAGCAGAGGAATGAAGGCGATCGGCAGCACAAGGACCATCAGCACACCGAGCAAGAACCGAGAGGGCCAGGCGCCGCGAAACGGCCATCCAAACGACGCGGCGACAAGCGTCACGCGTGAAACCTTAGGATGCGTGCGCCCCGTGAACGCACTGCTGACCGACCTCTACGAGCTCAACATGGCCACGAGCTACATGCGGCGAGGCATGACGGGCACGGCCACCTTCAGCCTTTTCGTGCGTTCATTACCGCCCGAGCGTGGGTTTCTGGTCGCCGCCGGTGTTGAGTCCTGCCTCGACAGGCTCGAGGATTTTCGGTTCGAGGAGGACGACATCAGCTACCTCCGCGACACGCTCCGTTACCAACCGCGCGACCTCGAGGCATTCCGCCGATTGCGCTTCACGGGCGACATCTGGGCCATCCCGGAGGGTCGCATCGCGCTGGCTGGTGAGCCGATCCTGGAGGTGACGGCGCCACTGCCAGAGGCGCAGCTGATCGAGACGCTGTTCCTCAACCTGGTCACGTTTGAGACGACCATCGCGAGCAAGGCCGCGAGATGCGTGGTCGCGGCCCGCGGTATCGACGTCATCGATTTCTCGTTTCGCCGCACCCAGGGGATCGAGGCGGGAATCGATGTTGCTCGACTCTCCTCAATGGTCGGCTTCATCTCGACGAGCAACGTCGAGGCGGCCCGGCGGCACGGCCTCGTCGCGGCGGGCACGATGGCGCATTCCTACATCGAGGCATTTCCGACCGAGCTTGAAGCGTTTCAGGCCTACGCTCAGGATTTCCCCGGGCGCGTGACGTTCCTTGTCGACACCTACGACACGATTACCGGGATCAAACAGGCGATCGCGATCATAAAGGAGCTCGGTCCAACCGGACGGCTGGGGATACGGATCGACAGCGGTGACCTGGTGGCTCTCTCACAGCAGGGACGCAAGATGCTCGATCAGGCGGGCCTATCCAACGTCCGCATCGTCGCCAGCGGCGGGCTCGACGAGGTGTCGATCGACAAGCTTGTCCGAGACGGCGCGAAGATCGACGCATTCGGCGTCGGCACCAGGATGGGTGTCTCCGCCGACCATCCGTACCTCGACACCGCGTACAAGCTCGTCTGCTACCAGGGCAACCCGGTCATGAAGCTGTCGCGCGGCAAGGTCAGCGCCCCGGGTCGCAAGCAGGTCTTCCGCCGGTCCAGGCCGTTCGGCGACATGGTGGGTCTGTTCGACGAGGACGTGCCTGGCGGGCGCGAGCGCCTGCTCGAGCCCGTGATGATCGGAGGCAGGCGGCGTACCGGACGATCGCCGCTGGCCGACTCGAAGGCACGATTTGCCGCCGACATCGAACGCCTTCCGGCCGGCGCCAAAGACATCGGCTCACCAAAGCCACCAGTGGCTCGGATGACGCCTGCGCTGCAGGCCCTGACTTCGGCAACGCGCCGCCGGCTCGTCGCGGGACTCAAGAGCACCTAGTCTCGACGGATGAAGCGCGCAGCCGCGGTGCTCGGGATCCTGGCGGCCATTAGCGGCCTGGCTGCGATCCTGTTCGTTCTCTTCGGCCCGACGTACTCGACCGGCACCTGCGATTCAAACGGAGTGTGCACGACGGGCACGGCAAGCCTCATTCAGGTTGGCCTGGCTCCAGTTACGGCGATGTTCTTCGCGTTCATGGTCATGCTCCTGGTCGCTGTTGCGTGTGCTGGTCTGCTGGTTGCGACCGGCCGAACCCTGGCAGGCCTGGTCATCCTCATCGTCGGTTTCGTCTTCCTCGTCGGCGCGACCGTCGGCACGTTCGCGTTCGGTCCGGCCATCGTCCCGACAGATTTGCTCACCTTTGCCGCAGTGATCGCGGCCGCTCGCGCCAGTCGCAAACCGAGCTCACGGGCAGGCGTCACCCCGCGTTAGAACCCCGAAAGTAACGCTCGGGCGTATCCACCGTCAGGTGACAAAAGCAAGAATCGGCATGCTCTTGCTGGCCGCTGCTGTGTTCGGAGCATGCGGAACGGACACCTCGTCAAACGTGCCGGCGTCGGGGCGGCAGCCGCTGGCGGCTGAATTGCCGGCTGCATCCGCGATCCAACCGCCGATCGACGCAGCCCTGGGGCGGGTGATCGCGACGCTGCCAAGCCCGACCCCTTCGGCGCCACCTACCTCCTCGACCACCGTCGCCTTTTCGCATCTTCCACCAGGCACGTACCAGGTCCACCTGCACGCCATCTGCAGTGGACAGCAGGGTTATCACCTCGCCTACCTTCCGAACCTGGTCGTCGGCTCGGGCCACGTTGGGCAGATCCAGGTCCCGGCGGCCGACTTCGGCCGCGGTTGGTGCGTGATCGTCTACTCAGACGCTGTCCACAGCATCGTGCTCACGACGCAGCGAATCTAAGACCGCTTGACCCGCACCTCATAACCGTCGGCCATCGGGCGCACTTCGACGTCGCCGGCGCGGACCTTGATCCAGTCGTCCTGCCTGGTCGCCACCATCGACCCCTCGAAAACGAGCTCGACGAATCGCCAGTCGCGGCCTTGCTTGCGCATTCGCACCAATACGCCGGCAGGGCTACGCCATAGGCCCTCGCCGGCAGGCTTGAAACCTGCTGTCACCAGCTCTCCCATCCGGTCCGGGATGGCAGGCGTCGATGGCGGCACCACCCGAAGGAATGGTTTCGCGGGCTTGTCCGACGCCGGTGTGGACTTGACCTCCGGCCTTCGCGCACGCGCCTGCTCCAGCGACAGCTGGAGCAGCTGCGAACCCTCCTCCTGAGCGAAGAACGCTCCCGAGATCCGGCTCGGGTCACGCGAGCGTTTCAGGCAGTTCACGCAGTCGGCTGCAGCTTCGGTGGCGGCGAACGATCCGGCCGGCAGAGTCTTCCCGCACAGAGTGGTGACCGTGCCGCTGCGAGGGACCTTGGGCGTGAGGTGAACTCTCCCGCCGGTCTTTCGCTGCACGGAATCCAGGCGCAGGTTGAACACGCTCATGCCGCCATCACCACCTACAAGAGGTTAGATCCGTTCGGAAGTAAGCTGGGCGAATGGTGACGCGTTCCGAAGATGACGCGCGCGCGATCAAAGAGCTGGCCGAACGGCTGCTCACCCATCCGCACCCTGAAGGGCCAACCGCGTTCGAGCTGCTGGTCGGACGTCTCCCAGACAGTTGGGGCGCAATTCCAGAGATTGCGGGTGCGCGCCTGCTCGGCAGCGCGGTCTACACACGACGTGGCCGGCCCACCCACATCGAGGCTGTCTATGACGCGGATGGAGATTCGCAAGGCGTGCTCGCAACGTGCGATGAGGAGCTCATGAAACACGGCTGGACTGTGTTCGAGGGCTTCGGCGGCATGCACGGCGGTTTCGTCCCTGCAGGGTTGACCGGCGCAGGCAAGACCTACCGGCGTGGTGACGAAGGTCCGATCCTGATGGTCGCGGCGATGGACCGCGAGTCGAAACCAACCGACCTGCGTCTCCGGCTCGACTGGGAGATGATCCGTCACCTGCCCGACATGCGGCGCCACGGTCGGCCGGAGGGTGCGGAGAAGATGCCGCCTCTCAGCCCACCCGCCGGCGCCGCGCTTCATGGCGGTGGCGGCGGAGGTGGAAGCGGGAGCTGGCATTCTGAGGCCAGCGTTGAGACGAGCCTCCCAATCGCAGACATCGCGTCGCATTTCGCCAGGCAGCTCGAGCGAGCGGGCTGGACGCGTCTGGCCGGCAATGCTGATGACGTCGTCGCCTGGAGCTCATGGCAGGTCCCAGGAGAAGGTGACTGGCGCGGGCTGCTCCTGGTGCTGGGCGCGTTCAAAGCAGGCGAGCCGTACCTCTACTTGCGCATCGAAGCGGGCGAGTCGCATGAAGGTGGCTGGTACTCGAGTGGGACGATGGCCTTTCGCAGCTGAGCGCTAGCGCTGTTCGGTGCCCAGCTCCACCAGGTCTTCCAGAATCCGGTCGATGTGGTTGATGAGGGAAAGATGGCCCTCGTCATCGAGCAGCCTGGACTGCGCGCCGGCGACGTTCGCCGCAAGCCAGCGGCCATGCTCGAATGGCACCATCCGATCCTGGGCGCCTTGCCAGATCGCGACTGGCACCCTGACGTTCTTCAGCGCAAATCCCCACGGGCGTGTGAACGCGAGGTCGTCGTCGCGCCAGCCGGCGATTCCGGTGGATACCGCGCGACGAAAGCACTCCGCGAGCACATCGGCAAACACTCCGGTCAGCGCGCTCTTGTCAACGTCGGAGACAAGCCCGCCCAGGGCGGCGACAATGTCTTGTCCGGTCACGGTTTTCAAATCGACCGCGGCTTTCTCGAGAAACGCGCTCAGCGCTCGCTCGCCTTCGACCGCAGCGCCAAACTCCGCGATGTTCTCCGGGCCCATGCCTGAGAACCAATCGGCGAGTCCGGCGTCGTAGGGCGCGACCCCCGCCATTGTGGCCACCGCGGCGCAGCGTTCGGGGAGAAGCGCTGCGCAGGCGAGTGCGTGCGGCCCGCCGCCTGACCAGCCCAGCGCCACGAAATGATCAGCGTGCAGGGCGTCGAGGATCGCTTCGGAGTCTTGCGCCGCATCTGCGATGGTGCGTCCGGGTTGCGGGGTCGACGCTGCGTAACCAGGCCGTGAATAGGTGACCGTGCGCATGCCGCGGTGCGCCGCCGGGTTGACGACATATGGTTTGCGAACTGCGGCGGTCGGCGTGCCGTCGTGGAACAGGAGAACGGTGCCTCCATCGGGCCCGTCGACCAGCACTTCGAGGTCCCGGCCACCTGCGGCGCGCACGGTCAGCCAGCGTGCTTCCCCCACGCGCCGCAGTATGAACGAGTCGGTTATGAGGCCAGGGAGTTGGCCCGTTCGATCAACGAATGGCCCTGCGCGACAAGCGATCGTGCCTGCTGCTCGCTGATCGATTGCCCGCTGAACTCTGCGCCTTCGAGCAAGCTGATCATCTCGGCTGCAACCGCGTTGCGCTCGTTGGTGAGCGTGGTCAGCTCATTCTCGAAGTGGACGTACGTGCTGTCATCGGAAGCGCTGCCGCTTTCGATTCCACGGGTCGATGCCTGGAGCGTCGCGAGGCCGAACTGTCCGACTGCCGCATCGATCTGCTTGTAGATGCGGGCAACCTGGGTGAAGCTGCCCTTTCGCGTCGCGGCCGGCCTGGCCCAGCCCTTGAAAACCTCGGTGAGGGCGCGGCCGTCGTGTCCGTAATCGTCCTTCAGTCCGAGCAGGACCATCAGCGTCGGCCGGATGTCGGTGTGGTCTGACCAGGTTTTGCGATCGACGCCCTTGTTGTCGATCCCCGGCCCGACCAGTCCCAGCCACGTCGTGACGATCTCCGGCTGGACGTCACCGTGATTCCACGCGAACCCAGGCTGCTCGGTCACGCATGGTGAGTTGCAGTTCGGCGCGCCATGGAAGAGGAAGTAGTTGGGGTCTGCGAACAACGTGAAGGTGGGCGTTCGCGCCGGGTCGGCAGTGACCATGTGCAGCGCCTTCATCTCGACCGGGTCGGCAAGGAACTTAGTGATCGTGTCCGTGTTGCCGGTGATCGGGCTTACGGCTGTGAGCTGGCTCGTCGCTCGCTCGAACGTCCGCGTGACGGCGGCGTCACGGGCGGGGTTGCCGTTGATGTAGATCGTCGGGGCCGAGTCCGCATGCTGGTTGAACGGGGTGGTGATCCCCTGCTCGGTGGCCAGCAACCCGGTCAGGTTGGCGTTGACCTCGCCGATCTTGGCGTAGGTGCAGGGGGTGGTCACCCCATTGCATCCCTCTGGGCTTGCAGGACCGCCTGCGAAGTGGTCGCCCTCGTCAGCTGTGAAGACGAAAAGGGTGTTGCTCTTGTTGATGCCGTCCTTGGCGAGCCGCTCGAAGAAGAGGCCGAAGGCCTTGTCGTACGCCTTGAGCGCGGCGACGTAACCGGCCGATCCTGGTCCGAACGCCGGCCCGCTCGGGTGGGCGTCGTGCGCGTCCGATATGTACGCGTACGTGACTGGGATCCCGTGCTCCTGCATGGCCGCGACGTACGAAAGCGACACGGTCGCTGCCATGCCGTCGAAACCAGGGAACCCGATGTGACCGGACGCGTCCTGGATCGTGTTGCCGTTGAGGTCGGCAATCGGGCCGCTCGGGCTCACAAGCGGGGCGACGTATTTGTGGCCGAAGAGGCCCATGTAGCCGGTGTAGCCACCGGGCTCATCCGGCAGGCGGTCGGCCTGGCCGCCGTTCGCTGTCGAACAGAGGGCATTGCCGGCCGCGCAGTGGACGCCGATGCCAACGAAATCGGCGAATGCCTGGCCGGGGTTCGAGATGACCTCCTGGGCCTGCGGCGACCCGGCGCCGAAAACCGTCGGGATGTCGGTCGCGATGTTCTCGAGCACCGTGTTCGCGGTCGCCACCTGGCCGACGTCGCAGCCCGCGCGCGTGTACGGCACCCAGGGCGCGGGGGCGTTCTTGCCGTCCGCGTTCAGCATGTTGAACTTGGTGTCGGTCGGGGTAGATGTGGTCGGGTCGAAAATCGGGTCCGTCCAGTACGCGAACGAAACCCCGAGGCTGGTCGTCCCTGTGGGCGTGAAGTAGCGGAAGCTGTTCGCCACCGGCACGCCCATCTTGTCGCCGTAGACCCCGGTGAAAGACGTGAGGATGTCGGTCGCCGTGTGCGAGATCAACGGCGTGTGATGGTTGGCCAGCAGCGTGCCATTGCCCGTGATGAAGTTGAGCAGGTTGGGCATCTGCTCCAGGTCAGATGGGACGTTCGGGTTGTCTCTCGTGAAGTGCGTGTTGTCGAATTGCACGTAGATCACGTGCTGGATCTGGCCCTTGGCGGAGCTCAGCTTGCAGCTCCCGTTGTCTGAGCTCGTATAGACCGGCGCGGCCGCCGTGTTGGTGCTGAAGCCCGCGAACGCGGCTCCGACCAACGGAATGATTGCGGCCAGATTGAGCAGCCTGCGTCGAAGTCGTCCCGTCACAACCCACCTCCATCTTCAGAAGCGCCTGGAACAGAAACCCGCTTTCCCCGTCTCCCGATTGTCCACGTTCACGTGGTGGCGTCAAGACTGGAAGTCGGTCGGGGTAGCCGGCCTTGCCACCCACTGTCGCGACCGCTGGTTAAGGGTTCGCTGCGCTCCGGCAGAGCAGAGGTGAAGAGATCGCGAGGCGATCACGAAGGTCGTAACCGTCGCTTTGTGGCGGCCGTTTCAACAACAACAGCGACACCAGGGTGCGCGTAAATGGAAAGGAGGTGGGAGCGATGCGAAGCCGTAAGCGTTTCTTGCAGCTGCTGTTGATCGGGGCAGCGCTGGCAGGTGTATTCATGATTCAGGCCGGCACGACTGAGGCCGGCGTGCTGACGGGCCCGGCTCGGTCGCGCTGACGGGGAGGGGCGTTCCGCGTGGCCCGGCGCGCAGGCCACGCGGCGCTCAATCCTAGAACTCGGGATTCCTTAGACTCGGACGGTGCCTTCAGACCAGCCGCTTCGCCATGCCATCGAGGTCGCCGCGCTGAGCAAGATCTATGCGACCACCCGCGGCACCTTTCGGCGCACCAAGGTCGAAAACGTGGCCGTGGACGGCATCGACATCGCGATCGCGCCCGGTGAGCTGTTTGGGCTGCTGGGGCCCAACGGCGCCGGCAAGACCACGACGGTGAAGATCCTCACCACGCTCCTCCTGCCGACCTCTGGAACTGCGCGTGTCCTCGGTTACGACGTGGTCACGGCGACGAACGCGGTGCGCAGGCGCATCGGCTTCGTCTTCGGCGGCGAGCGTGGACTCTACTGGCGCCTGTCAGGCCTGGACAACCTGCGCTATTTCGCCGACCTGTACCGGATTCCTCCACAAGTGTCCAAGCGGCGGATCCCGGAGCTCCTCGAAGTTCTCGGACTCGCAGGCCGTGAGCGCGACAAAGTCGAGGGCTACTCACGCGGCATGAAACAGCGCCTGCACCTTGCGCGCGGTCTCCTGAACGACCCCGACGTTTTGTTCCTCGACGAGCCGACCATCGGCTTAGACCCGGTCGGCGCCCGCGATCTTCGCGTTTTGGTCAGGGGCCTCGCGGATCGCGGAAAGACGATTTTCCTGACGACCCACTACATGTTCGAGGCCGACGCGATATGCGACCGCGTCGCCGTCATCAAGAAGGGCCGGATTGTAGCCGAGGGCACGCCGGGCAGCATCAAGCAGCTCGTCGGCGACGTCGGCGTCGTCGAGTTCGAGGTCGACGGCATCTCGACCGAGGCGGTCCGGCGCCTGCAAGGCCTCGCCGGCGTCAGCTCGGTCATTGCCGCAGAAAGGGACCTCGCGGTGGTCGTCACGGTCCACTGCGCGCAGCCGATGGAGGTGATGACGCAGCTTGGCGTCGCGCTCGATGGCGTGGCGTTCCGCGGCGTTACTGCACGAGAGGCGACGCTCGAAGACGCCTACATCCAGCTGATTGGAGATGCGTCGTGAGTTCGCTCGTTCGCGCGGCCTGGCGGTCGTTCGAAATCAGCACGCGCCTGCGCGTCGTGAGCCCCTGGGCGTACCTCAACTGGCTGGTGTTTCCGGTCATCTTCGCCAGCATCGGCCTCTTCGTTCTCACGTCGTCAGGTTTCACCAGGGTCGCCTATGGGGTGCTTGGCGGCGGCATCATTGGTTTCTGGTCGGTCTCTTACCTGGATGGCGGCAACGCGATCCAGGAGGAGAGATGGTCGGGGACGCTCGAGCAGATCTTTGCCGTGCCCACTCCTTTGTTCGTGATCGTGATCGGCAAGATCGTCGGCAGCCTGTTGATCGGCTTGCTCTCATTCATTCCGACGGTGGCGCTCGCGTACTTCGGCTTTCATGCGTCGCTGCCGGGGCTCGACCCGTTGCGTTTCGGGGTGTCGCTGGCGGTGCTGAGCTTTTCCTTCTTCGTGATCTCCGTCGCCCTGACGCCTCTGTTTGCCGTCTGGCGTTGGGCTTTCACAGTCTTGAATGGCCTCGAGATCGGCGTTTATGGGCTGTGCGGATTCATGTTCCCGATCAGCGAGCTGCCGCATTGGCTGCAACCGGTCTCGTACGTGCTTTCGCCAACCTGGGCGACACGGGCTCTCTATGCGTCGGCAAGCCCGACCGCGGGCTCTGACGTGATCAGCTGGTGGCTGATGACATTCGGGCTGAGCGCGGTCTACCTCGTTCTGAGCGTCTTTCTCTATCGCTTTGTCGAATTTCGCGCGCGCGTGACCGGCGAGCTGGCGCTGGCATGACGCAGGCCGCCGTTTTCGCGCGCTCGACCTGGCTTCAGTACGTGGCGCTCTTCCAGTGGGCGACGCCGCTCGGCTACCTCGCGTACAAGGTCTTTCTGCCGGTCTGCCAGATCGTCTTCTTCGTGCAGCTGGGCGTCTTCGCGACCGGTCCTGCCAACGCCCTTTACTTCGCCCTCGGCAACTCGCTCCAGCTCACCGCCAACAGCGGCATCTTCGGCGTCATCGGCACGGTGGCCAACGAACGCCACCTCGGCACGCTGCCGATCCTGCTCGGCTCTCCCGCCAACCGGCTCGTCACGTTCATGAGCCGGTCTTTCGTCAACGTGCTGGACGGCATTTTGAGCGTCATCTTCGGCCTGATCGTGACCGTCCTTCTATATGGCCTGGATTTGAGGGCGGCCAACCTGCCGCTGCTCGCTCTCTGCATCGTGGTGATCTCGCTGACCACCGCCGGCCTGGGATTGCTTTTCGGCAGTCTCGGTCTGGTGATGCGCGACTCGATCCTGATTGCGAACGTCGTCTACTACGCCCTGCTGATCCTGTGCGGCGTCAATTTCCCGGTCGACCGTCTGCCGGGTGTGCTGCAGGCCGTGGCGTACTCCCTGCCGCTCACCCGTGGTGTGCTGGCCGCGCGACAAGCGGTTGCGGGAGCCGGCATCGGGCAGGTCGCCGGCCTTCTTGCCGGCGAGATCGTTGTGGGCGCGATCTACGCCGCGCTCGGCTACGCTCTCTTCCGCCTGCTCGAGGGCTGGGCGCGCAGGGGAGGGCTGCAGGAAGCCTACTAGCCGGGAGGTCTTGATGAGAAGCGTGGTGGCAACGGAGTACTTGACCCTGGACGGCGTCATGGAAGCGCCCAACCATTGGTCCTTCGAGTTCTGGAACGACGAGGCGGCGAGGTACAAGTTCGATGAGCTCTTCGCCAGCGATGCCCTGCTGCTGGGGCGAGTGACGTACCAGGGCTTCGCAAAAGCGTGGCCGTCCATGAAGGACGAACAGGGCTTTGCCGACCGCATGAACAGCATGCCCAAGTTTGTCGTCTCCACGACGCTCGACACGCTCGAATGGAACAACTCGACGCTGATCAAGGAGAACGTAGTCGAAGAGATCTCGAAGCTGAAGGCCCAGCCCGGAAAGGACCTCCTGCTCTGCGGCAGCGCCGATCTGATGAACACGCTGATGCAGAACAACCTCATCGATGAGTACCGGCTTATGGTCCATCCCGTCGTGGTCGGCACCGGGAAGCGCCTCTTCCGAGACGGGATCGACAAGACAGCTCTGAAGCTTGTCGAGTCGACGACGTTCGCCTCCGGGATCGTCGTCCTTTTCTATGAGCCGGCGCCGAAGGAGGCTCCTCCCGCCGAGCCCACGTGAGAGTTTTGGTGGCGGGAGGCGGCATCGGCGGGCTCGCCGCAGCGATCGCGATCGGGCGGGCCGGCCACGAGGTCGAGGTGCTCGAGCGCGCGCCCGTCCCAGCAGAAGTTGGAGCAGGACTCGCCATATGGCCGAATGGACATCGAGCGCTGGCGGCGGTTGGGATCGGCGGAACTCAGGGAGCGCCGGTACGAGGCCTTGCGATCCGAACCTGGCGCGACCGGCTCCTCATGGAGACTCCGGTCGGCGAGTTTCGAGGCCGCTACGGCCACGACCTGACCGTCGTGCATCGGGCGGAGCTGCATTCGAACTTGCTGGCGGCGCTGGAGAGCGGGCGCGTGAGGCCGTCCGCCGAGCTGGCGACCTTCGAACAGAACGGTTCAACCGTGACCGTCACGCTGGCATCCGGCGGTCGCAGCGAAGCCGACCTTCTGATCGGCGCCGACGGTTTGCGTTCGGCCGTTCGACGCGCACTCTTGGGTGATGGCGAGCCACGCTACTCAGGAGCGACTTGCTGGCGAGGCGTCGCGCGCTTGGACGTTGGAGACTCCGCTGTCAACTGGCTGGGCATCGCTGCCGAGTTCGGCATCTTCCCGCTGAGCGACGGCCGCGCTTACTGGTTTGGTGTGCGCAATCGACCCGAGCGCGAGGCCGACGGTCCGGACGGGCGCAAAGCAGATGTGCTCCGCGCGTTCGCGTCGTGGCCGCAGGCCGTCGGCGACGTCATCGAGGCGACCGCCGATGCCGACGTGCTCCGCAACGATCTGTACGACCGGGCGCCCGTGAAGAGCTGGGCCCGCGGAGTGGTGACGCTCCTTGGTGACGCCGCCCATCCGATGCTCCCGAATGCTGCGCAGGGTGCGTGCCAGACGCTCGAGGATGCGGCCGAGCTAGGTCGTGCCCTGGAACGACTGCCCGCAGAACCGGCCTTACGCGCGTACCAGGTCGCGCGGCTCGAGCGGGCCAACGCCCTGGTCAGGCAGTCGCGGTTGACGGCGCGAGTTGCTCAATCGAACAACCCGGTTCTCCCCGCGATTCGCAATTTCGCGATGGGCCACGTCCCACGCTCGCTTCTCCTCGGCCAGCTGGACAACCTCATGAGTTCCGCCAGAAGAGGGACTTGACAACGCCAGGTAGCCGCCTTATTCTTCCCATTAGCTAATTAGCCAACTAGAAAAATACATGGCAACCGATCACATGAGCGTCACATTTGCGGCCCTGGCAGACCCGACCCGGAGGGCGATTCTCGCCCGCCTCGCTTCGGGTGAGGCTTCGGTGACCGAGCTCGCGGAGCCCTTCAAGCTCAGCCTGCCCGGCGTGTCGAAGCACCTCAGGGTGCTTCAGCGGGCGGGCCTCATCACCCAGGGCCGCAAGGCGCAGTGGCGTCCGTGCCGGCTCGAGGCATCGAGGCTCAAGGAGGTCGCGGATTGGGTCGACGACTATCGCCATTTCTGGGACGAAAGCTTCGATCGGCTGGGCGAATATCTCGAGGAATTGCAGAAGGAGAAGAAAGACGATGACCGCCAGTAACAGTGGAAAAGGAGCGACGGCGTTGGCGAAGAGCGAGTACACCATCAAGCCGGGAACGCAGGAGATCATCTCGACCCGGACGTTCGATGCCCCGCGCGAGCTCGTCTACAAGGCGATGACGGATCCAAACCTCGTGCCGAGATGGTGGGGTCCGAGAAACCTGTCGACGCGCGTCGAGAAGATGGACGTTCGGCCGGGCGGCACATGGCGATTCGTGCAGCGTGATGCCGCGGGCAACGAGTTCGCCTTCCATGGTGTCTATCACCTCGTCGAGCCGCCGGCGCGGGTCGTCCAGACGTTTGAGTTCGAAGGCGTGCCAGGCCACGTGGTCATGGAAACGATGACGTTGGAGGAAGTCGGGGGTAAGACGAGGCTCGTGCAGCACTCCGTCTTCCAATCGGTCGCGGACCGCGACGGGATGGTCCAGTCAGGCATGGAGAAGGGCGCGACCGAATCGATGGACCGCCTCGAGGAGCTGCTGGCTCAGCTCTAAAAAGAGGAAAACAACGCCGCCGCTCGCGTGTCGCCGAGCGGCGGCTTCCTAATCCTTGTTCGTGCCGGAACTGTGACCGTGGTCGTGTTCTTCTTCGTCGGGTTGGGTGCCCACCAAGGTGTGCTTGTGCCGCTTCGTTCCCGGGTCCATGTGGATTTCGAGTCGGGCCGCGGGCACCTCGTGACAAACGGCGTCCTCGACTCGCATTGATAGGCGGTGAGCTTCTTCAAGCGTTGACTTCGAGTCAACCGCGACGTGCATCACGGCGACCAGCTCGCGGCCAACCCAGCGAACGCGCACATCGTGAACCTGCAGGACACCTTTCACGGACTTGGCGGCGGTGGTGAGCTCGTCGATGATCGTCGGGTCGACCGCGTCCATCATCCGGTAGAACAGCTGCTTCACCGTTCCAGCCAGGACGAAGACGATTGCGAACGTGATCAGGATGCCGACGACCGGGTCGGCGATCGTCAGGCCCAGTCCCGCCAGCCCGATGCCGACGAATGCGCCGGCCGAAACCAACGCATCGATGCGCGAATGTATGCCGTCCGCCGCGAGCGACTCGGAGTCGATGCCGCGGCCGACCCTCAACTTGTATTCCGAAACACCAAGGTTGGCGATCACCCCGACAAGGGCCGCACCGAGGCTCAACGCGATGTTCGAGTAGGTCGTGGGATGGATGAGCTTGGCCACAGACTCTGCAGCGGCGACCGCTGCCGTGGCGATGATGACGACGATGATCAGCAGGGTGGCCACGTCCTCGAACCGCCCGTAGCCCGAGGAGAATCGCCTGGTCGCCGGCCGGCGCACGAGCGCAAACGTGATCAACAGGATGAAGCTGGTAAGCACATCGCCCGCGTTATGCAGGCCATCCGCGAGCACGCTTGCCGATCCGCTCAGGATCGAAGCGGTGATCTCAGCGAGGGCGGCGATGCCCAGAGCAAAAGCGCTGACGACGACCGCCCGGACTGCGTCCTTGTTGCCGTAGTGGGCCGACGAATGGGAGTGACCGGCAGTCACGAGGCCAATTCAACAGTTTCGACGGCCGAAAATGTGCCCTTAGAGCAGCGACTCGATGGCCTCGACAAGCCGGGGGTCTTCCGGCGTGACCTTTGACCGGAAGCGGCGCACGACGCGCCCATCGCGCCCGACGAGGAACTTCTCGAAGTTCCAGCTCACATTGCCTGCCTTCCCGGAATCGTCGGGCGACTCCGTCAGGATCGAGTAGAGGGGATGCTGGTTCGCGCCCTTGACATCGAGCTTTCCGAACAGCGGGAAGGTGACCCCGTAGTTGACGCTGCAGAACTCCTGGATCTGGTCGGCGGATCCGGGCTCCTGCCCGAAGAACTGATTGCATGGGAAGCCCAGGACCGTGAAGCCACGCGGCGAATACTTCTCGTGTAGCGCCTCGAGCCCGGCGTATTGAGGCGTAAATCCGCAGCGGGATGCGACATTGACCGCCAGGGCGACCTTGCCTTTGTAGTCCGATAGGCGGCCCGGCGTGCCGTCGAGCCGGGGAAGCTCGATGTCCTCGATTGACCTCGCTTGGGCCTGTGTCACCTCAAAAACAAGCGCGCGCGGGCCCGCACTATTCCGTCTGATGGGGGCGCCGGGCGAGAAACACGTCTCTGACGTACTCATCCCGGACAACGGTCGGCGTGAATCCGACCTGTCGCAGCAGCTTCATCCAGACCGAACGCGCGAAAAGGCCGTGGGTTTGGCGCTCGTGCAGAACGCGTACGTCCCCGCTCTCGTCTCGGAGGAGGACGCCAAAATCAACCTGAATCGTCGTGTCGCTCGGATCAGGGTCGGTGGTCCACTGAACAAAACGCAGGCTGCCCCGATCGTTGTCATGGCCGCCGTGGTCGGTGCTCGGTTTGAAGCTTTCGCGCACCTCGTCCGGCACAAAAAGAGCGACTCCGCCCGGGCGGCAGTGCTCGAACGCGGTCTCCATCACGGCTCGCAAGTCTTGGCTGGTGAGCATGTGGGCCACGGAGTCATGGATGAAGACGGCGTCGAAGGTTCGGCCCAATCGAATCGTGCGGATGTCGCCCTCGATGTGCTCGCACTCGGGGTTGAGCTCTCGACTCACGGCCAGCATCCCGGGAGACAGGTCGACGAGGGTCATCGCGAAATTCGTTTTCAGGTGAGAGGCGGTGTGACCCCCGCCTGAACCGAGGTCGAGCACCGTTCGCGGCGCAGGTTTGGATGACTTCTTGAGCACGCGAGCAAAATGCCGGGCCTCTTGTTTGTACTCATCCGGACTCGACCACACCGGCCAGAATTCCGCGAGCTCGGTATAAAGCTTCATCGCCATTCTTGTGGACGTCTGCCTACAACATAGTCTGTAGCGGGAGGTCGGCGGCGCCCGTCCTCCTGCTCACGGCATAATCGCGGCAAAGGCAAAGGGGGAACGATATGAACGCCACTCGCACCACAGAGGAAGAGGTCGAACACGCGAACACGTCAGGCCTCACTCCGGTTGTGTTCATCCACGGACTCTGGCTGCTCCCGAGCAGTTGGGATCGCTGGGCGACCGTATTCGAGCAGGCGGGCTACACGGCTCTGACGCCAGGGTGGCCGGACGATCCCGACACGGTAGCCGAGGCCAAGGCGCACCCCGAGGTCTTCGCCCACAAAACGGTTGGACAGGTCGCCGACCATTTCGCTGACGTGATCGGCCGGCTGAAGAAGAAGCCGGCAGTCATCGGACACTCATTCGGCGGCCTGCTCACCCAGATCGTCGCGGGTCGCGGTCTCTCGGCGGCATCGGTGGCGATCGATCCAGCGCCTTTCCGTGGTGTGCTGCCGCTGCCCTTCTCCGCGCTGAAGTCCGCATCGCCAGTGCTCGGCAACCCGGCCAACCGAAATCGAGCCGTGCCACTGACGTACGAGCAGTTCCGCTACGCATTCGCCAACGCCGTCAGCGAGGAAGAGGCCAAAGAGCTGTTCGACACCTACGCTGTTCCGGCATCTGGAGCGCCTCTGTTTCAGGCTGCAGCGGCCAACCTGAACCCGTGGACCGAGGCGAAGGTCGACACCAAGAATCCCGAACGCGGACCGCTGCTCTTCCTCTCCGGTGAGAAAGATCACACCGTTCCGTGGGCGATCACGAACGCCTCCTACAAGCGGCAGAAGCGCAATCCGGGCATCACCGAGATTGTCGAGATGCCCAACCGCGGCCATGCGCTCGTCATCGACAACGGATGGCGCGAGGTCGCCGACAAAGCGCTCGCTTTTGTCCAGCGCTTCGTGAAGTAGCCGCGTGGCGGACGTACCGGTGGTTCCCGTAAGCGGGGTGTGCGAGATCGTGCTCGAGCAGAACGACCTCCCCGCCGCCGAGGCGTTTTACGCCGATGTTCTGGGATTCCCGGTGGTCGAACGCTGGCACCGCAACGGCGATGCAGTCTGGGTGATGGCAGGTGACCGGACCCGCATCGGTCTGTGGCAACCGCAGATCGGACTGGGCGGAGGTCGTGGCGGCGTCCATGTCCACTACGCGATGGGTCTACGGGCGGACGCCTACGACGCCGTGGTGGAGCGGATTCGAAGCCGCGGCTACACGGTTCTCGACCATGATCACGGGAAGTACGGCCACGGACGAGGGCGCGCCGCTTATGTCACCGATCCCGGGGGCCACGTGGTCGAGTTCTGGACATGGGACGTCGCCGGCCACCTGCAGGAGCTGGCCGCCGGCGAATCGCCCGGCTCACACTGATCCAGTGGACAGCCGGGCCGAATACACGGCCCGCATGTATCGAGTCGTCGAGTACATCGACCGGCAGCTGGATCAGCAGCTGGAGCTCGACACGCTGGCGAGAGTTGCGAACTTCTCCTCGTTTCATTTCCACCGCCTGTTCACAGCGTGGATGGGCGAGACGCTCGGTGACTACGTGCGCAGGCGGCGTCTCGAGGTTGCGGCATTGCGGCTGGTCTCCCAGCCCCGCGTGCCGGTCCTTCAGGTTGCGCTTTCGGTCGGCTTTGGTTCTACCGAGGCATTCGCCCGCGCCTTCAAGACGCGTTTCGGTTCCACTCCATCCGCATGGCGCGCGTCGCAAGTCAGCAACCGCGGTCAGGTGAATAGCAAGCACGATCAGGCGTCCGCGCTGCCGTCAACGAATCATGGAGACATGAAAGTCACAATCGTGGACAGGCAACCGACAACCGTCGCTTACCTCCGGCATGTGGGCCCATACGGCAAACCGCTCTCGGACTTCTGGATGATGAAGGTTGCTCCGTGGATGGAGACCAACGGGCTGATGGGCCGCCCTCGATACGGCATCAGCCACGATGACCCGGGCATCACGGCTCCCGAGAAGCTGCGCTATGACGCGGCCGTCGAAGTGCCGGACGGTTTCGTCGGCGCGGGCGACCACCAGATGACGGTGGTTCCTGGTGGTAAATATGCCTGCGGCAGGTTCAAGGGCACCGACCAGGAGGTTGGCGAATCGTGGGATTGGTTGTTGCGCGATTGGCTGCCTTCAAGCGGCATGCAGCTCGACTCGCGCCCCATCTTCGAGCACTACCCGGTCGACGCGTCCTTCGACCAGACGACGGGTGAGTTCGAAAGCGAGCTTTGCATCCCGGTGACCCCGCTGTGATCCGTGGCCGGAACGAGCTCAGGCTGATTCGACCGCAAACAAACGCAGGCGGTCAGGCAGGCCTTTGAGAGAGTGTTCGCCGCGCTCGGCGAAGGTTATCCCTGAGCCGGCGACCAGGTCGCGGACGGTTGCGGAGACGAGCACCTCACCGGGAGCAGCCGTAGCGGCCACCCGGGCCGCGGTGTGAACGGCGATCCCCGTCAGCTTGTCGCCGAGGATCTCGCACTCGCCGGTGTGCAGCCCGGCGCGGACCTCGACACCCAGGTCGGCGGTATCTCCGATGACCGCTTTTGCACATCGAATCGCCCGCGCCGGACCGTCAAACGAGGCAAAGAAACCGTCGCCCGCGGTGTCGATCTCGCGACCGCGGTACCGCTGCAATTCGCGCCGGACAACAGCGTGGTGGCGCTCGAGTAGGTCGCGCCAGCTGCGATCGCCGAGCCGCGCCACGAGCTCCGTCGATCCGGCGATGTCGGTGCTGAGGATCGTGGCCAGGACGCGATCGTGGGTGTCGGCGTGGCGCGCACCGGTTAAGAATTCCTCAATCTCTCCGAGGATGTCGTCCTGGTGCCCGACCCAGGGCACGTGGTCCGCGCCGGGGAAGAGTTTCAGGGTTGCCCCGGGAATCTGGGCGGCGATGTAGCGAGCCTCCTCGACCCTGACGTCACCGTCCTCGATGCGGTTCATGATCAGCGCCGGGACTCGCACCGACGGCAGGATCGCCCTCACATCCGCCTCGCTGTTCATCCGCAATAGCGCGACAGCGGCAGCTGGACTTGCCGCTGCCCGAAAGTAGGCGCCGAGCCATTGCTCGAACGGTGGGTTGCCCATCATGCTCGGAAAGATGCTTTCCATGCCCGTTGACCTGCCCCAGGTCTCGAGGACTTCTGTGTAGGCAGCTTCGCGCTCTTCGCGGGTCGGCGCCCACGGATAGTCGGCCGAGCGAATGCGCTTGGCATAGCTGCCGAAGGTGAGGACGGACCGAACGCGCTGGGGGTACGTGGCGGCAAACAGAAGGCACATGGCTCCGGCCTCGGAAGTACCGAACACCGAAGCGCTCTCGCTGCCGGCAGCATCCATGACGGCGCGAAGATCGTCCATCCGCTGTTCAAGGGTGGGCAGCTCCGAGAGGGCGACGCGATCGGACAGCCCTGTTCCGCGCTTGTCGAGAATGATCAGGCGCGCGAACGAGGCGAGCCGACTGAGAAACGCGGCCAGGTGTGGCTCTTCCCATTGCAGGTCGAGGTGCGACACCCAGCCGTGGACGAACACGAGATCAAAAGGACCAGACCCCAGAACTTGATAGGCGATGCTCAGGTCGCCACTGCGGGCATATCGGGTCTGTGGCCGCACACGATCAGGTTAGGGCTTGGGTGCCGGCCTACAGGCTTCGCTTATCACCTGACAGTCAGTGTTCAGGCTGCGGTCTCGTATCGTGAAACGCCAGGTTCGCAAACTCTAAGGTCGAGCGAGTCGAATAACTCTGCTGCGCCCAGAAGAACTTCGCCGCCGCGCTATGTGATTGTCGCGGAGAGCGGGTCCGCGACTATGCGCTGACGGGCTGAACCATCATTCGGCACCGGCCCGCGTCGCACTCCGCCAGCACACCAGCAACGTCGCGCCGCACTCGTTTGAGGTCGGCGATCTTCCCATCGATACGTTCGAGGACCATCTCCAGGCGCCAGCGCTCGGTGGCACAGGTAGCGTCTCCGCGATCGTGCGCATGGAGGGCGTCGATGACCTCGTCAAGAGTCAAGCCGAGCCGCTGCAGTGAGCGTGCCAATCTGATCCGCTCAATGGTGGTTTCGTCGTAGGTGCGGTAGCCCGACGGCTGCCGTTGCGGGCGGGGCAGCACGCCGCGGCGTTCGTAGAACCGGACGGTGTCAATGCTCACTTCCGCGGTGCGCGCCAGCTGGCCGATCTTCATTTTGGTCTACCTCTTGACTCTGGAGTTGAGTCCAGAGTTTATCCTCGCTTCCGACCGACCTGCAAGTCGTCGGCAACTGCAATCAGGAGAGAGAAATGAACCCATCCCCGCCCGCTCTCGCATGCGACCTGAGCACGCTCACGGACGACCAACGAATACGCCTCATCGCGGTTTCAGCGGAGGTGTTCGGTGCTGCCAGCGAGGTCCGAGAGCTCCCCAACGGCTTCGCGCTGGCCTATCGCCACGCATCCCCGGAATTGATTGCAAAGGTTGCGGAGTTCATTGCCTACGACCGACTTTGCTGCGCCTTCCTCGAGCACGCGATGGTGAGCGAACCGGCAGGCGGACCGATGTGGCTGAAAATCAGCGGCGGTCGGGGAGCCAAGGAGGTCATCGCCGACGACGTGCGGCGGCTTACCCGGCGGACAGCGACAGTCATCGCCAACTAACGCGCCGTCACCCACTGCACAGCTTCGGCCACGGATTCGAAGGTGCGCGACTGGAAACCAGATTGCGTCGGTTCGCCCCGATGGCACGCTGCGAAAACCGGTGACGATATGGGCCGTCCGTCACAGCGACGACCTATACGTACGATCCGTTCGAGGGCGCAGCGGTCATTGGTTCCGCGGTACCCAGGAGAGGCATGAGGCTCGGATACGGGCGGGCGGTGTTCAGCAAGACGTGACATTCGTCGACGCGGGCCGGGAGGTCAACGACGAAGTCGACGCTGCGTACCGGGCCAAGTACCGCAGATACTCCGGAAGCATCCTCAACAGCGTGCTGACTCCCGACGCGCGCTCGACAACGATGAAACTCGTCCCGCGCTCATCCTGAGACCGCAGCTCGATTTACTCGGTCGTTGCCCTGCTTGCCTCTAATGCCTCGTTGGCCTCACCTCGGATCCACCAGATCAACGCCAGACCCGCGAGGGGGTCGGCCCACCAAAGCCCGAAAAGCTGGTTGAGGAGCAAGCCGGCCAACGCAACTCCTGCCATGTACAGGCAGACCATTGAGCACGCCGCGTCGCCTCGAAGGGCTGGACTGCCCAGGCGCTCGGCGAGGGCCAATCGCCAACGCCACAGGACCGCCATGATCACAAGCGATGCGATCGTGAGTCCGATACCGATCGGCGAGCCGACTGGCTCGAATCGGAAAACCAGAGCAACTCCCGCCGAGAGCACGATATAGACGATCAAGGCGTAGAGCGCCAATCCGACGAGCCTGGTTGCGCTTCGCTCTCCACCAGTCATGGAATTGCGCTCTTCACTCTCTGTCCTCTGAAGGAGTCGTCGCAGAACAACAACCGACGAGAACAGCTCGATGCCGCTGTCCACCCCGAAGGCGGTGAGCGCCACTGACCGTGCCGCGATCCCTGCTCCGATCGCGACCGCGCCCTCCACAACCATCCAGCCAACCGTCACCCATTGGGCCACTCGGGCCTGACGCAGCATTGATCGTGTCGAGTGGACTTGTACGCTCACACTTACTTCAGCCAGCCGCGGTCAGCTCGTTGAGCTTTCGCATCGTATTCGCGCTGCGGATGGTGATCTTCTTGTACATGGGCGTGCCGACGATTCTGTTCATCTGGCTCCTGCCGACGTTCTCGCGATCGACTCGCCAGATGACAGCCCCAGGCGTGTACTTGAGCTCATCGACGTCGGGCTTGATCGGGAGACTGTCGAGGATCCTGCGATCGTCAAGCTCCTTCCACAGCAACAGGACATAGGTCCGCATGGTTTTGTCGTCGACCCAATTGCGCGGAATCGCGTCGACCATCTTCTTCAGGCTCTTGTGGTCCATGACCAGCACCTTGATCGCCATGCTCGTGTGCTTCTCGAGCGCTTTCTCGATCCGAGCAGTGAGCTGCTGAGCGCTTGATGCTCGCGTCGAGAAGATGACGTTGCCCGAGTTGATATAGGTCCGGACATCTGACAGACCGAGGGCGACGAGGGCCTCTTTGATGGCCGCCATCGACACGATGCCCTTGCCGCCGACGTTCACGGCTCTCAGAAAAGCGACGTAGGTCATCGACACTGAGTTTGACCGAACTCTGAACCTTGGAATTATTAGAAGACTTGATCGGTCTCAGGAGGTACACCAATGGACCGAAAGACCCTCGTGATCCGTGAACCAGGCGATGGAATCGCGATCGGGTCTCCGACCGGCGGTCGTGGCACCCTAAAAGTGGGCGTCGAAGAAACCGCCGGTTTGCTGAGCATCCATGAGAGTCTGAGGACGGCCGGCTGGCCGGGTGGACCGCCCCTCCACAAGCACCTGTTCGATGAAGCCTTTTACGTGTTGGAGGGTGAGTACACGTTCCAGGTCGGTCAGCGTCTGGTCAAGGCGTCGACTGGAGCTTTCGTCTATATCCCCGGTGGGACGGTCCACACGTTTCGCCACGACGGCGAGGACGTCGGCCGCATGCTTACGGTCTCGACGCCGGGAGGGATCGAGGAGATGTTCATGGCACCGGACGCGGAGACAAGGGCAGCGGCGGAGCGAAAACTCGGGTTTGAAACTGTCGGTCCCCCTCTGGCACCTGATTCGCACTGACCTACCGGCGCCCGGGACGAGTTAGGGAGTGCGGTCAGCGCGCCTTGCCTTCGCCGCCGGCTTCAAATCGCCCTTCAGCGCATCCTCATAAGCGGCCCACAGCACCCCGTATGCCGTCACCAGACCTTCGGGCCGGGGCTGCTTCAAAGCCATTTCGAAGCGCTTCGTGTATGGATGTTCGCCGAGCTCATCTCGCAGCAAGGCCTGAGTCTGCGCTTCCCATTTCGAAGCCGACGCGAGGTCCCTGCGCTTCTCGATCATCAGCCGTCCCCGGTTCATCATCTCCTCCAGGCGCGAGACGAAACCGTGCCGGTCGAATCCCTCCGGCGCGCGTGGCGGGCCCTCGCGATTCACCGTCTTCCATTGGACCGGGCGGCTGTATGACGGGGCCGACGCGGAGGGCCGCCAGCCAACTGCTGCCCGCTGTCGGTCGTACTCCGCGCGCTTCGTGCTGTTGGTAAGAACGTCGTGCGCCAGGTTGATCAACTTCGCGTGCTCGAGCGCGTCCGGATGGTTGCCGCGGTCAGGGTGCCAGTACTTGAGCTGCCGGCGCCAGGCGGCGTGCAACTCTGTCTCGGTCGCGTCAGGCGGGACGCCGAGCACGAAGTAGTAGTCGGCTAAGGGACGGCGGTCGTCCAATGGAACCGCAGTCTCGCACGGGGGGAAGGGCTTGTGGCAAGCCCCTCACCCCCGGCGATAATGGTTATGCGGACATCGCCTTTTCCGCCGTTTTCATCGCGACACCGTATGCCGTGTTGTCGGTGTCTCGAACGCGATCGAATTCACGACCGCAGCCAGCTCCGCACGGTCCTGCTCGGTTGCCCCCGGCATGTAAGTCGCGTCGATGACGAGGCGGTGGCCCTCGACATCGAGGATCCACAGCCGGTCGACCTGACCCGGACCTTGTTGATAACGGTCACCGGCGCCGATCCAGCTCATGAAGCGGCCTCCGTCGCAGTCCGAGAAGCGAATGTCGGCGGGGACGGACCACACCAGGTACTTCCCTGCGTAGCCGCCAAAGCTCACGGCAACGGGCGCCGTGGCGTTGCGGAGCGGTCGCGCCGCCAGCACCGCCCCTAGCTCGTCCACCGTCGGGCCTGGGTGGATCATTGGGCCAATCCAGTGGCAGCCATTGCTGTAGACGTCGACCACATTCCACACGGACACGACCAGCTGGCGAGGAGTGTCGACGAATCTCTGCACAGCGAAGCGCTCGTAGCTATTCCAGCCACCTGGAACCGTGATCACGATATTCGGAAACGGCTGTCCGCTGGCGTCGATCAGCGGGTTGAAGGCATAGGTTCCGGCCACGAGGTCATGTGTTCCCGGAAGCATCGGCTGCGGCGTTGCACCAGGCGCGACGGTCGACGGAGCGCCACTCGTGCACGCGCATGCCATCAGCACGATGGCGATCCCGACAAGGACTGTCGATCTCCCGGTCATTTCTGCACCGCCCCGTACGAATCGCTCACGCACCCCCACGCGTTCGCGCTGTACCAGACGACCACGTGGCTACCGGATGGACACGGCTGAGATACACGCTGCACCGCTGCTCGTTGGGTCGAGGCGGCGGCAGGCGCGCTCAGCGCCCTGACCACAAAACCACTGGCGATTCCGATCGCAAAGACGAGAAGAAACGCGGCCAACAACAATGGCGTCGCCGAGAATCGCGCTCTGTCCAAGGTCACACTTGTCTGCAATTTGCTCCTCCTCGATCGGCGTCCAACTTCCGTGGATCCGTCTCGCCGTAGATACGTGCGCCCTGGCGGCCTAAGTTCCTCGAAACGCTTGGGAACTATTCCGTTGCCTGTCCGCGTAGAAACAGCAAACGGATGACATCAACGGCCGACGCCGACCTGGTCGCGAGAGCAAAGGAGGGCGATAGATCAGCCTTCGACCAGTTGGTTGGGCCCCTGGTGAACCAGGGTTTTCGGCTTGCCTACGGGATGCTTCACGACCGCGAAGCGGCCGAAGACGCCGTCCAGGAAGCCGCCGTGCGCTCGTGGCGGAAACTGAGCAATCTGAGGCCCGGCACCGAGATGCGGCCGTGGTTTCTGGCCATCGTTGCAAACCAGTGCCGCACGACGATGCGAGGGCGTTGGTGGTCTGTGCTCCGAATCGAGCCGCGAACCGGGTCTTCAGCAGCCGGCTTCGAAGACCGCATTGTTCGCGGAGCAGACCTCCGGGCCGCTCTCCGCAAGCTGGCGCCCGATCACCGAGAGGTGCTTGTGCTGCACTACTACCTCGACCTTCCGCTCGACGAGATCGCCGCCATCGCGGGGGTTCCGATCGGCACCGTCAAATCGCGAATCAACCGGGGCATCGCGGCGATGCGCCCTTTTTTTGAGCCGGTGGAGGCATTCAGTTAATGGACGAGTTGATTCGCGAAAGCATCCACGATGCGCTCGACGCAGAACCAACGCCGGCAGGCCTCCGCGCGCGCGTGATCGGGTCGGTCCCGATGCACGATCGCACCGAGAGACGGTCGCAGCGGGCGCCCTTTCAGCCGGCCGGTCAATTTGCCGCCGGCTTTGTCGCTGCGCTGCTGGCAGTGGCTGTGATCGCCGGCCTCCTTTACTCGCGGCATGCGATCACCTTGCCGAACCGGGCCGGTGGGGCGCATCCAGCTTCACCGGCCAGGCTGATCTCTCCTGAAGGGATCGCTATAGCTCCGGATGGCACGGTTTTCGTCTCCGACTACGACGGCAACCGGGTGTTCCGATTGCTGCCGGGCGGCCACCTTGTGAGTGTCGCCGGCGGAGGTGTGGGCGCCGACGGACCAGCGAACAAAACCAACCTCTGGGGTCCAAGCGCTCTCGCGATTGACGGCCAGGGCAATCTTTATGTGGCGACCAGTCCGGGTGGTGCAGTTCGGCGGATCGACCGTCAGGGATTGATTTCCACCGTCATAACTCTTTACGGGCCGCAAGGCCTGGCGTTCGACCGCGCCGGAGTGCTCTACATAGGCACTTACTACGGCCTACTGCGAAGAATTGACGCGCGTGGAGTAGCTACGGACCTCGACCTGTCAAGATTGCCGTCCCCGGCTGTGCAACTTGGCAACATGGCATTCGACTCAGCCGGCAATCTCTACGTTACCGACCGCGCGCCTACAACCGGGAATAGTCCGAGCCCCGGGGGTGGTTGTCGCGTCATCCGCGTGAACCTCACGCAAAACCAAACACCAATTGAGGCAACGGTTGTCGCCGGGACCGGTGTCTGCGGTTACTCAGGTGATGGCGGCCCAGCGAAATCCGCACAGCTCAACGATCCGAACGGGATCGTTTTCGATGCAGATGGAAACCTGTATCTCGCCGACGCGGCCAACCATCGCATTCGTCGCATCGACAAGAACGGGATCATCACCACTGTGGCCGGGACAGGCGTGCCCGGCTACGGCGGCGATGGCGGTCCGGCGACCAAGGCTCAGCTGACATATCCTCTCGGGCTGGGAATCACCGTGGGCGGTCTGATTTACATCGCCGACCCCAACGCGGATCCAACGACCACCCCCGCCCGAGTGCGCGTACTCCGCCTCTCGGACGGAACCATCACCAGCGTAGTCGGCGGCTAAATAGTTCGTCTCGGTTCGCGCCGACTTGGAGCGGCCGTGCCTCGGAGACGGCAGATCTCCCGGGGGCAGGGGATTTTGGCCATCATGGCGAAGTGCGAGTCGCGACCTGGAACGTCAACTCGGTGAAGCAGCGGATACCTCGATTGCTCCCCTGGCTCGACGAACGCCGACCGGACGTGGTCTGCCTCCAGGAGACCAA
This sequence comes from Candidatus Dormiibacterota bacterium, assembly GCA_036380475.1. Lineage (GTDB taxonomy): Bacteria > Chloroflexota > Dormibacteria > Dormibacterales > Dormibacteraceae > UBA10449. The sequence continues at coordinate 40,257 of DASVEP010000227.1, forward strand.
GCTCACCGACCAGGCGTTCATGGAAGTGCTGGGCGTCGATCTAAAGGGACGCGGGTACGACATCGCGCACCACGGCGAGGCCCAGTGGAACGGGGTGGCGATCCTGTCCCGGGCCGGCCTCGATGACGTCGAAGTCGGCATTCCCGGTGGACCCGGCTTCCCTCACCAGGAGGCACGCGCGATCGCGGCCACATGCGGCGGGGTCAGGGTGCATTCGGTTTACGTGCCCAACGGCCGCGTCCCCGACTCGGAGCACTACCACTACAAGCTGACCTGGCTGGCGGCTCTCGACCGGCTGCTTCAGGCCGGCCCGGCGGCTCGCATGGTCTGCGGTGACATGAATATCGCGCCCACGGACGCCGACGTCTTCGATCCCGAGGCCTACGTCGGCCAGACTCATGTCACGCAGCCCGAGCGGACGGCGCTGGCCGAAGTGGTCGGGCATGGCCTGCACGACGTGATCCGGGAGCGCTGGCCGGCTTCGCGCGTCTTTACCTATTGGGATTACCGGGCGGGCATGTTCCACCAGGACCTGGGGATGAGGATCGACCTGGTCCTGGCCAGCGACGC
>DASVEP010000228.1:0-3948 GCA_036380475.1 Candidatus Dormiibacterota bacterium
GAAGCCGGGCGCGTCGAGGATGTTGATCTTGAAGCCGTTGTGCTCGGCGAACGCCACACCGAGATTGATCGAGATCTTGCGCTTCTGCTCTTCGGGCTCGTAGTCGGTTGTCGCGGTCGAGGAGTCGGGCGAGCCCATCCGGGGGACGCCTCCGGAGGCGAACAGCATCGCCTCGGTGAGCATTGTCTTGCCGTCGTGCGAATGGCCCAGCAGGACGACGTTGCGGATCTTGTCGGAGGCGTACTCGGTTATGAAAAGAAGGTTAAGGCTTGGCCGGTGGCGGCCGGAGCCCCGGTAGAATCAGTCGCCTGATGAAGAAGAAGACGGCCTCCATCGAAGAGGTTCTCGCGGCCATCGAGACGGCTAGGGACAAGGTCATGGCCGACGAGGTCAAGTCGCTGACCAAGCTCGGCATCCCCAAGGCAATGGCCTACCAGATGATCGCGAGCCGGTTCCACCAGAAGGTGGGCAACCAGGAAGAGGCTGAGCCCGATCCGTTTGAGGGCAACACCACGTCCTGGGAAGAGATCGGCTAACCAGCCACTCATGATCCGGGCGGGGTGAATCGCGCCCGCCGGCTCGCGCGCCTCCTCAACGTCCTCGCCGCGATCATCGCCGAACCGGGCCTCAACCCGCTCGAGCTCGCCGATCGTGCGGGAGTGTCTGAACGGACCCTTCGGCGCGACCTCAACCAGCTGCGCGAGCTCGGGTACGAGGTCGCTTACACCAGCGGCTACGAGGTCCAGGAGAAGCTGAACCTCGACGGCCGTGCGGGCGCGCGGGCACCCAAAAAGGCATACGAGCAGCAGCTCGAGCTTCTTCAGGCTGTTGCGCAAGCGGTTGGCAATGCCGGGCTGGGCGGAGACGGGGTGGAGCGCGTGCAGCCTCGCCCGCGTGGCCGAGCAAGCCGCGCGAAGAGTGCTTTCACCACATCGAAACCGATCGTCCTGATCCCAACCGGTGGAGACGACGCCGATTTCATCTACGCGACAGGCTTTGCGGTCGAGACCGGCCTGTACATCCGATTCGCCGAAGGCGATGACGCGCTCTTCGTCAGCCCGCTCGAGATCGACCGCGCCCGCGTCCAGGCCAAGGCGGGCAAGGTGGTCGAGGATCGAGAGGCCTACGCGCACAAGTCGTGGGCGCGATTGGCTGCCACGCTGCTGCGCGAGCGAGGCATCGGGGTCGCTCGAGTGTCCCCGCAACTGCACGCCGCGGACCTCGAGGACCTGCGGGCCAACGCAATCGACGCGGAGGTCGACCGAGGGCTCTTCGTCTCTGAACGGCGGCGCAAGTCGCCGGTCGAAGCGGAAGCCATCCAGGCCAGCCAGCGTGCCGCCGAGGCTGCCCTCGTGCAGGTGGTTCGCCAGCTCGCGGCGGCGGAGATCAAAGACGGAATGCTCTGGGCTGACAGTCGCCCATTGACGTCCGAGCGGCTGTACGCCGGTGCGCAGCTGCTGCTTGGCGAGATGGGCTTCACGTGCCCCAACATGATCATCGCGGGGTCGCCCGAAAGCGCGCTGCCCCATTTCCGCGGCGAAGGTCAGCTGCGCGCGGGCGCGCCGGTGATCATCGATATCTTTCCGGTGGGTCGCAGCAGCCACTACCACGGCGACCTCACCCGCACTGTGGTGGTCGGCGACGTTCCTGAGGAATTCCGGCGCATGCACGCTGCCACGCTGCAAGCTCTGGACGCAGGCATCGAATCGATCAAGGCAGGCGTGCCGGGCAAGGACGTGCACCTTTCTGTATGTCACGTGCTGGTCGACCGCGGCTATGGCACCACGTCGACCGGCTTTGAAGGGCCTGAAGGCGTTGCGAAGATGAACCACAGCACCGGGCACGGCGTTGGGCTCGACGTGCACGAAGAGCCGTCGCTGCGGGAGACCAGCGACGACCCTCTGCGCGAGGGCGATGTCGTCACCGTCGAGCCGGGTCTCTACAAAGTCGGGCTGGGCGGGGTGCGCATCGAAGACACCGGCATGGTGACCGCGAACGGATTCCACAACTTCTCCACGATCACGCGGAGCCTGGACCCCAGCGACTACCTCTAATGGGAACGTTGCGCCTCGAACATGACGACCAGCTCACCGCCGGCACGTGTGCGCAATGCGGCGCGCCCTTCGAGAGCGTCATCGGCGTCATGTATGAGGATGACGACGCCATCGCCATCTATCGCGCCGACATCTTCGAACACTTTCATCGCGAACCGGAACCACGAGTCGTGCTCTCCATCGCCGTCGGCGATTGGACTGACGGCACCGATAGGACGGATCGCTGCTCGGCCACCATCGAGGCCTGGTCGGCGGGCGATCGCGTCCAGATGGCTTTCAGCGATCGCGCGGGATCCACATGGCAGGAGCTCGAGGTCGTGAGCTGGCAGCTCAGCAGCGCCGAGGCGCAGGCCAGTCCACTTCGCGAGGCATTCCTGCGCCTCGCCGACTACATCGCCTACCAGGACCGACGGCTGCGTCGCGCGTTGATGCACGGCCGCCAGATGCCGAGCCTGTAAACCCCGGCTTTACATCCAGTAAGCTTCGTCCGTGCCCAGGAAGGAAACCCTCGGCCAGCGTATTCGCCGTCTTCGCCAGCAGCGCGGGATGAGCCTCGCCAAGGTCAGCGGCGGCGACTTCAGCCGGGCGTTCCTCAACCAGGTCGAGCTGGGTCGAAGCCAGCCTTCGACCAGGGTTCTGCGCGTTATCGCGGGCCGGCTTGGGACCGAGGTCGACTACCTGCTCGAGGGCCGGCCGCCGAACATCGATCGCGAGCTTTCGCTCGAGAGGGCGCGGGTGCTCGTTGCGCGCGGCCAGGCGCGGCGCGCCCTCGTTGCGCTGGGCGAGGCGCTCGAAGCTGGAGAGTGGCCACTGCGGACGGACGCACGCCTGTGCCAGGCAGAGGCGCTGCGAGCACTTGGACGCATCAATGAAGCCGAAGCGATCCTGAATGTGGAACGAAGGATCATCGCCGCGCGGCGAGACGGCCACCGCCTTTCGCGTCTGCGAGCCCTGGAAGAGGGCAAAGCCTTTTCGATCGGCGGAGGCGACGCCGATGCAGGCGCCAAAGCGCATCTCAGGCTTGCCGATCGGGCCCAGCGCGCATCGCGGTCGTACGACGCGCTCGAGCATTACCGTGCGGCCCGCGTGCTGCTCGAGCTTTAGCCCCTACAGACCTGCGTTCGCGGTCGAGCTCCAGTTGAAGGCTGGTGGAGTGGTTGCCGGGAAAGCAGTCGACGTGATCTCGAGGCTGATCACCTCATGCGCCTTCAAGACGATCTTGGCCGGGTCGCCGGTGTAGACCTGTGGGCCCTTGCCGTCATTGGCGTCGATGTAGACGACCAGGGTCTGGTCGGGCGTCAGTGTGAACGAGGAGACATGGGTGGCATCGAGCGGCTCGCTCGGCCCTCCCGAGCGCGTCGACCACGTGTTCCACACGGCGAAAAACTGGCCCAGGTTGAACGTGTCGTTGGCTGGCGACTCGATGTGTATGACGTCGGGGTTGGCCGGGTGAACATGGAGCCAGTAGTAGCACGTGACGCTCGTGCCGGAGGAATCGAGGACGATTCCGATGTTGGCAGGAATCGGATGCAAAACGCCCTGACTGACGATTTGGACGGCCGCGTGGTAGTGGGTCTGGGTGTGCTCCAGCTGGTCGCACGGAATCCCGGCCGCGCTGGGCACGTTGACTGGCTTGTTGTTGATGAAGTTGTAGGCGATGAGGCCGGCGGCCAGAAGGACCAGGAGCGCGCCCACGACGACGGGCAGCATGGGGATGTCCGGGCCGGTCTTGACTTTCGGCGGCAGCCGCCGTCCACCCTTGGACCGGGTCGCCTTCTGGGGCGGCTTGGTCCGAGTTGATGAGGCCATGGACTTGATAGAATACCGACCTACCCTTTCTGGCCTCGGCCGGGTGGCATCCGCCCCCGTTATGACCGCGGCCTGAACCCATAGG
>DASVEP010000229.1:0-16677 GCA_036380475.1 Candidatus Dormiibacterota bacterium
GTATCCCGCCTGGTCGGAGACTTTCCGCATCCCGACACCGGGCGAGTAGAGGTAGATGCCGGCGGAGCTGCCGAACCAGATTCCGTGGCTGTCTGCGATGGGACCACCGCGGTCATCGAAGCCAGTTGGACCTGTGTGCCATGAAAGATCTGTGGGTATTGGCCGGTCGCAAGAGCTGGCCATGATCACAACGACCAGCGCGGACACGACCAGCTTCACCGACATTGAACGGTGCCGTCACTCGTTCCGTTTCCGCGCCAGTCAGGCGCCGACGTACGCCGCGAGGTGCTGACCGGTGAGCGTGGAGCGGGCGGCGACGAGGTCGGCGGGTGTGCCCTCGAAGACAATCCGTCCGCCGTCGTGGCCGGCGCCCGGGCCAAGGTCGATGATCCAGTCGGCGTTCGCCATCACCGCCAGGTGATGCTCGATGACGATGACCGACTTGCCGGATTCGACCAGCCGGTCGAGCAGGCCGAGGAGCTGCGCCACGTCGGCGAGGTGGAGGCCGGTGGTCGGTTCGTCGAGGACGTAGACGCCGCCCTTGTCGGCCATGTGGGTGGCCAGCTTGAGCCGCTGCCGCTCGCCGCCCGAGAGCGTCGTGAGCGGCTGGCCGATGCTTAGGTATCCGAGCCCGACGTCGGCGAGCCGCTCGAGGATCGCCTGCGCGGCCGTTGTGCGCGCCTCGCCCGCGCCGAAGAACTCCCTGGCCTCGGTCACCGCCATCGTCAGCACCTCGCTGATGTCGCGACCGCCGAGATGGTATTCCAGCACCGATGCCTGGAACCCCTTCCCGTCGCACTCTTCGCAAGTGGTCGCGACCCCGGCCATCATCGCCAGGTCGACATAGATCACGCCGGCGCCGTTGCAGTTGGGGCAAGCGCCCTCGGAGTTGGCGCTGAACAGCGCGGGCTTCACGCCGTTTGCCTTCGCGAACGAGCTGCGGATTGGGTCGAGAAGCCCGGTGTACGTGGCGGGGTTGCTCCGTCGCGATCCGCGAATCGCGCCCTGGTCGATCGACACCACACCCGCCCCGGCGGGGATCGACCCGTGCACGAGCGAGCTCTTGCCTGAGCCTGCGACGCCGGTCACGACGACAAGCACGCCGAGCGGGATGTCGACGTTCACGTCGCGCAGGTTGTGCGTCTTCGCGCCGCGGATTTCCAGTTTGCCGGTGGGCTTCCGCACGGTCTGTTTGAGGGCCGCTCGGTCGGCAATGTGGCGACCGGTGAAGGTGCCGCTGGCCCGCAGCCCTTTAACGGTTCCTTCGAAGCAGACCGTGCCGCCCGCCTGGCCTGCGCCGGGGCCGAGGTCGACGACGTGGTCGGCGATCGCTATGGTCTCCGGCTCGTGCTCCACGACAAGCACGGTGTTGCCCTTATCCCGAAGCAGCAGCAGGAGGTCGTTCATCCGCTGGATGTCATGGGGGTGCAGGCCCGTCGTGGGTTCGTCGAAGACGTAGGTGACGTCGGTGAGCGAGGAGCCGAGGTGGCGGATCATCTTCACCCGCTGCGCCTCGCCGCCCGACAGCGAGCCTGACGCGCGGTCCAGCGAGAGGTATCCCAGCCCGATCTCCACGAACGAATCGAGAGTCTGTTGCAGCGCCGCGAGCAGCGGCGCCACCGACGGCTTGTCCACGCTGCGGACCCAATCGGCGAGATCGCTGATCTGCATCGCGCAGGCGTCGGCGATGTTGATCCCCTTGATCTTCGAAGACCGCGCGGCCGCGCTCAGCCGGGTGCCGCCGCAGTCGGGACAGGCCGTGAAAGTGACCGCCCGGTCTACGAACGCGCGGATATGTGGCTGCATCGCGTCCGGGTCCTTGGAGAGCATCGACTTTTGCAGCTTGGGGATCAGCCCCTCATAAGTGAGGTTGACGCCCTTGATCTTCACCTTGACGGGCTCCTTGTAGAGGAAGTCGTTGAGCTCCTTCTTGGTGTACTTACGAATGGGCTTGTCCGGGTCGAGGAACCCGGACTCGATGTAGACGCCCGTTGTCCACCAACTGTCTGTCTTGTAGCCGGGGATTGTGATCGCGCCCTCGGCGAGCGACTTGGAGTCGTCGTAGAGCTGGGTGAGGTCGATATCGGAGATGGTGCCCCGGCCTTCGCAGCGCGGGCACATGCCACCGGTGCTGGTGAAGGTCCGTTTCAGGGTCTTGCCTGCACCTTGTTCGATCGTGATCGCACCGCTCCCTGAGACCGAAGGGACGTTGAAGGAGAACGCGTTCGAGGAGCCGATGTGCGGCTGCCCCAGCCGGCTGAACAGAACCCGCAGCATCGCGTTGGCGTCGGTGGCGGTGCCGACGGTGGAACGCGCGTTGGCGCCCATCCGCTCCTGGTCGACGATGATCGCTGTCGTCAGTCCCGCAAGTACGTCGACCTCCGGCCGCGACAGCGTCGGCATGAAACCCTGCACGAAGGTGCTGTAGGTCTCGTTGATCAGCCGCTGCGACTCCGCGGCGATGGTGCCGAACACGAGCGAGCTCTTGCCCGAGCCGGAGACGCCGGTGAACACGGTGAGCCTGCGCTTGGGGAGCTCGACGCTGATGTCCTTCAGGTTGTTCACGCGCGCGCCCTGCACGCGGATGACGTCGTGGCTGTGGCTGTCGGTGGTTTGGCGCGGTTTAGCGGCGGCCGGGCGGCTTGAAACGTCCACCGAGTGCGCCGTCAGGGCTTGCTCTGGCTGAACCGAATCATGTTGCCGGACGGATCGCGGAACGCGCAGTCCCTGACGCCGTACGCCTGGTCCATCGGCTCCTGCAGCACCTCGCCGCCTCCGGCCCGGATGTGCTCGAAGGTCGCGTCGCAATCGTCGGTGCTGAAGTTGACGCCGCGCAGGAATCCCTTGGCGAGCATCTCCTTCATGACCTTGCGGTCGGCCGGGGCCGCGTTCGGGTCGGCAAGCGGCGGCTCGAGGACGATGTTGACGTCCGGCTGGCCCTTGGGCCCGACGGTGGTCCAGCGCATGCCTTCGTACTTGACGTCGGAGCGGACGTCGAGTCCAAGAAGATCTCGGTAGAAGGCGAGCGCCTCGTCGTGGTCGTGAACGGCGATGAAGCAGTTGTGGAGTTTCAGGTTGTTCATGCGATCACCTTAGGAGCGTTTCGATGCCACCGCTTCTTCATTTCTGATCGGTTTTGTCATCACCATGATGATGCAGGGAGGGATGAACTCGACCGGCGCGTGGCTGCGCGCCCGATAGGCGCTCGGCGACTCGCCGACCAGCTCGGTGAAGCGCGAGCTGAAAGAGCCTAGTGACGTACACCCGACCGCGAAGCACGCGTCGGTTACGGACATATCGCCGCGCCGGAGCAACGCTTTTGCCCGCTCGATCCTGCGGGTCATGAGGTAGCTGTACGGGCCCTCGCCGAAGGCAACCTTGAAGCTGCGGGAAAAGTGGCCCGTCGACATCGCGGCCGATCGCGCAAGGTCCGGCACGTCGAGCGGCAGGTCGAACTCGCGATCCATACGGTCCTTGGCCTTGCGCAGCCTTACAAGGTCGCGGATGTCCATAGCAACCGGACCATGGTACGCGGGCGGTGAAATCGATCAGATTGGGAGAAGCAACCGCGGCGACAGGCCCCTACCATGACGGTCGTTCCCCCTCAATACCTCAGATAAAAGGAAACCTCCGAATGAAGCAGAAGCAGAAGCCCGCCAAGCACAACGCAGCGAAATTCAGTACTGAGGAACTCGGCGCGATGAAGTCGCGCGTCAAAGAGCTGAAGGCGGCCGCGACCAAGGCCGAGGACGAGAAAGCGGTGCTCGCCGCAATCGCCGCGCTGCAGACAACTGACCGCGCTCTGGCCAAGCGGCTGCACGCCGTCATCACGGCCAGCGCGCCGGCGCTCTCGCCGAAACCGTGGTACGGGATGCCCGCGTACGCGAAGGAGGGCAAGATCGTCTGCTTCTTTCAGCCCGCGCAGAAGTTCAAAACGCGGTACGCCACGCTGGGCTTCAGCGACGAGGCGAAGCTCGACGAAGGCGACATGTGGCCGAACGCCTTCGCCCTGACGGAGGTGACCCCGGCCGTCGAGGCGAGGATCGCCGCGCTCGTGAAGAAAGCGGTGAGCTGAGCGACCCGATACCGAGCCTCTGCGGCTAACTGGTTCGGCGGTCCCTCAGCTGCCGCTGCAGGAAGTCACGCTCGCTCGCGTTGTTCGTGCGAACAATCGCTTCTTCATAAGCCGCCGCAGCCTCTTCAGCGCGGCCCAGCCGCCGCAGAAGGTCCGCGCGAACGGCGTGGTAGAGGTGGTAGTCCTCTAGGTCCAACCCATCCAGCAGCGCCAGCGCCGCGTCGGGTCCCTCGACCTCGGCCACAGCGATGGCGCGATTGAGCGCCACGATCGGGCTCGGGTCGATGATCAGGAGCTGGTTGTAGAGCTGAAGAATCTGCCACCAGTCCGTGTCCGCAGCGGTCCTGGCGTCAGAGTGCACCGCGTTTATCCCGGCCTGGATCTGATACGGGCCGGGCTGGTTCCGGCGGAGACATTCCCTGACCAACGCCTGGCCCTCGGCGATCAGGTCGCCGTTCCACAGCGTCCGGTCCTGGTCGCCAAGCAGGACGAGTGCGCCATCACCAGTCGTGCGAGCAGGCCGGCGCGCCGCCTGCAGCAGCATCAGCGCGAGCAGTCCGATCACCTCTGGTTCATCTGGCATCAGATCGACAAGCAAGCGGCCGAGCCGGACCGCCTCGGCGCACAGCTCATCCCGGGTCAGCTGCTCGCCGGCGGACGCCGCGTAACCCTCGTTGAAAATGAGATAGACAACCGCCAACACGGCGCGCAAGCGCCGCGGAAGCTCCGTCGCGCTCGGAATCCGGTAGGGGATCCTCGCGTCGCGAATCTTGCCCTTGGCCCGCACCAATCGCTGCGCCATCGTCGGCTCTGGAACGAGAAACGCATGCGCGATCTCGGCCGTCGTCAGCCCTCCCAGCAGCCTGAGCGTCAACGCGACCTGCGTGCTGAGCGCGAGCGCTGGGTGACAGCACGTGAAGATCAGGCGCAGGCGGTCGTCACCCACAGCGTCCTCACCAGTCGCTTCCGCGTTCGCGTTCAGCAGCGCGGCCTGCGCCTGGCGGTCGTCCCTAGTCGCCTCGCGGCGCAGGCGGTCGATCGCCCGGTTTCGCGCAGTGGTGATGATCCATCCCTGGGGGCTCGGTGGCAGCCCGCCGGCCGGCCACCGCTCGAGCGCCGCCGCAAAGGCATCCTGTACCGCTTCCTCGGCGACATCGATATCACCGAAGCGGCGGACCAGCACGGCGACCGTGCGCCCATATTCGTTTCGGAAGATGCGCCCGATCTCATCGGGCCCGACCAGTGGCGTATCGCCGTTCAATTGCCGGCATCGTCCTGCAATGGCCTCACCTCGACGGGGAGAGTCGTGGCGCGTGCGAGCTTCGACCCCCACTCGAGCGCCGCGTCCAGGTCGGGTGCCCGAATGATCGTGAACCCGCCGATGTGCTCCTTGGCCTCGGTGAAAGGCCCGTCGGTGATCAGTACATCTCCCGCGTTGACCTTGACGACCGTGGCGGTGCTTGGCGGATGCAGTCCGACAGCGAAGACCCATGCACCTGCGGCCTTCATCTCGCGATTCAGCACCTCGAGGTCTTGCATGATCTTGCCGAGGACGTCGGGCGCGGGGACTGGGCCGTCTGGTTGGTAGACGCTGAGCATGTATTGCTTCATTGATTGCACTACCTGACCGTTTCATAGGTTGCGATGACGATGCCCGTGCCCGTCGTCTTCGTATCCGCCAGACGCAGGTTCTGCTTGGGGTCGCAATCGTTGAACAGACGCCGCCCTGATCCCAGCATCAGCGGGTGAATCAGGAGCACGTATTCGTCGACCAGATGGCTCCGAATAAGCGACTGAACCAGCTCTCCGCTTCCGAGGGTCATCAACTCTCCGTCCTGCTCCTTCTTGAGCCTGGCCACCGCCTCGACGGCCTCGCCTTTGAGCAGCGTCGAGTTCTCCCACGGTAGCGGCTCCTCGAGGGTGTTGGAGGCGACGTACTTTTGCCTCTTGTTCAGCACCGCGGTAAACGGGTTGTCGGGGCGATTCGGCCAGACGGCGAAAAAGTCCAGATATGTGCGTCGTCCGAGCAGAAGACCGCCAGGCTTGACCATCCCTTCTCCGGCCATCTTGCCCATGACCGGATCGGCATAGGGGTTGGCCCAGCCTCCGTACTTGAATCCGCCCCGGACGTCCTCGTCAGGCCGCGCCGGCGCCTGGATCACGCCGTCGAGCGTCACACTCATGAAAACGACGACCTTCATGTGTCGATCCTCCATTTGGTGGAGCATTCACATGCTCCTCACCCTCCACACGAACGACATGTGGCTGGATCGACAAAATCGACGGTCGTCTGCCCGGGCATTTGACTCCAGTCAGGCGCTTTGAGCCGCGGGCCGTGGTTCCGGCGCTGCAGTTTTCTCGTTGACGCCGCGGATAGTCAGCCAGAGCATGGTCGCGACCTCCGCACTGAGAGCCGGCCCGGCGAACCTCGACACCGTGTCCGCGTACGCCGGGAACAGAAAGCTGCTGACGCTGATCGACTCATAGCCAATACAGGCCAGGACCAGCCAGACCCCCAGGAGCCGGGGCAGGAATCGCGACCTGTACACGAGGAGGCCGAGTGGGATGAACCACAGGCCTCCGAGCAGGTCAAACGCAAGATCGACCTGGTGGTGCAGGTTGATGAACAGCACGGCGATGCTGTCACGCTGCGGCTGGTCGAAGACGGTCAGGACATCACCGCCTCGAATGAGGAGCAACGCCGCCACGTCATTGGCCGAGTTGACGAAGGCAATGGGAACGACCACCAGGCCCAGGATCAAGAGCACCCAGGCGAGCGTCTGGTCAACACGTTTGAGCAGCCGGTAAAGGGCCAACACAACGAAGATCCATAGGGCATTGCATAGAAGGTAGGCGACGATGCCGATCCGGAATAGAGACTCGTGCGCCGCGATGTTGCCGGCAGTCGCCGCCGCGTTGCCGGCCACGAAAAGAGCGCTCGGGATGTAGATGAGGCGAAAGAAGCCTGGTATCGAGCTTGCTATGTACAGGACCCCTGCCACTCGTGCATCTCGGCTGAGCGAGCTCATGTCGGGCCGCCTTACACCTCAGCTGACAAAGCGACCGCTGCCGGTTGCGCTTCAACTCCGGCGCCATCTTGTGCCGAGCGCGTCACATCGATGGCGATCTTTCCCATCGCGTGGCCTTCGTTGAAGTACGCGAAGGCGTCGGCGAGCTGGCCGAGCCGGTATCTCCTGTCGACGACAGGCGTCACCTGCCCGTCCGCCATCAGTCCCGCGATGGCCTCCATGTCCTCATGGGTGAGCTTGGCGATGAAGAGCGCCACGGTCTGGCTGCCGCGCATCGAACGCAGCCGGGTACCGATGAAGTGGCCGAAGGCCTTCATCTCGCTCGTGTGCTGGACGGCGGCGGCGCCCACCAGCACGAACCTCGCGTCGGGTTTGAGCACATGTCGGCACTCCGATAGAGAGCGGCTGCCGGCGATGTCGATCAGCACGTCGTAGAGCTCCCCGCTCTTCGTGAAGTCTTCGCGGGTGTAGTCGATCACCTCGTGCGCGCCGAGCGAGCGCGCGCTTTCAAGGTTGCGGGGGCTGCAGACCGCCGTCACCTCGGCGCCGAACCCCGAAGCTATCTGGACGGCGAAGGTGCCCACGCCTCCGGATGCGCCGTTGATCAACACCTTGTGGCCTGGCCTGACTCGGCCGTGATCCCGCACCGCCTGCAGTGCGGTCAGGCCCGCGACGGCCACGGTGCCGGCCTCCTCGAATGTGATGTTGGCGGGCTTGTGAGCAAGGCCTCCGGTCTCTGAGAGACAGACGTACTCGGCGAACGACCCGTGCTCGCCGCCGAATACCTCATCTCCGGGTCGAAAGCGGCTGACGTCTTTGCCAACCGACTCAACGGTCCCCGCGAAGTCGGTGCCCAGCACATCTCGCCGCGGTTTGCGATTGATGCGCCGCATCAGCCTGCCCGCGCCGCTGAGAGGAAAGAGGTCGACCGGATTCACCGACGACGCGTGCACTCGAACGAGCACGCCGTCGTCGGGCACCGCCGGTTCCTCGATCTCCTCGAGCTTGAAGTTGTCGCGCCTGTCGCAGACGATCGCTTTCATCGACGTCAGCTCAGGCTGAATGGTGGGTACTGGTCGGTGACCAGGGTGAAGGCGTACGCAGTCACCCGGTTCTGCCAGCGGAGCACGCCGACGACGTAACGGAAAAGGCCCATTGGATAGGTCGCCGTGAAGAGGATCGCGAACCAGGCGAAGACGATCGCGAAAAGAGCGCCGATCCACAGGAAGAACAACACGACGTAGTGCGGGATGGCGAGCAGCCACTTCACCAGCGGCAGCCAGCGGTTGAGCTGTTTGGCGTCGGGGTACGCGAAGTCGAGGTGGACGGCCTGCTCGTCGTCTGTCGACGGGTAGCGGTCGTCGAGCAGCGCCATGTACGCGGTGACACGGTTGGAGAACCGGAGCAGGTTGAGGTTCCAGTCGAACCACCATCGCGGGTACTTCTGGCGGAACACGAGCATGAGCACAAGCGGCAGGAATACGGCGGCGCCACCGATCACCAAGGTCCGGGTGCTGTCGTCGTCGCGGAACGTCTGGCCGGTGAGCATGGTAAGCACGACGACGATCGGGATCGCGACGATGAGACGGAAGGCGGTCGTGAGCCGGCCGAGCGGCCGGGCGGGAAAGTCGACGTCGAACTGGACCGGGTAGTTGCTGACCACTGGTTCATCCCTCCTGGGTTAGGTCACTGGACTTGAGGCTGATCACCTCGTGACCGTGCAATGCTTCGAGAAACGGCTGGAAGCTGCCGTAGACGACGCAGCGGAGCAGCCGGCCGTCGACGATCTCGACCCGGCTCACCCCCGACGCCCGCGCGATCTGCTGCGCGGGCGGGGCGCCCACGAAGCTGACTTCCACCGTTCTCTTCTGAGGCTCCTCGATCACGCTTTGCAAGCTACGCAGGCGGTCGCCAGACGGAATCCGTGGAATCACCGAATTCGTGGGCCGTTGGCGCGTCGCCCGGGTCGGTAGTAACTTGCCGTCTCACGATGGCAAAGCCAGTCCGCCGCCTGGGCAACCTGCCGGCCGAAGCGACGAGCTTCATCGGCCGGCGGCGCGAGCTGGCGGAGCTGAGGCGAAAGCTGGGGGCGGCGCGGGTGGTCAGCCTGGTCGGGCCCGGTGGCGTTGGCAAGACCCGCCTTGCTTTGCGGGCGGCCTCGGACCTGTCGCGCGGATTCAGTGGCGGCGCTTGGCTCGTGGAGCTGGCCGAGGTCCGCGACCCCTCGCTGCTCGGCAACGCCGTTATGGCCGCGCTTGACCTGAGGGACCAGGCGGCGACTGAGCCTCGTGCTTTGCTGCTCTCCTATCTCGCCGACAAAGAGCTGCTTCTGGTGCTCGACAACTGTGAGCACCTGCTGGCGGCGGCGGCCGTAATCGTCAACGAGGTCCTCCGTGCCGCCCCGGGCGTCCGGGTGATCGCCACCAGCCGCGAGCCGCTGGCAGTAGCCGGCGAGCACGTGCTCCCAATCCCGCCGCTCGAGCTGCCCGCCGTGGACGATCCCGCTTTGCGACAGAACGAGGCGGTGGCGCTGTTCGTCGAGCGGGCTGCGGCGGCGGCGGGCTCATTCGAGTTGACCTCGGCGAACCAGGCTGTAGTCGCGGACGTGTGCCGGCGGCTGGACGGCCTTCCCCTGGCGATCGAGCTGGCGGCGGTGCGGACCCGGGTGCTGTCGGTGGAGCAGATCCTCGAGCGCCTAAGTGACAGGTTCAGCCTGCTCGTCGGAGGCGGCCGGGCGGCGATTCCGCGACACCAGACGCTCGAGACCACGATCGAGTGGAGCCATGATCTTCTGTCTGACAGCGAACGGACGATGCTGCGGCGGCTGTGCGTGTTCGCCGGCCGATTCACGCTGGAGGACGTGTTGGGCGTCTGCGAATTCGACCTCGACCATCTCTCGTCGCTCGTCGAGAAGTCTCTGGTCATCAAAGAGGATGTGAAGGGCATCGGCTGCTACCGGCTGCACGAAACGATGCGCGAATATTCGGCGCTCAAGCTGCGGGAGTCCGGCGAGGTGGAAACGCTGGGCGAGCGCTGCACCGATTACTACGTTCAGCTCTGCGCGCTGACGGGACCGCCGGCTCGGTACCGGCTGGCCGAGTGGCTCGAGTGGATGGAGCTCGAGATCGACAACGTCCGCGCCATCCTCCGGCACTGCCTCGATCGCGGAGATTTCGGTCGCGGCGTCGACCTCGCCGCGTCACTCGGCTGGTTCTGGATCACGCGCGCGACCACCGAAGGCGTGGGGTGGCTGGACCAGATGCTCGCGGCGGGACGCGGCGAGAAGGAGTCGATGGGGTGGGCCTGCTTCCTGCGCGGGTTCCTTGCCGTGCTGCAAGCCGATACGACGTCTGCTCTGCCGTGGCTCGAACGCGCCGCGGAGGCGGCTCGAGAGCTGGATCACGCCGAGCTGCTGACACAGTCGACGTCGATGGCATCGATCGCAGCAATGACGGCGGGCGACCGTGCGGCCTCCGACGCCTTTTATGAGGAGGCCCTGACGGCGGTTGTGGAAGCCAACGACCTGGCAGCAACAACGGCGGTTCTACAGGCCCGAGCTCTGAATGGAATGTTCACAGGTGACCTGGACGCGGTCCGCGAGGCGACGTCCGAGGGTGTACGTCTGAGTCGGGGGGCGGGCGACCTCTACGTCCTGGAGATCATGTTGATGGAACTTGCCTTCGTGACCCTGGTCATGGGCGAGGCCGATGCCGCCAAAACTCTCTACACAGAGGCGCTACACATCGCCCGACGCATCGACGACCGACTCGCCCAGTCGTATCTGTTGGATGCGTTCGCCTGGTTCGCCGCCGGTGATGGGCAGGCGCGTATGGGGGCGCAGCTGCTGGGGGCCGCGGAGGCGACGCGGCTCGGCGCCGGTGCGGGCGTCATCGCGCCGCTGGCGCCGCTCCTCGAACAGGCCGAGGAATCGGCGGTCGCGGCCCTCGGTCGCGCGAAGTTCGACGCCGAGTTGACGGCCGGCAAGCGGATGAACCGAGAAGCCGCGATACGCCTGGCCCTGGGCGAATCTGGCGAGATCCGAGGGCGGTCTGCCGTCGGCGAAACAGGTGCCGGCGTGCTCGGCAAACGAGAGGCAGACGTGGCCCGGCTGGTCGCCGAGGGCATGAGCAACAAGCAGATTGGCGCCCGGCTGTTCATCTCCGAGCGCACCGTCGACAGCCACGTCCGCAGCATCCTGAACAAGCTCGGGTTCAACTCGCGAGCCCAGATCGCCGGTTGGTTCGCCTCCGGATCGACGGGCGGGGCGCATTCAATCTGAGAACGCGCCCGCCCGTTATCGCGCTGGTCTAGTCCCCGTGGCCGTGCTGCCCCTCTTCCGACACCGCGGCCAGCGCATTGATCTGGCCGAACCCATACCAACCGTTGTACTCACGGTCGCCGGTGCACTGCTGCGGCGCATCGTTGTTCACCGACGGGAACCGTGCATATAGAGCCAGCTGCTCGGCGGTCGGGCATGGCAGCCCATCGGCACTCTCAGTGATGACTCTCTGGACCTCCTCCGGGTCCCTGATGCCCATGCTTTCGATCAAAGCGGCCAGGCCTGCGACATGCGGCGAAGCCATCGAAGTTCCCTGCGCGTAGCAGTAGGTCGCGCCGTTCTCGATGACATGGCGGAAGCAGGGGATGTATGACGGCCAGCTCGAGAGCACTCGTCCATTGGGCGCGGCGGTCGTCGACTGGAGGATGCTGTCTCCACCTGGTGCCGTGACCACTGTCACTCCAACGCCATAGTTCGAGTAGAACGATTTCAGCTGGAGGTTGCCGTCTGCGCTGACGCCAAGCACTCCTCGAACCTCGGTCGGCACGATGACGCAGCTCTTGTCGACTGGGCGAGTCGGCGGGTTCGGGAGCGTGTCGGGGCTCTGCCGGTCTTGCGTCGGGTTCGCAAGGTCGTCAGAGAAGTTCCCCAATGCGGCGACGTTGAGCACGCCGTGGCGCTCGGAGAAGCGAATCGCCCGCGTCTCGGCGGTCAGGATGGCCTTCTCTACTGGATCGCTCGGGCAGTTCCAGTAGAACGGGTCGGCGAAGTAGCTGTTGTTGGTGACGTTGATGTGGTGTGTACCGGCCCACATGAACGCGCACACGACCGTCTCCGGAAAGAAGAATCCGTTTGCGTCGCCGGACTTGATGACCGCGAGCCTCACGTTCGGGGCCACGCCGACAATGCCGGTGCCGTTGCGCGCCGCGGCGATGGTCCCCGCCGTGTGAGTTCCGTGTCCGTTGTCGTCCTTCCATGCCGCCGGGCTTCCGTTGGGTACGCCGCCGATGCACGAGACACTCTTCTCGAAGTCGATGTTCGGGCTGAGATCAGGGTGTGTGAAATCGGCGCCGGTGTCGATGTCACCGACCACGACGCTGCGACTGCCGCTGGTGATCGACTGCGCATCGAATGCATGAATCTGGCGCATGTCCCACTGAAGGCCCGACAGGCTGTCGCCCGGGGCCGGCGTTATCGGCGGATCCTGGTTGGAGCCGCTTGCGTCTGGTTCACCGTCGCGGATCTTTGTAGCGCCGGCTGTGCTCGGCGCGACCGCCGCCACGCGCGAATCGGCGCTTACTTTGGCCGTGAAGTCCGTGTGATTGGACCTTGCGACCGCGACGCCGATCTGATCGTAGTTGTAGACCAGTGTGCCGCCTGCGGCCTGCACAACTGACGCCGCGCTGGTCGACGATGCACCCTCCTTGTAGACAACCAGAAACGTTTGGTCTGGTCCTGTGTTCGACGCCTCGACTGCCACGGCGGGGACGGCCATTGCGGCCACAGATGCCACCGCCGAAAACAAGCCGAACCGTCGAAGTAGACGAGCTGACGCCATGGATCGCAGCATGCGTTTACCCCCTAGCGTGAAGCCTCCGATCAGTCGCCGACCATCCTAGCAATCGCCTGGCGAGTTGAAAAGTAGCGGGTCTCGGCCCTTAGACGTGGATGGTTGAAACCCGTCAGAAATCGAGAAGCAATCGCCGGCGTGCCGACCTAGCCTGAACTCGTTGCACCAATTGACGCGGCCAACGCCGCGAATTTCCAGAGGAGAAGACCAATGAGGATCAAGCTGACGAACATTTACGTGGACGACCTCGACAAGGCCTTGCGTTTCTACACACAGGTGGCCGGCCTCGTGAAGAAGACGGACGTTTCGCAAGGGGGGTATCGCTGGCTCACCGTGGCGTCGCCGGAAGAGCCGGATGGCACCGAGCTGCATCTCGAGCGCAACGACAACCCCGCAGCCAAGGCCTATCAGCAGGCGCTCTTTGAGCAGGGCCAGCCCGCGGTCATGTTCTACACGGACGACGTCAATCGCGACTACGAAAGGATGAAAGACGCCGCCGAGTTCAAGATGCCACCCACAAAGGTGACGGGGTCGACCATCGCACAGGCGAATGACGGCTGCGGCAACCTGATCCAGATCACCCAGCTGGACCGTTACAAGTAGGAGCTGTTCCCAGCGACGTTGTTGCCAAGATCTCAGCGCGAAAGCCGGACGAGGTGCTCGCCGTACGCGTCATAGTGGCGCGACGAATCCCACAGGATCGTCTCGACGAGCGCCTCCCGGCGGAACGCCGGCAGACGCGATCAGATCCTCGCCATCAAAGCCCTAACCGCTGCGGGGGGTCGCCCTCGACCAGCGCGCGGCCGATGAGCCTGTAGAAGTCGTCGCGTTGGCGGCTCGTCAAGGGCGCAAACGATGATTCAAGGACCTTGCCGACAACCTCGTGGCCCTTGCGAAGCGTCGCCTCGCCACGCGCCGTGAGCCTGTGACGGATCGCGCGCCCAGGTCCAGCCACGCGCTCGATCATTCCCCGCTTGACAAGCCGGTTGGCCAACGCCCCGAAGGACTGGTCGGTCTGGAACGTCAACTCGGCGAGGGCGTGCGCTGACGAGTTCGGGCGGCTGGCGATCGCACGAAGAGCGTCCCACTGGGCCAGTGACGTGCCGACTTCCCGCAGCTTGCTGTCCATGCCCCGGTGGTGCCGGTACTGAAGCTGCTTGACTGCTCGGCCCAGGTCCTGGAGCGCGATCGGCACGTCGCCAAGATACCGCAGAATCTAAGCTTGCATATCTAAACTAATTGATATAAATTAACTGATCTAATATCACATGGAGGGTTTGGCATGACCAGCACTCACAGGATTCCGGTGGCCGGATATGGCACGGTCGAGCTCAGCGTGACCGAGCGGGGCGAAGGTCGGCCCTTCCTCCTGCTTCATGGCGGAGGCGGGCCGCTGACGGTAACCGCCTTCGGTGATCTTCTTGCCTCACAGCGGCCGGCCCGCGTCGTCATCCCCACGCATCCGGGGTTTGGCGGCACACCGCGACCCGACAAGCTGGCCGGCGTTCCAGGCCTCGCAGCCCTGTACATCACGCTGTTGAGCAAACTCGACCTTCGCGACGTGACCGTCATCGGCAACTCGATAGGTGGCTGGATAGCGGCTGAGATGGCACTCCTGGACACGAACCGGATCAGTAGTTTCGTGCTGGTCGACGCAGTGGGGATCGAGGTTCCCGGACATCCGATTGCCGATTTCTTCTCGCTGACCCCGCGGCAGGTCGCGGAGCTCAGCTATCACGACCCAGACCGATTCGGAATGGACCCTTCCAAGCTTTCGCCAGAAGCAGTGAAGGTGATGGCCGGCAACCGCGCCACCCTGGCCGTCTATGCCGGGACGTCGATGCACGATGCCGGTCTTGCCGGGCGCCTGGCCGGGGTGACGACACCCACGCTCGTTCTTTGGGGTGACAGCGACCGCATCGCTGATGTCGACTACGGCCGTGCGTTCGCGGACGCGATACCCGGCGCACGCTTCCAGCTCTTGCCCGACACGGGACACCTCCCGCAGATCGAGACGCCCGGCCAGTTGCTCGAGGTGGTCTGGGCGTTTGCGGAGAGCCACGCGACGCCACCGATTCACTCAAGTCGACACGGCGACGAGTAAGCTGAACAAACCAATGAGCAAGAGCCTGATGGAATTCGCGAAGGAATACAGCGGCGCCTGGGCGGTGCACGATCCTGACGCAATCGCTGCTATGCACAC
Source organism: Candidatus Dormiibacterota bacterium (assembly GCA_036380475.1). Taxonomy (GTDB): domain Bacteria; phylum Chloroflexota; class Dormibacteria; order Dormibacterales; family Dormibacteraceae; genus UBA10449. The sequence continues at coordinate 15,157 of DASVEP010000229.1, forward strand.
CGATGATTCGGTGTTCGAATTGCACGGCGTCGGCGCGTCAGCGACGGGTCGTGCAGCTGTGCGCGACCTGATCGCGACACTGTTCGTGGCCGTTCCAGACTTGCGTTTCGAGATGAAGCGGGCTCATTTCGGTGCCGATCACTTCGTCACCGAATATGTGATGAGTGGCACCGCTCAGGGCAAGCCGCTCTCCATTGCCGGAGCGGACGTGTTCACCATGCACGAAGGACTTGTCGGTCGGAAGGACACCTACTTGGATTGGCTGGCGTATCAACATCAGGTCGGAGCCGACCCCGTGGCAACCCTCAAAGCGCTTGGCCGTTGAAATCTGGCAGCCTGGATCATGACCTGATCGGAACGTGGCGCCTCCTTTCGCGCATCGATCGGGATGCGTCGGGCAAACCCGTCGACGAGCCCGGTCTGGGCTCTGACCCCGTGGCGCTGCTCTTCTTCGACGGTGCGGGGAACTTCGCGGCGCAGTTCATGAAGCGCGACCGCAGCGTGGCGGTCGCCGCGCCTCTGTTCACCGGGCAGAACAACACCACCGCAATCGGCGGCTACGACGCCTACTTCGGCACGTATGAGGTGGACGAGGCGAGTGGCGACGTGCGTACGCGTCTGGTCGGCGCGCTCTCCTCTGGCCAGGTGGGGGCGACCATGATGCGGAATATGAAGGTGGAGGACGGCAGGCTCGTCATCCGGCTGACCACCACAGCAGCCGACGATACCGTCGTGCATCGAACTCTCACCTGGGAGCGCGCCGGCTAACTCACCGTTGCCGAGCTAATTCAGCGCGAGAGGCTGATCGCAAGCCTAAGCTCCCAGCGTGCAAGCAACAGGTGCCGGCCTCGCAGCTGTCGGCGCCGAGCGCCGCCTGGCGATCTGGTTCGCCAGATACGTGATCGCGCTCGTTGCGCTGGTCTTGTTTGTCACCGGAGACCTCCTGTTCACTGTGTTGCTGATCGCGTTGAGCGAATTCCTCTTCCTCAGCTTGCGACCGAGGCCAAAGTTCGACGCATCCACCTATCGGCCGCCCGCGCCGGACCAATGGCAGACCCCGATCACCGTGTTGAGATGGGGGTCGCTGATCAACAGCGTGTGGACCATCGTTACAGCTGCCCTGGTCCTGACGATCGTGGCCGTGATCGTGATCGTGATCGCCGTCGTCATTGGCTGGCGCCGCGGACTCGGTGCCGGCAACTTCGCCGTGGTCGTGCTCCTCGGCGTGTGGTTGTTGACACGGCCATTCTGGATTGCGCCTCTCAGGAGAGCCCTGAAGATGGAGGCCACCAGACAGCTTGCGCCTCACATGGCCACTCTCCACGTCGGCGCCGACGGCGTTGAGTTCGACATGCGGCCCGCATTCATTCGCCGCGCCCCGGAAAGCTATCGATTCTGGGTGGGCTTTACCGAGCTCAATGAGGTCCGCATGATGGACGGGCTCACCGCCCAGGCCTACTGGGGAACGATGGCTCAGTACGACCCCACCATCGTCTACCGAATGGAATGGGAGCTGCTCCG
>DASVEP010000230.1:0-27962 GCA_036380475.1 Candidatus Dormiibacterota bacterium
CGCCTCAAGATCGGAATGGTCTCGAAGGTCTACCCGATGCGAAGCCACACGGTCTCCGCCGAGGGTGGCTCTGCGGCCGTGCTGCGACCCGAGGACAGCTACGAGAACCATGCCTTCGACACCATCAAGGGTTCGGACTACCTGGCAGACCAGGAGGTCGTCGAGGCCTTCGTACGCGAGGCGCCGATCGAGGTCATCCAGATGGAGCATTGGGGCTGCCCGTGGAGCCGCGACCCAGACGGGAAGATATCGGCGCGGCCGTTCGGCGGCATGACCACGTGGCGCACTTGCTTCGCGGCCGACAAGACGGGCTTCCACATGCTCCACACCGTCTTTCAAACATCGCTTCGGTTTCCGCAGATCCACCGTCACGACGAGGCCTTCGCAACGAAGCTCCTCGTCGAGGATTCGCGCTGCGTCGGCGTGGTCGCGATCGACATGCGAAGCGGGCGTTTCGAGGCCATCACAGCGAAGTCTGTGATCCTCGCGACGGGCGGGCTCGGCCGGGTCTACGCATTCACAACCAACGGCAACATCTGCACAGGCGACGGCATGGCGCTCGCATATCGAGCCGGCGTCGGCCTGAAAGACATGGAGATGGTGCAGTTCCATCCCACCGGGCTGCCGTTCACGGGCATCCTCATCACCGAGGCGGTGCGAGGGGAGGGCGGTTACCTCGTCAACAAAGAAGGCGAGCGATTCCTCAAGCACTACGTGCCCAACAAGATGGAGCTGGGGCCGCGAGACATCATCTCCCGCGCGATGGTCACGGAATTCGAGGCCGGGCGCGGTTTCGAAGGTCCCCACGGAAAGTACATGCACCTCGATGTGCGTCATCTCGGCGAAGAGACGATCGACCGCAAGCTGCCTTTCATGCGCGAGCTCGGTCGCGAGTTCGTCGGCATCGACATCGTCAAGGACCCGATCCCGGTGCGTCCGGTCCAGCACTACATGATGGGCGGCGTCGATGCGGACATCTCGGGCGCCACCCCGATCCTCGGCCTCTACGCTGCGGGCGAATGCTCGAACGTGGGCCTCAACGGCGGCAACCGGCTTGGCTCGAACTCTCTCTCAGAATGCCTGGTCTTCGGCGCGGCCGCAGGTCGGGCCGCGGCCGAGCACGCAAGCGTCGCGACCGCGGTCGGTGTGAATCCGATCGATGCGATGCTCGCTGACGAAACCCGGCGCGTCGAGTCCTCGTATCTCGACAAGAAGGGCGGTGAGGAACGCATCGGGACGATCCGCGAAGAGATGCAGCACGACATGGATGCTGGCGCGGGAGTGTTCCGCACGCGCGAGGGTCTCGAAAAGCTGAGCAGGCAGCTCGGCGCGCTCCGGGACCGTTTCGAGAAGATCAAAATCGAAGACTCCAGCCGCACCTTCAACACCGAGCTGATGGCAGTCCTAGAGCTCGATTTCATGCTCGAGGTCTCCGAGGCGATTGCGTACTCGGCCCTCGCGCGCGAGGAGTCTCGCGGCGCGCATGCGCGTCGCGATTTCCCCGAACGCGACGACGCGAAATGGTTGAAGCACACCCTGGCGTTTCGCTCGGACGGCCCCGCCCCGAGGCTCGAATATCGCGACGTCCACATCACCAATTTCAAGCCGCAGGCACGGACCTACTAGAGGGAATCGAGATGGCGGAAAAGAGGATCACGATCAGGACCACGCGTTTCGATCCCGAAAAGGACAAGGCGCCGCGTTTGCAGTCGTACGACATCCCGTTCGCGGACGAGAGCATGGTGGTCCTGGACGCGCTGAACCACATCAAGTCGCACGTCGACGGCAGCCTCAGCTATCGGTGGTCCTGCCGAATGGGAATCTGTGGGAGCTGCGGGATGATGGTCAACGGGGTCCCGAAGCTCACGTGCAACGCATTCCTGCGTGACTACTGGCCCCGGTCGATCACCGTCGAGCCGCTGCAGAACTTCCCGATCGTGCGTGACCTCATCATCGACATGGGCGACTTCATGCACAAGCTGCAGTCCATCAAGCCGTGGATCATCCGCAAGCAGGAGTTGCCGCTCGGGGCGGGCGAGCACCGTCAGACGATGGACCAGATCGATGAGTTCCGCCAGTTCAGCGAATGCATCAACTGCATGCTCTGCTACGCGGCCTGCCCGGTGTACGGGCTGAACAACGAGTTCCTCGGCCCGGCCGCGACCGCTCTTGCCCGCCGCTACAACCTCGATTCCCGAGACCAGGGCATCAAGGAACGGCTGCCCGTGATCGCGAGCTCCGAGGGGATCTGGGAGTGCAGCTTCGTCGGCGAGTGCTCGGTCGTCTGCCCCAAGGGCGTCGACCCGGCCAAGGCAATACAGCAGACGAAGCTCGACACCACGATGCGATTCGTCCTTCCCTACGGAAACCGGGACGAATGAGGTCGCCGGACGCTGTGGCGGCGAGCTCGATCGCGACCGGGCCGGCCTCTCGCGTCTATCAGCGCGAGATGCCGCGTGGCTGGTGGCTGCGCCGGCGCCATTACCTCCTTTACATCGTCCGCGAGTTCACCGCGGTGCCTCTCGCCATTTGGCTCCTATGGCTGCTCGTCGAGATCCAGCGGGCGTCGAACGGGCCGAAAGGCTACTACCCGCACAGCTCCATCGGCTTCGTCATCTTCAGCATCATCTGCCTGGGCTTTGCGCTGTATCACAGCTACACCTTCTTGAGCCTGGCCGGGGTGATCATCCACGTAAAGGTGTTGGGCAAACCGGTGTCTTCACGGCTCATCGTCCTCTCGCAGTTCGCAGCGTGGTTCCTGGCTTCGGTCGTGATCGCCGCGGTTCTCATCGGATTTGCGCGATGAGCCAAGCCGCCGTTCACAAACAGAAGCCGGCGCTGGCCCACCTCCTGTGGTGGTTCCTGTTCGCGCAGGGCGGGGTGGTGGCTGCGCTCCTTATTCCGATCCATATCCTGGTCCAGGGCATCCTGGGTCCGCTGGGTGTCGTGCGGGTGGTCGATCGTCACTACGACACCTGGGTCAGCGTGCTCAGCAACCCGCTCGTCAAGCTCTACCTGCTCGTGCTGATCGCGCTCCCGTTTTTCCATTTCGCGCATCGCCTGCGGTACCTGCTGGTCGATCTTGGTTTTCCTGCCGCAAGGACGCTGCCCGCTCAGGTCATCTTCTACGGTGGAGCGGTCGTGGTGACCGCGATCGCGATCTGGGTTCTACTCACCACCGCCCCGATTTCATTCGGGTAGAAGCTTCGTAGGGTTCTGACGGTCATGTTCACCGTGGAGCCGTTCGTCGCCAGGGAGCTCGGGAACGCGAGCTTCCTTATCGCCGATGTGGATCACGGTGTGGGACTGGTTGTCGATCCGTATCGCGACGTCGACGGATACCTGACTCGCGCTGAGGCACTGGGTATCCAGCTGACCCATGCACTCGACACACATCTCCACAACGACTTCGCATCCGGCCGAGGCGAGCTTGCCAGCGAGGCGGGCACTTCGATCGAGGACCTGGATTCTGGCAAGGAGCTCGCTTTCGGCGGAGTCACGATCCAGGCGCTCCACACGCCGGGTCATACCCCGGACCACAAGAGCTACCTTCTGGTCGAAGACGGGCGCCCGCGGGCGCTGTTCTCCGGGGGTGCGGTCATGGTCGGCGCAATCGCGCGCACGGACCTGTTCGGCCCTCACCTCGCGGTCCATCTCGCGCTCGAGGCGCTTCGCACCCTCCAGGTGAGGCTCCGCGGCCTGCCGGACGACCTGGCGATATTTCCGACGCACGGAAGCGGCTCGTTCTGCGGCACGGGAGGTCGAAGCGGGCACGAGACCACGCTCGGCCAAGAGCGGGCGACCAACCCGTTCTTTCTGACCACCGAGGTGATGCCGTTCCTCGCGCGAGCGCTCAACCAGCAGCGGTACCCGGCCTACTACCGGGACATGGCCGCCTTCAATAGCGCCGGTCCGCCTCTGTTGGGCCGGAGACCTGCGCCGCCGGCGAAGTTGAGCGCATCAGACGTGGAACGACTGATGGCTGAAGGAGCTGCTGTCGTCGACGTGCGGAAAGGGCGTCACTACGACCGCGGCCACATCCCCGGCAGCTACAGCGTCGGCCTGGACGGCCCTTTCAGCGCGTGGGTCGGATGGCTCATCCCGCGAGGACGGCAGATCGTGCTCGCGGGCGGCACCGACGAGCAACACGTCGAAGCCCAGCGCGAGCTGCACCGGATCGGCTTCGACAGGATGGCCGGCGCCCTCGACGGCGGCATGGACGCCTGGCAGTCGAGCGGGCGGGCCGTGTCGACCTTCGAGACGGTCGACATCGAGGACATGGCGGAGTGGATCCTCAGCGCGGAGCCGATGACGGTGGTCGACGCCCGCGACGAGCACGAGTGGGCGGGCGGCCATGTTCCGGGCGCGGTTCACATTTACCTCCCCGACGTCCCGTTTCGGGCCACCGAGATTCCAACCGAGGCGCCCGTAGCCGTTCACTGCGCCTCGGGTTACAGGGCCGGTATCGCAGCGAGCCTGCTGGAGCAGGCTGGGTTGAAGCAGATCATCCACGTCAACGGGCCCTACTCCGACTGGGACCGCCTGCACCTGGCCGAAAGCCGGCCTTAGCCCTAAGTCGACGCTAGCGTCTTACGAGCGCGCCAGACCTCTTCCGCCGGCCAGCGCTTCGCCCACTCCGCCGGCACATATGAGTAGTAAGGATGGTCCACCGCGTCATCGGGCGCGAACAGCTCGCGGAAGTCGACGATTTCGAAGCCGGTCTTGCGCAGGAGCTGGAACAGGTGCGATCCGCTGATGTGAAAATCGGTCGAAGGCCCGTCCTCATCCTTCCAGTCGAACCGGTGCATGCCTTTCTGCGGGCGGACCAGGATTTCGGTCACCTTGCCCTCGTCGGGTGAGCACAGGACCTGCAGCGTGGTGTTGCGCATGAAGATGAGCTCGCCGCCCGGGCGCAGCAGGCGCGCAGCCTCGGGGATCCAGCGGTATGGGTCGCACCAGATCGAGGCGCCATATTCGGAAAATGCGAGATCGAACGAGGAGTCCGGCAGCGGAACCTCCTCCGCATTCGCCTCGATGAGCTCGAGCCCCAGCCCGAACTCGCTATCCATCTCGCGCGCGGTGGCGAGCTGCGCCGGCGTGACATCGACGCCGACCACACGGCGCGCGCCGCGTTTTTTGAACCATGCACCAAAGTAAGCCGTGCCGCATCCGAGCTCGATGATGTCGAGGCCTCGGAGCTCTGGCAGAACGTTGACCTCAGCCTCGGGGGTCTTCCAGACGCCCCAGCTGATGTCTTCCTGCGCCCACGATTCCCGCGCTTTCTCGGCTGTGTAGTTGGCGTTGGCCGTTGTCCAGACCGCACGATTCAGAACCGCGTAATCCGGGAGGCCCTCAGGCATCGGTGGCGGCCGCTTCCAGCAGCGACGCGAACTTGCGCTGCGCCGCGGCTCGACGCGTCGGCACGTGCTCTCGAGGCCACATGCCCTTGGGCGGCTGGTAGCCGGCCAGGACCTGACGCGCCACCGAAACTCGGTGGACCTCATCCGGCCCGTCATACATGCGCGCAGCGCGCGCGTGGCGGTACATCTCCTCGAGTGGCATATCCGATGAGTAACCGAGCGATCCGTGGACCTGGATGGCACGGTCGATCACATCGTGCAGTACCTTCGCGCCGAAGAATTTGATCAGCGAGATCTCCTTGCGCGCGGCGGAAGCGCCCTGCGTGTCGATGACCCAGGCGGCGTGCAACGTCATGAGGCGCGCCGCCTGCATCTCAGCCGCTGAATCGGCGATCCAGTTCTGGACTGTCTCATGTCCGGCGAGCTTCTTTCCGAATGCCTCGCGCTGCAGCGAGCGCTCGCACAGCATGTCGAAAGCACGCCGCGCCTGACCGAGCCAGCGCATGCAATGGTGGATGCGGCCCGGTCCAAGCCGCGCCTGCGCGATGAGGAATCCCTGACCGCGCTCGCCGATCAGGTTGTCCTTGGGCACGCGTACGTCCTCGTAAAGGACCTCTGCGTGTCCGTATCCGAATCTTTCGTCGCCGCCCATTGTCGGTACGTTGCGCACTTTCTTCAAACCAGGAGCGTCGCCGGGCACGAGGATCATCGACGCACGTTCATAGGCATCGGCCTGTGGCTCCGTGACGACCATCGCGATCAGGAAATCGGCGATCATGCCGTTCGACGTGAACCATTTATGGCCGTTGATGACCCATTCATCGCCATCGAGAACAGCGGTCGTAGACAGGAGTGTCGGGTCCGAGCCGGCGGTGTTGGGCTCGGTCATCGAGAAAGCCGAGCGGATCTGACCGTCGAGCAGCGGTTGAAGCCAGCGCTTCTTCTGCGCGTCCGTACCGAACTGCGCGAGCACCTCTGAGTTCCCCGAGTCGGGCGCCTGGTTGCCGAAGATGATCGGCGCCCACAGTGTGGCGCCCTCGATCTCATGCATGAGGCCCAGCTTCACCTGGCCGTAGCCCTGCCCCCCCAGTTCCGGCGGCAGGTGCGTCGCCCACAGCTTCTGCTTCTTGACCTCCGCCTGGAGCGGCCGGATGGCGCGCATGAAGCCCGCCTCGTCCGTATCGAGCACCTCGAGCGGGTAGATCTCCTCGCGCACGAAATCGCGCATCCATGCGAGCTTCTTTTCGAATTCCGGCTCGGTTGAAAAGTCCCAGGTCATGCCGGCCTCCTATCGAATGCAGCGATGCCCTCGTCGATCATGCCCGTGATCGTATCCGTCAGGCCTTCATACATGGGATCGGGCCGCTTTCCGCGGCGGTGCAGCATGAGGTTGTAGCCGAAGATCGACGCGTATTTGTAGAGGCTGAGCGCGAGGTACCAACGCATCTCATCTGCGCCCGCGCCGTACAACCGGTATAGGTCTTCGACCGCGACGTCGATCGCGCCACCCGGATTCGGCGCCCCCTCGTACTGCCGCCGGACGGAGACGATGCAAAGACAGCCGAGGTCAAGCAGCGGCTGGCCGATTTCGGCGATCTCCCAGTCGAGCACGGCGACGACCTCCGCGCCGCGGAACAGCATGTTGCCGTAGTGGTAATCACCGTGGACGAGCGTTGGCGCGCGCTCCGCAGGCACATGCCTGGCCAGCAAACCGCCAAGCTCGCCGGCGCGCGCGGTCAGCTCCTCGGGCGCGCGCTGCATCAGCCATGCCCACCTCATCATCTCGGCCTGGAGGCTTACCGTTTCTTCGTCACCGATGCCGGTGCGGTCGATTGGCAGCGCTTGAAGATGTTTGAGGACTTCCACTGCCGAAGTTGAGATGTCCAGGGGTCGCTGGTCGACGCCGGCTTTCTCGATGCGCGTGCCCTCGACCGCTTCCATCAACACGAAAGGCCGCCCGTCGACGACCGGCTCAGGCGCGAGGATCGGAATGGCCGGCACCGGCAGCCCTGCGGCGTGCAGCGCAGCCATGATGCGGCCCTGGCGGATCACGTCGGCCGGGCCTGCGATGCGTGCGCCCGGTGGTGGGAGGCGGAGGACGTAGCGGCGGGAGCGGTCACCATCCTCGATGTTGACGAAATACGTGAATCCGGAGTGGCCCTCCGGGATCGGATCCACCGAAGCCACGCGGAGGCGCGGCCGGCCAAGTCTCTGCCGGCACTGCGCCTCGAGGTCTTCTCGAATGCGGTCGGTCACTCGAGATGCGCTGTGTCGCCCAGCGAGCTCACCATGCGCCTGTCGCCAAGCACCCTGATCACATTGACTGACGTGAAGTAGGGAAGGAAGCGCAGCTGGCCCGGCTCCAGGCGAAGCACATGAGCGAGGAAAACGATCATCGCCGCTCCGTGCGCCACCACGATCACGCGCTGCCCCGCGTTCGCTTGCGTGATGTCGCTGATCGACGCGCCCATGCGTTCGATCACGCTCTCGGGCAGCTCTTTGAACTCGAACTCGCCGTCGTCGCTGAGCGTCATCTCCATCTCGACGAGTCGATCGTCCACCCGCACATCATCCGAGATCGCCTGCGCGGTCTCGAGAGCGCGTCGATACGGGCTCGAGTACACCGCTGAGGGTTTCAGATGCTGCACGCGCTTGGCGAGCAGGTCCGCCTGCCTGCGACCGAGCGAGCTCAGAGGTGGATCATCGCCTTCTGACATGCCCTCATAGCAATCGGCATGACGTACGAGCCAGATCTCCGTGACGCCATCGACTCCACGGAGGAATGCGGCTTCCAAAGATTGCATGGCCCTGGTCATCCGCTCCGCTCCGGCCGCCATGGGTAACATTCGACCACATGCTTCGGGCAGCGGGCATCGTCGCCCTCATCGTCCTGGCCGCCTGCAACGAGACATCGGCGAAGCCGTCTCCCGCTCCGACGGCGACCGCGGTGCAGGCGAGCTGGAGTCAGAACCTGAGCTTTTCAGGCGACATATCGGGGCACATGGTTGGGATCGTGCCGGACATCGGATCTCAGAAGAGCCAGTGCTCAGGCGGTCGCGCGCGCAACGGCGACACGTGGGCAGACCTCTTCTATGGGACGGTCGATGCAAGCGGAGAGGTGTGGGGCGTCGTGTTTCAGATCAAGAACTTCCGCGGTCCGGGTACTTACCAAAACGCATCCGTGACGATCGAGGTCCACAGCATCGACGCCACAAAGGTGTGGCAGACCAGCAGCACCGACAAGGTCACGTTCGTGCTCGACCGCGGCCAGCAATCAGGGACGATCGACGCCAACCTGACGAATGCGACCACAGGCAAGGACAGCCTCCAGGTCACTGGCGGCTGGAACTGCCGGCAATAGCCGCGCCAACGGCGAAGTTATAGGGTCATGCAAAGAATCAAGAGCGGCGGCGCAGCCGATGAAAAGGTCCAGGCCGCGCTGGCCCGTGGCGGCATCGTCGACATCACCACAACCGGTCGCAAGAGCGGCCGTCCAAGGCGGATCGAGATCGTCTTTCACAACATCGACGGCCGGATCTACATCAGCGGCATCCCATCGACCAGGCGTCGCGCCTGGCTGAGGAACCTGGAAGCCCGGCCCGAGCTCACTCTCCACCTGAAAGGGCAAGTGAAGGCCGACCTGCCGGCACGGGCGCGGATCATCGAGGATGAGGCCGAGCGGCGTCGGCTGCTGGCGCCGATTGCCAGGAAGTGGCGCCGGAACGACGTCGACACGATGGTCCGGCAGAGCCCGCTGATCGAGGTCGTGCTCGACCAGAAGCAAGAAGCGGCTTAACAACTCTTAACGGCTTAACCCCAAGGGGTCAGCGAAACCGAGCCCTACGCTCTCTCCCATCGTGAGCATCGACGCGAGCCCCCCAGCTCAACCGCCCCAGTTGTCGCCTGACGGCAAATGGGTCTGGGACGGCACGAAATGGCAGCCGGTGGCTGGCACGGAGCCGGTCCACGTGGGGATTTTTCCTTCATGGAACGCCATCACGGTCGACCCGGTAGAGACCGCCGCCGAGCCCGTCCAGCAGGCTCCCTTGCAACAGGCGCCGATGCCGATGCAGTTCAACCCGGAACCCGAGCCCGTTGTCGATTACGGCCTTCCAGCGGTCTCCGAGCCGGTGGTCCCGTTGTGGCAGCAACGACCTGCTTCCGGACTTACCACCTATATGTACGTCGGCGTTGGCGTCGTGGTGCTGGTGATGGCGATGATCGTCCTCAACTCCATGAACTTCATCCAGCTGCCATGGCCGGGCTCGGGCTCATCGGGCTCGAATCAAGCCGTTGCGTCCCCGACACCGGACAACACCGGCACGGAGTTCGTTCGCGCCGAAAGATTCCTAAACAGCTCGTTGGAGCCGGCGATCATCAGCCTGGAAAAGACTCTGCCCACGATGTCGCAGGTCTGCGTCGGAACTTTGTCCAACGCCTGTTTCAACGCCATCGGCGAGACCGACCAGCAGGTCCAGAACGTGATCTCGGTCATCGACCATGGCTCGGTCCCGCTGTGTATCGCCGGACCGGTGAACAAGCTCCGCGCCGATTTCCAGGGCATGCACGCCGGGCTGCAGGCTGCGCTGACCGGCTTTCAGAACAACGACAGGGCAGCGGTCGGCAACGGCCTCAACAAATTCGGGAGCTTTGGCACGCCTCTGAAGACGGACGGTGACGCGTTGAGCGCGGCGGAGCAGACCTGCACTAAGTGACAAGGGGAGGCCTCCGGTCGGCGTGGGATCGCCCACGACCGAGCACGGAGGCCCCTGAGCCTGGGTTGGTAGCCGGTTCTGCTGCTCGCCCGATGATAGTTGGGCCTTTGTGCCCGTCAAATTTCCAGAGCGATGCCTGGGAGGTCGACACAACAGCGGCCTGGGTTAGTTCGCTCCGGCGGCGGCCGCGATCTCGACGGCTACGTGCACATTGCCGAGAGCTGTCACGGTCAGCAGCACGACCGACACTTGAAGCGTACGAGCGACGATGTCAAGGCATCTCTCCGCACGCTCGCCGGGATGATTCCGCCGGAAGCGAAGCGCGATGAGCACCGCGGCCGCCATCCCGAGCACGACCGCAAGCTTGAGCACAAGGAAGAGCCCCGCACCGCCGACCATCAAAACGAAAGCGGCGAACTGATTCACCTCGATCCCGCCACGAAGCCGGTCGACCTCAGTGGTGATGAGGTCGGCCATCTGGGCCATGCCCAGGAGTCCGACCCAAACCATCAGCAGCCGGCCGCCGTACTTCGATCTCCTGACCTCCCCAGGAATTACGCCCACGTCGCGGAGCCGGTTACTTCGTCGTCTGGGCGTTGCTGATGCGGGTGGCTCGTGACCTGCTCACGCCCTGCCGCTTCAGCTCCTCGTAGGTCTTCGGATTCTTGATCGACGAACTCCCCTTCCCAAGCATCGTTTGCTCCTCGTCATGGAATTGATGGCCCTTCCCCAAAGACCAACGCCCCAACATGGTGGGTCACCCGTAGAAATGGGTGTCAAAATCGGCGGGCCCCCTTTATCAGCTTAGACAGCGAAGGCGCGCACGATGTCCGCAAGGCGCATGGGCAAAATGACCCGGATCGTCCCGGGCGCCGTCTCGACAATCCATTCAGCACGCAACGTGCCCAAGGCGCGGCTTATCACTTCGCGTGCCGAGCCGATTGAGTCGGCGAGGTCGCTCTGAGTCGCTTTGACGTCGAGGCGGCCAACCGCCAGCTGTGATCGGCACGCCCGCTCGAGCAGGTCGTACGCCAGCCGTTCCCTGATGTTGCCCAGCGACCGGACCGCAATCAGCCTGGCGGCGCTCCTCACGTAGGCCGCGAGGCGCACCGCAAGAGCCGCGGAACCTCGACCTCGCCGGCGGCGAGCTTGCGCATAGTTTCCTCATCGAGGCAGGTCACCGACGAGTCGACGACGAACTGCACGAAGACCCTTAGCGGCCGGCTCACGATGGTCAGCGCCCCGAGATCGCCTCAGCGATCTATCTTCCTCCAGAATCGAGGTGTCTGCAGCGCCGGCGGTTCACCCCCGGCCCCAGGCGCGGAGGCTGGGAAACTGGTGGACGTGCTATCGGAATTGCCTATGGCGCCGTTATGCCGTACATGCGACTAATCCCGGTGGAGCCGATACGGCAAGAATGAGCATTGACGTGGCCACCCTCCGGTCCTTAGCCATCCGAGCCTCCGGGATGCGCAGGCTCAGGATCGCGCTCCTGGCGATCCTGATCGCCGCCGCCATCCTGGTGGTGGCGATCCTCGAGGGCGACATACCTGACCTGGTGACCTGGGGCACCCACTGGATCCGGCTGTTCCTTCGGCGCTACAGCTACCTCGGGAGCTATGGGCTTCTCTACATCGAGGAGTCTGGGATTCCGCTGCCGGCGCCGGGCGACGTCTTCGTGATGTACGTCGGCGCGCACGTCCCGCGCTACCTGGCGTCGTGGATCATCGCCTGGCTCGGCCTGATCGGCATCGTCGTTCTGGGCGCGACCAACCTCTTCTTCATCTCCAGGAAATTTGGCCGCCGGCTCGCCGAGGGTCGCTTTGCCGAGGTTATTCACCTCAGCCCGGAGCGGCTGGACCGCGCGGAAAGATGGTTCCAGCGTTACGGCGTTGCGGCCATCATCTTCGGCCGGCACATCCCCGGCTTCCGCGTTCCGATCACAGTCGCTGCCGGCGTGTTGCGGATTCGTTACACGGTGTTCGCTGCGAGCGTCGCGGTGTCGACGGCGATCTGGGCCGGGGTGGTCATGATCATCGGCGTCAACTTCGGCCCGCGCATGGAGGCGTTCCTGCGCGTGCACCGCGAGACGTACTTCCTGTGGGCGGCCGTCGTGCTGGTGATGGTCTTTTTCATCGTGCGCAGCATCGTTCGGGCGCACCCGACCGCGCCGACCAGTCCGCAGGAGCCCTGATCGTGTGTGATTTCGGCCGCGCCGGCCGGATCGCATTGGTTGCGCTCGCCGGAGCCGTGCTGATAGGCAGTGGGGAGGTCGCGCTTCACGAGCACCATTGGGTGGCCGAGGTGGCCGACAACGTGTTGACCACACCCGTCGCGGAGCTTGCCACGCCTGGTGCGCAGCCCCCGCCACCCGGCACGCTCGGCTCGCCGGTTCCGGTGGCGTCGGTGACGGCAGGCGACCCCGAATTCGGCAACAAGCGCATCGCGCCTCGTGTCGATGTGTCCGAGCCGAGGACCTCGGGCATTCCCGCCAGCGCTGACATAGTCGTGACCTTCAGCCAGCCGATGGATCGCGCGAGCGTGGAAGCCTCGCTCTCGATTCAACCCAACGTTGAAGGTCGTGTCGTCTGGCTCGACGACTTCACCTTGCGCTTCGAGCCGTACCGGCTCGCATACTCAACCACCTATCAAGTCGAGGTACGCGGCCGTTCCACCCGCGGTGTGCCCGTGGTTGGGCCGAGGTGGTGGAGCTTCACCACCGTCTCCGGACCGTCCGATGTGATCCCGGCCGGCGCCGCCGCGATCAAGGTGCCGATTCTCACCTACCACTACATCCGGACGAATCCGAATCGCAATGACCGGATGGGATTCGCTCTCTCAGTCACGCCGGCGGACTTCGCCGCGCAGATGGATTGGCTGGCGAGCAACAACTTCCACACGATCACGACTGAGGACCTTTACTCCTACCTCAAGGGCGCGCGAGGCCTACCCAGCCGGCCGGTGATACTCACCTTCGACGATGGGTACGCGGACTTCTACACGACAGCGCTTCCGATCCTTCGGGCCCACGACTTCAGGGCGGTCGCCTATGTCGTGTCGTCGTTCGTCGGACAGCCCGGGTACATGACGGCGGCGCAGGTCCGCGAAGCCGATCGGTCGGGCGTGGAGATCGGGTCGCACAGCGTCACGCACCCGGACCTCGCACGCATGTCGTCGAATGCGGTGCGGTTCGAGCTCAGGAGCTCCAAGGAGTTCCTCGAGCGGCTGGTCGGGCACCCGGTGCTGTCGTTCTGCTACCCCAGCGGAAAGGTCAACTCCATGGTCGCCTCAGAGGTGGCCAATGCCGGGTATCACGACGCCACGACGACCAGGTTCGGCTTCTGGCACACCCTATCCGATCGCTATATCTGGACCCGGCTGCGCGTGAGCGGTGGGGAACCGATAGACCAGTTCGCGGCGGCTCTCCTCGGCGCCTCCTGACCGAAGCGGAGACTACTTGTCGACGAACGGTTTCAAGGCCTCGATGTCGGATTTGTCCAGGTGAGCGAACAGGGCCAGGTCATCGGCTCGGTCGATGAAGCGAATCGGCAGAACGACGTCTTTCGTGAAGAATCCTTCGGGTCGGATCACGACCCCGATCATCTCGCCGTGCTCGTACAGGATGTCGCGGACTTCGCCAAGGCGGCGTCCGGTCGTGCCGAGCATCACGCTCTCGCCTCGATCGATCTCTATCTGACCTGGTCCCTTCGCAGCCGTCTCCTCGACCCTGGGGATGCCCAGACCGCCGCTCAGGACGTCCGCCTCCTCGAGCACCGCGGTGTCTGGCGTCAGTTGCTTGAAGTGGCGGCTCAGGTACGGCGGCTGGCGCCGGATGTCGGCCGCGGACATCGACAGCCTGACCAGGTCATGTGTGGCTGACTCGACGGCGGTGATCGGAACGACGACCTCGTCTGTGATGAACAGCGACTCGGCGGCCAGCAAGCGGCCCGCGAATGACTCTTCTTCCTTCACGACGAGGGCGCGAGCGTCGAACCCTTCTCCGTCGACGATGATTCGCGCCAGCGTTCCGACCTTGCGTCCATCGCTCGCGGCGACATCAGCCCCAAGGTGGAAGTCGGCGGGCTTTTGCACCTATTCGAGTCCTTCCCACGACCACCGAGGCACCGGCAGGTTTGCAGGCACCTCGGAATCGCTCGGCGCGTAAGAAAGCACCTCGCGGGTCGCCCATTCCATGTATGCGCGCAGGCCGGCCCGGAACTCGGAATCCTCTGGCAGCCGAACGTCGTCCGCCGCCTGCATGAAGCACGCGACGAACCGCGGGCCGTAATCGTCGCCCGCGCCCTGCCGTGCATGTACCTCGAGCATGCCGGAGTGGCCGCCGTATGACTCGGAGTAACGGGCAGGACCGCCGAACACCTCCGCCCAGTAGTCGGCGAGTCTCTCGACGTGCTGCGGGTTGCCAGTGTGCGAAAACGGGTGGTTCAACTCCGGGTCCTGAAGGCAGCGCTCGTGATGTGCGGCAGCGAGCGCGAGGAATGCTTCGCGCCCCCCGGCGAACTCGTACATCGATGGTCTCGCCACGATGGAAAGTCTCGCGCATCCCCGGCGATGCCGTCAGGGACGACCAGTTGGCCTGCTATGCCGTGCTCTGCGCAGCCGGAGTGATGGCGACGACCGTCCAGCCGGTCTGCTGCCTGGGTGGCGGCATCAGCGTCCTGCAGTAGCGGCAGATTCGCCCCGTATCGATGTCGATCGGTGCGCCGCAGACCGGGCATTCAGGGCGGCGCTCCGCAAGAGTCGCGGCGCCCGGGGGCCGGCTGAAAGTCCAGTACTCGGAGAACGGCATGAGGGGAGGCATCTGGATCGCGTCTGCGCCGCGCGTTTCGGCGAGCGTGTACTGCTCCGCCACGCACTGGAAGAGAACTGTGATGTGGTCACCGGTCGGCGTGTGCTCAGCTGCTTCGATGGTTGACTGGCGAATGTCCAGCAGGTCGAAGTAATGCACGGCGCCGCGTGTATACAGGCTCATGACGTCCGAGCGCAGCTCGTCGTAAACAGAATCGGATACAAGATCCCGAATGTCCGCGGTCTCGCGCTCCTGAATGGCTGACTTGACTGCGAACAACGCTTGACCGGCCTGCTTCAGAAAGCTATCGACGTCGAAGTCCGGGTCAGACGCCTTGATCTGGCCGAGGCCGATGGCGGCGTCGGTCAAGGAGTGGCGAGAGGCTGCTCAGCGCCGCAGGTCGCACAGAACTTCGCGCCGGCCGCGACCGGCGCGCCGCACTTGGGGCACGGCGCGGTAACCGCGGCCTTCGCTGCTGTGAACACTGCACCGGCCAGGCCCATGCCCGCGATCACAGCGGGTGCGGAACCCTCGCCACCTTTGGCAGCGCCTTCGCCGATGCCTTCCATTGCCTCGCCCGCGGCCGCGCTCTGAAAGCTTCCCGCCAGCTTTGTGTACTGGACATCGCGGCGGTACTTCTTCAGCGTCTCCTCGTCTTCGGGTCTGATCGAGATCACGAAGTTGCCCATCCGGGCGACGCTGATGCCGTATGGGTCAAGGACCTTGGCCGCTGCGGCGAGCGTCTCCTGCTCGATGACGGCGTTCTGGCTGGCGATGCCAAGGATCGGCCATTTCTCGTTGGTGATATGCGCGACGACATCGGTGCGAAAGACCTTGAGCAGCTGGTCACGCATCCAGTCGGTGATCTGCTCGTTGCTGCGAAGGTCCTGCGTGCCGACCAGGTTCAGGATCAGCCGATCCGGCCCCACGACCTTGAGCGAGTAGTCCCCGAAGACGCGCAGGCCGACCGCCAACCCGGTCTCGGGATCGACGACGTTGTCGACCATGCCGCCGAAGGGGAGGTTGGCGAACTCTCGCGTCGACACGAAATAGAGCTCGGTCTTGAAGAACTTGCCGCCTGTGGCGGCGTCGATCAGGTTGCCGAGAAACGGAATCTCACTCGAATCGAGAGTGCTCACGCCGGGCTGGATCACTCCGTTGACCTTGCCGTCGCGGAAGAAGACGGCCAGCTCGTCCTGCTCGACGGTGAGCTGCGTGCGATTGCGGATGTTCGTGTCGGGCCACTTGAAGAGGATCGAGGCCTTGTATGCGTCTGGCCGAACGATGAACTCGCGACGGAAGCTGCTGAACAGTCCCATCAGCTTTGCGACGTGCCCTCAGGTGGGGTGGGAGGGGGTGAATCGGATGGTGGCCCCGGCGGTGTCCAAGATGACGCGGCCGCGGGCGGCTCAGTGGCTGGACGAGTAAAGTCCGCAATCGCCCCCGGCGGCGCTGCCGCCGGCACCACTGCCGGGCTCAGCCTGCGTCGCCAAGGTGCCAGCATACCCACGACCAGCCCGACTGCGATGGCGACCACGGCGATTCCAATCACCAGCGCGGGGCTCTGCGCCTGGGGGTTGTTCGTTGACAGGGCGGCCAGCACCACGCTCGGCCCGGTTGTCGCCGTCAGCGTCTGCGGCGTCGTCAAGGACAGCTTCCAGATTGCGGTCTTGCGATCGAGCGTGAAAAGTGCGCTCGGGGCCGATGTGATCTCGTTCGGGACTGTCAACGTAAACGTGACGGAGAAGATGGACGAGAGCACGTCAGGGCCGAGCGGATCCCCCGGCGATGGCGATGCCAGAGGTTGCGGTGCGGTCTTGAAGGTGTACGTATCGGTCTGTCCGGATGTCGTGTGAGTGGCGGACGCGAAGAGTCCGCCGGTGTTGGCCAGGTTGATACTCGAGCCGGTGCCGGACGCAGCGCCGGAGGCAGCGCCTGCGGGACTCAGTTGGGTTGGCTGCGTCAAGAACGCGAAGGCATCTTTCTCCGATTTGAACGGGATCGTCAGCTGAGCCCCGGACTCCTCGCCCTCGGTGACCAGCGCGACTTTGGCCCCCGGATACTTGGCCGCAAGATCGGCGTTGGCTTTGGCGATGTCGGCGGCGCCGAATCCTGAGATCGACGCCCCAGAGCCGGCCTGCATGAGCGACTTGGGGAAGAGGAACTTCAGGCCGACGGTCGCGCTGCCGTCCGCGTTGAAGGTGGTGCTGACGTCATAGCCGCAGGCGGCCGCGCCAAGCAGCATCGCCACAATCACAACAGCCCTGGCTGCCACCCTGCCCACAGCCCATATGTAGCAGGTCGATCCTGAATCTCAGCCGAGTTAAGGGAGGTAAGCGGCTATTCTCACTCGCCATGGCCAGCTGGGCTGAGTTCAGGGAAGCAGAGCCTGAGTTCGCATCGCGGGTGCTCGGGCTGATGGGCTCGCGCAAGCACCTGACTATGGCCACCCTCCGCCGTGACGGCTCGCCTCGGATCAGCGGCACCGAGCTGGAATTTGGCGAGTCAGACCTTCGAATCGGATCCATGCCGGGCGCCGTCAAAGCGCTCGACCTCCGCCGCGACGCGCGCGTTGCGATCCATGGTCCGACCGAAGATCCGCCGCAGGACAATCCGAGCGGCTGGAAGGGTGAGGCGAAGATTGCAGGCACCGCCAAGGAGGTCGCCTCTGGTAGTGATGCGCATCACTTTCACATCGACATCAGCGAGGTTGTCATCACGCGATTGAACCCAGCCGGCGACCGACTTGTGGTCGAGTCGTGGAACCCCATACGCGGCTACCGCATCATGGAAAGGGAGTAGCAGATCCAGTGTCGGCAGAGATTCCGCCCACCAGACCGGATGCCGGGGCCGCAGGCAAGCTGCAGATCCTGGCCACCGAGCACTGGAGCCTGCTCGCGACTCGAGCCCTTACCTACAACGAATTGTTGAGCCGCGTGACCATATTCCTGTCGATCTTGTCGGGAGCGTTGATCGCGCTTGCGCTGGTCGCGCAGGCTGACCATTTCGGATCGGTGTTCACATCGATCGCCATTCCGATGCTTCTTGTCGTCCTGTTCGCGGGTCTCGCCACCATCTCGCGATTGATGGCGCTAAATGCTGATGACTACCGGTGGGTGATCGCGATGAACCGGCTTAGAGCGGCCTACCTCGAGCTGTATCCCGACCTCGAGCCACACTTCACAACGAGCGCTTACGACGATTTCCGTGGCGCTCTGCAAACGCTTGGCATCGAAGGTATAAGGAGCCGCTCGGGTTTGGGGTCGATATTTCACACGATCCAGACGCTCCCCGGCATGCTGACCGTGATAGTCGCCGCCGTCGCGGGCGCGATCGCGGCCCTTGTCGGAGTCGCGTTCGGCATTCCTCAGTTCGGAATCGTCTTGATGGCCGCGGCCGCCTTCGTGATCGTGTTGGTGTTGATGGGAATCTGGAGCCGAAGAGCATTCACCCGAGCTTCGCCGAGTCTCGAGCCGCGATTCCCGTCGCCTCCGGGCTAGTGCTTGGGCTTAGGCCACCGCTTCGTTCTCGTCGGTCTCAACGTCCATCTCGGCGCTGTTGCGCGCACGCAGCAGGGAAATCGTCAGAGCGATTGTGGCAAGGACCGTGCCGGCTCCGACCAGCCACGCCAGGTGATATCCACCAGCCAAAGCTGAAATGGTGCCGGCGCCATCGCGAAGCAGGCTCGATGTCCGAGAGCCCGCCAGCGTAGCCAGGATCGCGAGGCCCAGGGCGCCGCCAACCTGACCGGTGGTGTTGAGCAGCCCCGAGGCCAATCCTGCGTCGCTTGGTTTCGCATCCGACATCGCGATGATGGTCATCGAGGGGAATGACAGGCCGCCGCCGAGGCCAAGCAACGCCAGCGGAACCATCAAATGAATTGCGTAATTCGCGTAGGTCGGTCCAAAGCCCAGCATGGCGAGGGCCGCCACGATCACCACCTGCCCGGACACCAACACCGCGAATGGGCCAAAGCGGTTGATCAGCAATGCCGAGAAGCGGATCGAGAACAAGCCCATCACCACCGCGACAGGCAGGAACGCAAGCCCTATCGACATCGGACCGTAGCCGAGGACCCGCTGGAGGTCGAGCGACGCGACGAAGAAGAAACCGAGGAAGGCCGATGACATCAGGGCCTGGACGACATTGGCCGCCGAGATCTTGCGCGAGGAGAAGATGCGCAGAGGGAGGATCGGATTCCGCGCTATCGCCTGGCGCACGACGAACGCCGCCAGGAGGGCGATCGCAAGCGAGCCCAGGCCAATCGTGCGAAG
The DNA here is from genome assembly GCA_036380475.1 of Candidatus Dormiibacterota bacterium. Classification (GTDB taxonomy): domain Bacteria; phylum Chloroflexota; class Dormibacteria; order Dormibacterales; family Dormibacteraceae; genus UBA10449. The sequence goes on from DASVEP010000230.1 coordinate 19,157, forward strand.
GGACCCAAGCCCGTAGTCGGACGACCGGACGATCGTGTACACGCCGAGCATCAAGGCGACCGTGACGAGCACCGCGCCCAGGACGTCGGCTCCCTTGCCAATCCCGATGCCGCGGTCCGACGCAAGCACGCGGGCGGACAGAATCGCGGTCACGATCCCGATCGGTAGATTGACGAAGAAGATCCAGTGCCAGCTGACAGCCTGGGTGATCAGCCCGCCGGCTAGCAGCCCGATCGCTGCACCGGCCGAGGCGATGAAGCTGAAGACGCCAAACGCCTTCGCCTGCTCATCAGCCCTGGGGAAGAGGGTCACGATCATGGCCAGGATCACAGCCGAGCTGACAGCGCCGCCGACGCCCTGGATGAAGCGCGCGGCGATCAGCATCGGTTGGTTGAACGAAAGGCCGCACAGCACCGATGCGGCAGTGAAGATGCCGAGGCCGATGAGGAAGACGCGCTTGCGACCGAATAGATCGCCCAGGCGACCTGCAAGGAGCAGCAGTCCGCCGAAAGCGATCAGATATGCGTTGAGAACCCACGCCAGGCCCGACTGCGAGAAGCCCAGGTCACGCTGAATCGACGGGAGCGCGACGTTGACGATCGTCATGTCGACGACGATCAGGAGAAATCCAGTGCAGAGGATCATCAGCGAGAGCCAGCGTGAGTTCTTCATGCTGTTTCAGACGACGCTGCGGAGAAAACTCATCGATGTGGGGGAGCGCACCTAGGTGGAACCGATGAGTTTCCGTATCCGATTCCGTCTAACTCAAAGATGAGGAGCGTCTGCCTCGACTGCGCGCAGATCGAAGCACCGACGGCTGTCACCATCGGTCGGCTCGCCCGCCTCCAGCTCGCTATGCGGCGGTGCGGGTGTGACCTCGAGCTATCGAACGCTCAGCCGTGCCTGCTCGAGTTGATCGGCCTGTTCGGCCTGGCCGAAGTGCTACCCGTCGAGTCGCAGCGGCACGCCGAACAGCGGAAAGATCCTGGCGGTGTCGAGGAAAAAGGTGAACTCGGCGATCCGCCCATCCGATAGCTCGAGCACCTGAAGGGCCCACGGCTCGTAGCCGCCCTGCGGGCTGGGCTTGTACTGCGCGAAGGCCGGCGACCCGTTTGCGCTGATCGTCGGGATCACGCGGGAGCCGCGGCAACCGTTTCCAGGTCCGACCCACCAGGCCAGGATGTCATCGCGACCGCTCAGCCACATGTCGTACGGCGGCATGGACTGGGTCGCGTCTTCGCGGATGAGCGAGGTCAGGGCGGCCATGTCATACCGCTCGAACGCCGCGACATATCGGTCGAGCATCGCGTGGTCGGCCTCAGTCAATGCCGGCAAGGGGTCGGTGGTGCTCATCTTGCTCTGCGCCAGCGTGGCCCGAGAGCGCTGGAGCGCGCTGTTGACCGATGCCACCGAAGTCCCGAGCAGCTCGGCGACCTCAGAGGCTTCCCAGCGAAGCACCTCGCGGAGGATGAGAACGGCCCGCTGGCGGGCTGGGAGCTGCTGCAGGGCGGCCACGAATGCGAGACGGATCGACTCGCGCTCGACGGCCAGGTCGGCCGGGTCCTTCTCGGGCGCGACCAGGTTCTCGGGGATCGGCTCGATCCACTCTTTCGCGGACCTGGCATTCAGATTTGACTCAAGCGGCTCCACCGATGGGCCAAGGTCCATTGGTCGAGCACGCCGCTGTCTGCCTTTCAGCATGTCGAGGCAAACATTGGTGGCGATCCTGTAAAGCCAGGACCGCATGGCCGAACGACCTTCGAATCGGTCACGGCTTCGCCAGGCACGGACGAATGCGTCCTGGACGGCATCCTCGGCGTCAAAGGGCGATCCGAGCATCCGGTAGCAATACGAAGTCAGCTCCGCGCGGTGATGCTCCAGCTCGCCGAATTCGCGCGCGGCCGAGATCGTGCTTACGTTCACAGAGTGATTGTAGACACGAGCCTGGCTGGAAAAAGAATGACCCCAACGGATCGCCTCTCCGACTTCGGAAACAGTCTTGCGACCGCCTCTGATGCCTTCGCGCGTGTCCCTCGGGGCCACGGCTAACCCTACGCTTTTATAGTCGCAGTGCGCATCGTTGTTTTTTCGGTAGCCTGGCTACCTGGCCCCGGAAGTCACTCGACAGGGAGAGCGCGACATATGTCCGAGAAGGAAAGAGTTGGCATCACACCCAAGAGTTGGACGGCCCAAAGGCATCACGGCGTGCTGCACCTGGGCAAGCGCTGGTATGTGCTGAGCGCCGACATCGACGATGCCGGGACGGCGCGAGGCGTGCGGCTCGACGGCCCTTATGAGGACCACGCGTCGGCCGAGGCCCAGGTTGACCGGCATCATCAGGAGCCCTTTCCGCCCGAAGACTGATCGCAAGGCTCAACTGCCGAGTGCGTCCGCGCTGACAGCGTTCGCCGATGGACCTGTGCCGGCCTGACCGAATGCTCGCGCAAACAACGGAAGGGCAAGACCGAGAAGAGAAGCGCTCACCACCAGAGCCGCGCGGATCGAAACCCCAGACGCGACGACGCCGATCATCGGCCCTCCGACTATCTGTCCCAGGGCGTCGGCCTGGCCGTCGACCGAGAACAGCGTCGCCCGGTTTGATGGGTCCAGTGATCGATTGAGCCAGGCGCGGTGCACCGGCATGAAGGCCTGGCGCATGACCGCTGCGGCCCACAGAAACGCGATCGCGACCGCGAGGTTGCCGGCGAGCGCGAACCCGCCGATCATCACTGAGCGAACGGCAGTCACGGCGAACAGCAATCGAGTGACGATCGCGTGGTTTCCGAGATCGAGCCGGCGACGGATCACGTACGTCGTGGCGATTCCGATCAACGCCGATCCGCCGCTGATGAGCCCAAACCAGAGGACGGGGGAAAGTCCGGCGAATCGCGGCAGGCCCACGTCCTTTATGAAATGGACCTGGTACAGCCTGTCGACCCCTTCACCCGACAGGCCCCACACGACCGTGATGGCGAGGATGGTGAGGATGACCGGTCGCCTGCGAATCGAGGCGAGAGACGAACGAATCCCGCCGGCCATTCGACTGAGGCCGCCGGCCTTTCGGCGCGGAATCGCCTTGAAGGCGTCCTCGCGCATCGCAAAGAAGAGGTAGACGGCCATAGGTATGAAAAGACATCCACCGACCAGGATCGGCAGGTTCAATCGGATCGACGCCAGGCCGACTCCGATGAAGATGCCCGCCAGACCGGCAGCCTGGGCGTATTGCGACCCCCGGATGAACAGGTGACCGGCGCGGTCCTCGCCGACCTCGTCTGTTATCCACGCGTCCTCGGCGCCGTCGGAGAGCGTGGCGCCTATACCCCAGATGACCTGGGCGATGGCAATCGCGGCGAACTGCGGAACCAGCCCCTCGAGGATGAATCCCGCGCCGACCAAGCCGCAGCCGGCCGCCACCGCCCAGCGACGGCTGTACGCGTCGGCGAACAACCCGGTCGGGACCTGGAACACGAGGCAGGTGAGCTCGAGTATCGATCCCACCAGCAGGAGTCGGAGCGGGTCGAGGTGGGCGATCTCGATCTGGTACACGAGGTTGGTGGTGGCCAGGACGTTGAAGAACAGCGACCAGCCAACGCTCATAACGAGATAGACGAACGCGGGATCTCTGGATCTGATGGACACCTGAAGGCTCTCCTCCCGCCGGCTCGATGGCGCGGCAAATCAATTGGGGAGCGGGAGGGACTCCAGCGGATTGGCCCGGAGGCCGGGAGGCTAGAGGTCTCCCGCGACGTCGGAGACGTTCGCGGGTGCCTTCATGACCGGGAATCCTAGTCGGTTCAACGCGTTTTGAGTGGAGTTTGCCGGCCGGGGGCACGGCGGCCCCCGGCCGGCAGCGAAACTTACGCAGAGGTCCTGGCGGGGACCTTCGTCGTCGTCTCGGAGGACACCGCTGTGCCCTTGAGGACGACCTTGAGCGCGTGGGTCTTTGCGGCGTCGCCGAACACGTCGTAGGCCTGCATCGCCTCGTCCATCGAGAAGCGATGCGTGGCCAGCACGGTTGGGTCGAGCTTGCCGCCTTCGATCAGCGACAGCAATTGCGGGATGGTGCGGGTGTCAACCAAGCCAGTGGTGATGGTGACGTCCTTGATCCAGAGCTTCTCCAGGTGAAGGGTCGCGGGCTTGCCGTGCACGCCAACATTGGCGAGCGTCCCACCGGCGCGGATCAGCTCCGCGGCCAGCTCGAAGGTTGACGGGATTCCGACTGCCTCGACTGCCACGTCGGCACCGAGACCGCCGGTCAGCTTGAGGACCGTCTTGACCGCGTCCTCGCGACCGTTATTGATGGTGACGTCGGCGCCGAACTCCTTCGCCTTGGCCAGGCGGCCGTCGTCGAGGTCGATCACGACGATGTGAGCCGGTGTGTAGAGCTTGGAGGTCATCACCGCAGCAAGTCCAATCGGGCCCGCGCCGACGATGGCCACGATGTCGCCCGGCCTGACGCGGCCGTTCTGGACCCCTACCTCGAACGACGTCGGAAGGATGTCCGAAAGGAACAGAACCTGCTCGTCAGTGAGCCCCGACGGAACCTTGTAGAGCGAGTTGTCCGCAAACGGAACCCTGGCGTACTCCGCCTGCAGTCCGTTGATCAGGTGGCCGAAGATCCAGCCACCACCACCGGTGCACTGGCCGTACTGGGCCGCCTTGCAGAACCGGCAGCTGCCGCACGCAGTGATGCACGAAATCAGCACGTGGTCACCGATCTGGAAGTTGGTCACGGCTGCGCCGGTCTCGACGACGGTTCCGACCGCCTCGTGACCGAGGATCGTGCCGGGCTTGACCGCGGGCACATCGCCCTTGAGGATGTGGAGGTCGGTACCGCAAATCGTGGCGGTGTCGATCTTCACGATGGCATCGGTCGGCGACTGAATGGTCGGGTTGGGGACTGTGTCCCAAGAACGCTGTCCGGGTCCGTGATAAACGAGTGCTTTCATTTTCATTTCCCTCTGTAAGTTGATACGGGCTTGAGTCGGCGGCATCGCGCCGATCTCAAGCTTCCGGCGGCCGGCCGGCGCGATCGAGGGCCGAAAGACCCCTGGCATTCGGGACAAAACGCGAGCGGTGAGAGTTCTGATCGTCGGCGCCGGCCGGGTTGTTGCTCAGGTGAGTTGACGGCGCCTGATGAACAGGCGATAGACCAACTCGACGACCGTACCTCCGACCACGCCTCCGACCAGCGCCTGGATCAGGTTGAGACCGTCAACTACCGGCCCGAAGCCCGGATACCACACGTGGGCGGTGAACCCGAAGAGGAGAGCGCCGCCGGCGATGTAGACCCAGTCGTAGTCGTTCGGCTTGCGGTCCTCGCCGAACAACGTGTACTGCGCGGCCGTTGCCAGCAATGCGGACCAAGTCAGCAGGATTACCCATGCCCAGATGCCCATTAATGTCATCCACCTCCTTGTCCCGAGCGTGTCATGCGGACCGCATCGAGTGAAGGGCCAGTCGACGGCCGTTCGACGGGACTACCGGCCTGGACTAGAAAGCCCGGAAACTTCGCTCTACCGGCCACGCCGCAGTTGGCGGGGCAGTAGTGTCGTCCCACCTGTACGTGAGCTGGTTCACGACGTCCACGACACCATCGATCTGTCGAGTCAGCCGAGTCAAAATCTCGACGTCGCTCTTGCGGTCGACCTCTCCCGAAAGCGTAACCACGTTCCAGTGAACCCGGACGTTGATCGTCTCGGAGTCAGGCAGGAAGAGTTCGGGGATGATGGTCGAGACAACGTCGTCCCGCAGTTGCTCATCTGTCCGCAGGAAAACCTGCAGCAGGTCGCTGCGGCTCACGATGCCCTCGATCTTGCCGCGCTCGTCAACGACGATAAGCCGTCGGACGTTGCGCTCTTGCATCTTGCGCGCCGCCTGAGCCAGCGTTGTATTGGATCCGACGGTGATCGGCGGCGCGGTCATGATCTGGGCAGCCACAACCCCGTCGGCCTTGGCCCTTTGTTCTCGCCGCAGCCTTGGGTGCAAGAGATTCATCTCGGCCTGCAGTTCTTCGCGGCGCTCCTTGAGGAGGAGGTCAGACTCCGAGACGATGCCCACAGGAATGCCCTGCTCATCCACGATTGGAACGGCGCTGATCTTGTTGTCCTCGATGAGTTGAACCAGCACTTTGAACGGCGTCAGCGGTCGCGCGACGTGAACTTGGCTTGTCATCACGTTCGCAACGGTTCGGCGACGCTGACTGCCGATCACGCGGTCACCCGCTCGGCGATCAGGACCGGCCGATCGGTCATGTGAAGAAGGTCGTGCGACACCGAGCCGAGAAACAGGCTGCCGATATCGCGCATGCGGCTCGAGCCGATGACGATGAGGTCTGCATTCCAGTCCTCGGCTATCTCGGCCACGGCCTTCGCGACGGGTCCTTCGTGGGCGACCATCCCCTGCACCTCGACTCCAGCGTTCTCCAGCAGCTCGCATGCCCTCGCCATCGTTTCGCGGATCTCGACTCGCGACTCGACGTAGGCAAAGCCCTGCAGCCCGAAGATGGCCAGCGCGACGTGCACAACCATCACGGATGTGCCTGGCTGCGCAATGGCCATGACAGCACGCGCACCCGGCGCCAGATCGTCTCCGCCGGCGATCGCGAGAAGAACTTTCGAAGGACTGTGAGGTATGCCGGCCTTTCGCTCGCGAGCGATGAGCACCGGGCAATCGACTGCGCTCAACAGCTGGTGGCTGACGCTGTGCCTGGTCAGCGACTGCCAGTCAGAAAGTCCGCGCGAACCGATCACGACGAGGTCGGCCCCGAATTCCTTGGCTTCGAGGGCGATCGCCGCGGCCACATGATTGCTGTCCGCGCGAATGATCTGGCGCTCGGCGATCACGCCGGCCTTGAAGAGGCGCATCACGGTGGAGTCGACGAGCTTCTCCGCCTCGCTGCGCACCTCGACGTCCCAATGCCCATGGCGGTGGTGAACCTCGAGATTCCAGACGTGAGCGACCTTGACCTTGACGGTGGGCGACTTGGCGATCGCAATCGCGGCCTCAACCGCCGCCTGCGATGCCTGGCTGCCGTCGGTGGCGAGGAAGATTCTCTCGAACCGCTTCGTAGTGTCCATGACAGAAGCTTTCCACTCTGGATGCAGCCGCCATAGAGTCGAACGACCCCACGGGACAGGGCCCCCTGTCCGGAGGTTCGTTGTGTACATGGCGTAAATTCGCCTCGGTGACGCAGCGGCAGGATCGCAAGGACATGCTTCTCGAAGCCGGCCTGACCCTGGCTTCGGAGCTATCGCTGCCGATCGTGCTGCAAAGGATCGTCGACGTAGCCGCTCAGGTCACCGACGCCCGGTATGGGGCGCTCGGGGTGATAGGAGACGGAGGGCAGTTGGTGGAGTTCATCACCACTGGACTCTCGGTCAGGCAGAGGCGGGCCATTGGAGACCTCCCCAGCGGGCGCGGGATCCTCGGGCTGCTCATTCAGGAGCCGCGATCGGTCCGCATCAAGAACCTGGGAGATCACCCGAAGTCGGTCGGTTTTCCTCCCCACCACCCTCAGATGCGCTCCTTCCTGGGCGCCCCGGTGAGAGCGATGGGCAGGGTTTTCGGCAACATATATCTGGCCGAGAAGCGCAGCTCCTCGGAGTTCAGCAAAGAGGATGAAGAGGCGCTGGTACTCCTGGCTTCGCAGGCTGGAGTGGCAATAGCAAACGCCACCCTGTACGCGGAAACTCACCAGCGCGAGCGCTGGCTCAATGCCCTTCAAGACATCACCAGTGCCATCCTCGCCGGCTCCGACGGGGACTCGATACTTGCCGCCATAGCAGACCATGCTCGCGACCTGGCCGGCGCGGACGCCGCCACCATCCTGACGATCAAGTCCATCCCGGGCAAGCTCGTGGTTGCCGCCGCGGTCGGCGCTCACGCCGAGCAGGTGCGTGGACAGTCGGTCCCGGCCGAAAAGTCGATCTCCGGAGCGGTGATGGAGTCCGGCGAGCCCTTGGTCGCAGATGACGCGAGCACGCACCAGGGGGCCTACCAACCGATCATTCGGCTAGGAAGGGTCGGACCGGCGATCTGGGTGCCACTTCGGGTCGGGGGACGCGCCACAGGCACGCTCATGGTTGCGAACGTGAAGGGTGGACGGCGTTTCGACCCGGGTACCGTCCGGCTCGTTGAGACGTTCGCAGACCAGGCCTCGGTGGCGATGGAGTTTGCGCGCGCCCAGACCGAACTGCGGCGGATGGGCCTGATGGACGAGCGCGAGCGCATAGCCAAGGAGCTACACGACGGGGCCATCCAGTCGCTGTTCGCCGTCGGAATGGGCTTGCAGAGCACCGCCCTGATGGCGAGCTCTCCAGAGCAGGCTGCGCGCATCGAAGGCGCGGTGGGTGAGCTCGACCGGGTCATCCGCGACCTGCGCAACTACATCTTCGGTCTCAGGCCAGGAATCCTCGCCGACCGGCAGCTCGACCAGGCGCTGCGGGCGCTTGGCGAGGAGACGCAGGCACGGGCCGGCTTCAAGGTCGTCGTCGAGGTGGACAGCGACCTGGCCGCCACTCTGTCAGGGCGCTCGCATGAGATCGTCCAGCTGACGCGGGAGGCCCTCTCGAACGTCGTCAGGCATGCCAAGGCGACCAGCTCGGCGGTGCGATTGAGCCGTGATGGTCGCCTGGCTTCGCTCGAGATCGCAGACGATGGATCGGGCTTCAACTCCCACCAGGATTCAAGCGGCAACGGCTTGCGGAACATGCGCGAACGGGTCGCGGCAATGGGCGGCAAGCTGCGCATAACCACCAGAAAGGGAAAAGGCACCAGTGTTCGATTCACCTTTCCGGTGGCGGAG
>DASVEP010000231.1:0-2319 GCA_036380475.1 Candidatus Dormiibacterota bacterium
AATGCAGGCTCGCGGGGATCTGCCGATGCTGCAGGCAGAGCGCCGTCTTGATCAGCCCGATCAGGCCGGATGCCGGCTCCAGGTGACCCAGATTGCTCTTGATCGAGCCGATCACACAGCGATCGTCGGCGTTTCGGGCCATACTGCCTGCAGCTTCATACAGGTTCAGCAAGCGCGACATCAGGACCGGGTTAGGCCTTAAGATTTGCGGTAACGCCGATATTGTTTGATCGACCCCCCGAAGGGCGCGTCCGGCAGCGGCGAGATCGTCCCAAGTAAGCGAGAGGTCCCCCCAGTGACACGATGCTGATGTCAGGTGGTGGTAGTGCGCCCTGAAGGCGCGAATCATCAGTGGAGGAGGGTTCCACCCGGATAATTGTCGATAGGTCCGGAAGCTGACGAGCGGTTTCGCTGGGTAACTGGCGGGACCGGAGCCTCGTGACAAAGGTCACCTTGGGTGGCTGAGCGATCCGACGGGCCGTAACGCGAGTAAAGCCTGAGCAGGCCTCGAAAGTGACAATGCGGATGCCGACCCTCCTGCCATTTGGGGAAGGCTGCACGAGCGGGGAAGTAATCGACACGCGCACCCGCTCGATCCGCCGGGGTAGTGGGCACAGCACGTCGGAAGGGTGGTTCGTGGTCATAGGGGGAGACCCGTTGCGGGTGAGGGTAGCGGCCTCAACGTCGCTTTAGGCGGCGGCCACGGCGGGAGTCGGACAGGGTCATGGGAGCGTTGAGGCCGGGTAATGCCGGCGGAGCAAAGGACCCTGACTTCTGGCGCGCTTTCGAAGATGGTGAGGGAATGGTGATTGGCGATGAGCCTGACAACACCAGATAAGATCCGGACCTTTCAGAGAAAGCTCTATTGTAAGGCGAAGGCGGAGCCTGCTTTCCGCTTCTACGTGCTCTACGACAAGATTTGTCGCGAGGACATCTTGCACCACGCCTATCGGCTGGCTCGCGCCAATGCGGGCGCCCCCGGTGTGGACGAGGTGACCTTCGCGCAGATCGAGGAGCGGGGCCTGGAAGCATGGCTGGCGGGCTTGCGCGAGGAATTGGTCTCGAAGACGTACCGGCCCGATCCGGTGCGGCGGGTGATGATCCCGAAACCGAATGGCGAAGGCGAGCGTGCGCTCGGCATTCCAACCATCCGGGACCGGGTGATCCAGACCGCCGCCAAGCTCGTGCTAGAACCGATCTTCGAGGCCGACTTCGAGGGCAGTGCGTACGGCTACCGTCCCGCTCGCGGGGCAGTAGATGCGGTCAAGGACGTGCACCGGCACTTGTGCCGGGGTTACACTGACGTAGTAGACGCAGATTTATCCCGCTACTTCGATTCGATTCCGCATGACGACCTCCTCAAATCGGTAGCTCGTCGCGTCGCGGACGGCGCAGTGCTTCGGCTGATCAAGCTGTGGCTGAAAGCGCCGATCGAGGAACGGGATGGTGACGGGAGGCGGCGGATTGTTGGCGGCAAAAGGAACAAGCGCGGCACGCCGCAAGGCGGTGTCGCGAGCCCGCTGCTCGCCAACATCTACATGAACCGATTCCTGAAGCACTGGCGTCTAACCGGACGTGGCGAAGCATTCCGTGCCCACGTCGTCTCCTACCGACTTCGTCATCCTCAGCCGCGGTTGTGCGGCGGAGGCCCTGGCGTGGACGAAGGCGGTGATGACCAGGCTCGGGCTGACGCTCAACGAGGCCAAGACCTCGCTGAGGGACGCCCGTCAGGAGCGCTTCACGTTCCTTGGCTACTCGTTCGGTCCGCATTGGTACAAGGCGAATGGCCAATGGTACCTGGGCACAAGCCCGTCCAAGAAGAGCGTGCAACGGCTCAAGACGACAGTGGGCAACCTGCTGGTGCCCGGCAACAACGCCCCATGGCAGGAAGTGCGCGACACGCTAAACAGATCTCTGCGCGGCTGGTCGAACTACTTTTGTTACGGGACGCGCCGGTCAGCATTCCGCAGTGTTGACCGCTATACCTACGAGCGCGTGCGCGACTTCCTCGCAAGACGGCACAAAGTGGCAGGGCGCGGCACCCGCCGGTTCTCTTACGACACTGTCTATGGGGAACTCGGTCTGCTGCGCCTCGAACGCCTGCCACTCGCTGCCGCGTCGTGTGCCTTGCGGTGAAGCCAGTCGGAGAGCCGGACTCCGGAAATCGGGACCTCCGGTTCGATGAGCGGAGATGGGAAACGGGGTGATGGCCATAGGCCCCCAGCTACCGCGCCCATCTTCGACTCTACCCAACCTAGTCGCGCCGGCGATGCCGATCGCCATCCAGCACGATCACCTGTTTCTCGGCCTGTTCGGGCT
>DASVEP010000232.1:0-6325 GCA_036380475.1 Candidatus Dormiibacterota bacterium
GATCCGTTGATCGGCTGGTGCCTCACTTTCCTCACGAACTTCTCAGGGCATCCATCGGCCTCGATTCCAGCGGGCCTTTACGATGGCCTGCCCGTCGGCATGCAGATCATCGGCCGCCGCGGTGCAGACGTCGACGTGCTCGCCGCCAGCGCCGCATTCGAGCGCGTGCGTCCGTGGACGGATGCGTACCGAATCTGCGAGAAGCGCTCGCTGCGCTAGCTGGAATCCCCTGCAGTTCGGACGTAGACCGCGGCAAGCAGCACGACGATGGCGCCATAGAGGATCTGCTTCAGCGGGTCGGGAGCGTCGAGCAGCGTGAAGAGGCTGCTGAGGACCGTGAGGATGAGGGCCCCGACGAGCGAGCCGACGTAGCCGCCGTTGCCGCCGTAAATGGAGGTCCCGCCGATGACAACCGCCGCCACCGACGGCAGGAGGTATACGTCCCCGAGCGAGAGGTCGACGCCATTGATGGCGCCAGTCAGGACCAGGCCGGCCACCCCGGCGAGGAAACCGCACATTACATACGTGGCCAGCAAGACGAGCCAGCCGCGAACGCCCGCCAGGCGGCACGCCACCGGATTGTCGCCGACCGCATAGATCAGCCGACCAAAGCCGGTCTGGCGCAAGCCGACGATGACGATCGTCGCGATCACTCCCCACAACAGGGCGCTGTTGGGAACAAAGCCGAGCACCTTGCCAGAGCCGATGGTGCGGACGATGTCGGGCACGTTCGGAGGCCCTTCGGGGCTCACCTTCAAGCTGTAGATGAGGAGGACACCGGATACGACCAGGCTCATGCCGAGGGTCATGATCAGCGGCTGGACCCGGAATATCGCGACGCCGATGCCGTTGAGCAACCCAACGACAAGGCCGACCGCCAGGGCCAGGAGGACAGCTCGGATCGAGCCGAAATAGGACTGGCTCGCAGCCACGTACGCAGCGGCGGTCATCACCGACGCGACCGAAAGGTCGATGCCGGCCGTGAGCATGACAAGCGTCTGCCCGGCCGCGACGATTCCGAGCGGCGCCGCAAACAGGATCGTGTTTGCCACCCACGTCGGACCCACCGTCCCGGGCCGGGTGACGCCGATCACGAGCACCAGGAAGAGCAGGACGCCAACGAGCGCCAGAGAAGGCCGGTCGCGCAGCTGGCCCTGTAACGTGGCCAACCGGCCGCGGCGCATTCCGGCCGCCTGTGTGCTCATCCCGTCTGCACCCTGCGCTCGCGTGCCCGCGCGCGCAGCAGCGGCGCGAGGCCGCCGGCCATGACCACCAGCACGAGCAGGACTCCCTGGATGACCTGGCCGAGGTTGGGGTCGGTGCCGCTCAGGATGAGATCGGCAGGCACCAGCGTCAGCACGAAGGCCGCGACGATCGGGCCTGTAAGACCACCCCGACCGCCGGCGAGACTGACCCCGCCGAGGACGATCGCGGAGACGCCGCTCAGGGTGTAGATCGTGCCCGCCAGCGGCGAGCCGATATCGGTGCTCATCAAGAGCGCCAGGCCGCCGCAGGCCGCGAAAAAGCCGCCCAGCGCATACGACATCACACGGGTCGGCCCCACCCTCACTCCCCTGCGAAAGGCGGCCGTCCTGTCGCTCCCAACCGCGTAAAGCGCCAAACCGAGCCGCCCCAACTTCAGCGGTACCCAGACGAGGGCGACCACCACGATCAAAACGATGAGCCCGTTGGGCACCCATGGGTTGAGCACGTTGCCTGAGGCCACGGCCAGGAACTGGTCCGGCGCGCCGCCGCCGGGCTTGGCCAGGATCAGCAAGGCCACCCCGCCCCATACGAACGACATCGCCAGCGTGACCACGATGTCCGGCACCCGGGTGCGTACCGCAATCACGCCGTTGAGGGCTCCCGCGAGGGTCCCGCCAACCAGGACCGCCAGGGAGATGAGGATCGCGGTCTGAAAATCGTGGTGCAGCATGTAGCGGGCTGACACCACGTTGGCCACCGCCATCATCGCCCCGATCGACAGGTCGATCCCCCCGCCGATGACGACGCATGCCTGAGCGGCCGCAGCAAAGGCGAGTGGCATCGCCCCCACGACCAGAGACTCCACCTCGAACGGGCCGTAGCTGGGGTGGATCGAGATTGTGAAGATCATCACCGCGATGAACAGGGCATACGTGCCGAGTGTCCACGCATTCCTGCGAAGAAGCCGGCCCCAGCCCGGCCCACCTCGCGTACGGCTCGCCACGCCGGCGGTGCTCAAGACGCCGCGTCCCCGGATGCTGCATGGCTCCGCTCGAGCCCGTGTGCGGCCCGCAGCAGCGCGGCCTCTGTGGCGTCGTGTGCGGTGAGCTCGGCCACCACGCGACCGGCGAACATGACGAGGGCGCGATCGCACGCAAGCTGGATCTCGGGCATCTCCGACGTGAACAGCAGGACCGCCGAACCCGACGCCGCCAGCTCGCGCAGGACTCGATAGATCTGATCCTTGGTGCGGATGTCGATGCCGCGCGTGGGGTCAAAGCACAGCAGGGTCAAAAAGCCCGTGGCCAGCCAACGGGCGATCGTCACCTTCTGCTGGTTGCCGCCGGACAGACGCATGACTCGAGACCCGGCCCGTGTGTCGATCTCCAGCCGTTTGATCGCAGAGCTGACACGACGGCGCTCAGTCCTCGTGTTGATCAATCCCCAACGCCGGAGCTGGTTGACCATCGGCAGCGCGATGTTCTCGAGCACTGACCGCTGCCGCAGCAGCGCAAGCGCGCGGTCGGCCGGCACGAGCACGAGTCCGGCGCCAATGGCGTCGTGCGGATGGCGGAACCGTTTGCTCTTCCCCTGGACGAGTATCTCGCCGGCCTCAGGACGGCGGTTGCCGCTCAGGCACTCGAACAGGTCCGCTTGACCCTGCCCCTCGAGGGCCACGATGCCGAGCACCTCGCCCTTGCGGAGGCTGAACGAGATGTCCTGCAAGACGCCGGACCGGAGCCCGCGGACTTCGAGGGCATCGGTGCTGTCAGTCCTGGCTGTGGGCGCGCTGTCCGCCACCGCTCCCTCGGACACGACCACCGATGCCGCCTCCTCGCCGAGCATCAGCGAGACGATCTCCTCCTGGCCGCTCGATTCCAGGTCGACGACGCCGACCGTGGTCCCGTCTCGAAGCACGGTCGCGCGGTCGCACAGGGCTTTGACCTCCGTCATTCGGTGCGAGATCAGGAGCACCGACCTTCCCTCGGATCGCCAGCGGCGTGCGACCCGAAACACCCGCTCGCTGAGGTCGGCCGGCATGGTCGCGGTGACCTCGTCGAGGATGAGCAGGCGCGGCAGGGCGGCCAGCGCCTGCGCGAGGTCGAGGAGGTGGAGCGTGGGGGTGGGAAGGTCGCGCACGTACTCGGTGAGGTCGACGTCTTCCAGCTCCAGTTCAGCAAGCCATGGTCTTATGGCCGCCATCGTCGTGCCGGTGAGGCGCAGGTTCTGCGCGATCGTGAGGAGAGGAACAAGGCTGACGTCCTGGTAGACCGAAGCCAGTCCTGCCTTCCGCGCGCTGGCAGGTGATGCGAACCGGACCTCCCGGCCGTTGAGCAGGATCACGCCGGCGTTGGGGGTCACGTCGCCGGTGAGGACCTTGACGAGGGTGCTCTTGCCGGCGCCGTTTGCGCCCATGAGCGCGTGTATCTCTCCCGCCTGCACACTCAGGTCTCCTGACCGCAGCGCGACGACGGCGCCGTAGTTTTTGGAGAGCCCGCGCGTCTCGAGCAGTATTTCCGGGTCGGCCATCAGCCGACGTTAGCTGAAGTCAAAAGAAAGCGACAGGGCGTGGATCTCTCCACGCCCTGCCCGGTGTTGTGCTCGATGGATGCTAGCCGACGTCTGCGCAGGCGAGCAGGTCAGCTTTGGTGTAAGTCGTGTAGGGGTCCACCTGGTACGAGACGCTGTAGTACGCGTTGAGCGTCGGGTCGTAGTGGCTTGTGAGCGCCGCCAGGCCCGTGCTGCTCTGGTTGTCCCAAATCTGGGGGTCGAGGTTGACCAGGTGCGGCTGCGACTGGCCCTGGAGAACCTTCAGGCCGAGCGCGAGACCCGCACCACCAACCGTCGGGGGATTGGTGACGGCGGCGCCAGCCAGGCCGCCCGCCTTGAGGTTGATGAGCTGACCGAGGAATGCGTCGTTGTCGGCGCCGATCACCGGCACGTACGCCTTCTTCGCGGTCGTGTAGCCGTCGACAACGGTCGAGTCGATGCCCGAGGTCCAGATGCCGTCAACCTTCAGGCCTGAGCCGATGATGTCCTTGATCTGCTGTGCCGCAGGGTCGAGGGACCAGTTGGTGAAGGTTTCCTTGACGACCTTGATGTTCGGGTAGTTGGCGAGCGTCTGCGTGAAACCGGTGTGGCGGTCGGCGTCAGCGGACACGCCGTTGATTCCGCGCATCTCGACGACGTTGCCCTTGCCGCCTAGCTGCTTGAAGAGCCAGTCGGCGCCAAGAGTCGCGTATTTCACCTGGTTGTTGTAGAGCTGGTACGCCTGGGTCGAGGTGACGCCCTGGTCGACCGTGACCACGACGATGCCCTTGTCCGAGGCCTCTTTGATGACCGTGTCCAGCGCGCTGCGGTCGGACGGGTTCATGACGATTACGTTCACGCCGGCCGAGATCAGGTTGCGCACATCCGCGATCTGTCCGCTCGGGTCGGTGTTGCGGTTGGCGACGATGACCTTGGAAACGATGCCAGAGGCCTTCGCCTGGGCCTTGATCGAGCAGATCATCTCCTCGCGGAAACCGTTGCCGGTCAACGTGTTGGAGACGCCGACTATGTATTTCTTCGTGCCTCCCGACGTGCTGGTCGATCCACCGCACGCCACCGCCAGCAACCCCGCGGCCAGCAGCAAACCGATGGCTCTTGGCCATCCGCGATTCGACATTTACCTACCTCCTATCAGGGGACAGCGGAAATCGTTTGCCATGATGCCAGAGATCGTAAGCGGCGTCCACTACGGTGTCAAACCACGCATTGGGTGGCTCAAACGATCAGCGGCTGGAGCGTGTTGCGTGCAAGTAGGAATCCACGCTTGACGAGCTCGAGGTCACCTTCGAAGGACCGGTCTTCATGCTCCACGGACACCACTCCGTCGTAGCCGGCTGCGATCAAAGCTGAGATGAATCGGTTCCACGGCACCTCACCGAGACCGGGGAGGCGAGGAATCTGCCATCCCATTCCGAGGGACATGACGCCGTTGTTGTAGAGCCCGTCACGATCGACCTCCAGGTCCTTGGCGTGCACGTGGAAGATCTTGCTCTTGAACTCTCGCACCGCACGCTGGATGTCGATGAACTGCCACACGAGGTGCGACGGGTCCAGGTTGAGCCCCAGCGTGTCACCCGGCATGGCCTCGAAGATTCGCCGCCAAAGGGCGGGCGAGTAGGCCAGGTTGCGACCGCCGGGCCATTCGTCGGCGGAAAAGATCATCGGACAGTTCTCGATCGCGATGCGCACCCCGCGTTCGGCGGCGTACCGCACCAGCGGCGGCCACTGCTCGACGACTTCTGCGAACGCGGCTTCGGGTGCTTTGTGCTGGTCCCGTCCGATGAACGTACCGACCAGGTTCACACCGAGCCGTCCTGCGGCGTCGATGACCTTGCGAAGGTGTGCCTGCGCCTGGGCGCGTGTGGACGGGTCCGGGTCGAGGGGATTCGGGTAGTAGGCGAGCGACGAGATCGTCAGGTGGTGCGCTTCGAACAGCTCGTGGACGCCGCGGATCGCCAGGTCGTCCAGCGCATCGACGTCGATGTGGCTGACGCCGGCATAGCGCCTCCGCTCGGCGCCTGCCGCCGGCCAGCATGCGACCTCGAGCGCCTCGAAGCCATTGGCCGAGGCCCATCTGGCCACCTGCGCCAGGGAAAGATCAGGGAAAGCGGCGGTCAGAAGGCCGAGCTTCAACTCAAGGCCATCTTATTCATTTCCACGAGGGCCGCTCTGGCTCGGACACAGCGGCCAGGCGAGAGAGCTGGGCACCGTCGATCGTCCGCTCGAACACCTCTTCCATCACGACCGCCCAACCGTGGATGAAGTACCTCCAGCCATCCTGCACGTGCAGCCTTCGGCGCTCTCTCTGCGCCAGCGCCTGGCGCAGAAACTGAAGCTCGCCGCGGTAGTTCAGCTCCCATGCCAGGCCGCCTTCCGGGAACTCGACCGCATCGGTGATCGGAGAGCCCGGGCTGTCCTTGCCCATGCCCGTGGCGTTGATCACCATCGAACCTGCCGGTAGGTCGCGCACGAGCCGGTCGTTGACCCTTGGGTCTGTGTTTTCGATGTAGTCGACCCTGGTCGCGACATTGAGACGGGCATGAATCGCGCGTAGGGCCTCGAGCCGGCC
>DASVEP010000233.1:0-3914 GCA_036380475.1 Candidatus Dormiibacterota bacterium
GTCGCGTTCGGGGTGCGGATTTTCAATAACCTGGGTGCGATCAGGAGGCATTATCTGTAAGCAGGGCTATCAGTCGGAGCCACAAGAGCTAGACCTCCGGTGGCAATGACCCACAAAATCTGGCCCGCAACCGCCCAGAAGCCCTTATAATCCCGGCAACCCGCCCTTTCATCCCCACGTTCCAGGAGGCGTTCCAGCACAGCTTTGTCGAGGCGGAAGCGAGCCGTCGGTCTAGACCTTGGCACGAGCCGGGTCGCAGTGGTCATCGCCGAGTGTGACGAGTCCAACGGACCCGTGAGCATCATCGGCGTGGGCGAGAGCCCGTCTGATGGCCTGCGCAAGGGCGTGGTCGTCAACCTCGACAAAACCATCGCGTCCATTCAGGCCGCTACGGTCGCGGCCGAGCGCATGGCCGGACAGCGTGTCGAGTCGGCCGTCGTCTCGCTAGGCGGTACGCACCTGTGGTCGCAAAACTCGACCGGAGTCGTCGCCGTTGCAAGCGGTGATCGTGAGATCGGCGAAGACGATGTGCAGCGCGTGGTCGAGGCATCGCGCGCTGTGAGCGTCGCGTCGGATCGCCAGGTCATCCACGTCATCCCGCGCGCCTACACAGTCGACGGCCAGGAAGGTGTGCGCGACGCGATCGGGATGATGGGCCACCGACTCGAGGTCGAGACGAACATCATCACGGGCGCGCAAACGGCGGTGCAGAACGTCATCAAGTGCGTGCACGGCGCCGGCTTCGACATCGAAGACGTCGTCTGCTCGGGGCTCGCCGGCGGCGAAGGCGTGCTCACGACTCAGGAGCTCGACCTCGGCGTATGCATCGTCGACATCGGCGCAGGCACCACCTCGGTCGTCGTCTACAACGACGGCGCCGCTCGCCACCTGGCTGTGCTGCCGGTCGGCGGCAACCACGTGACCAGCGACATCGCCATCGGGCTTCGCACGACTCTCGACGAAGCCGAGAGCTTGAAGCTCAACTACGGGCACACGCTGCCCGAGGTCATCGACCACGGCGAGAAGGTCGATGTGCGTCAGGTCGGTGGGGATCGCATCAACGCGCTGCCGAGGCGGTTCCTGGCCGAGATCATCGGCCCGCGCATGACGGAGATCTTCCAGATGGCGCGGGAAGAGGTGCGCAAGAGCGGCTTCGACGGCCTGCTGCCTGCGGGCGTGGTCGTGACCGGCGGCGGTGCGCGGCTCATGGGCACGACCGATGCGGCTCAGCTCGTGTTCAACACATCCGTGCGTTTGGGCCAGCCCACCGGCGTGACTGGGCTAGCCGACCGAGCGCAAGGCCCGTCGTTCTCAGTGTCGGTTGGCCTCGTGAAGTGGGGATTGAAGGCCCCCTCGCGCTCGTACAAGGACAGCCGCCAGCAGGTGGCGTTCGGTTCGACCTATCAGAAAACAGTGAGGTGGCTGCGAGATTTTTTCTAGAGAACAAACCCGAAACCAGCTGGAGCTCGCCATAGCGAAGGCAAATCACCAGGAGGACGTCATGAAAGAAAGCGAACTACACGAAGGGCGAGCCCGAATCAAGGTCGTGGGCTGCGGCGGCGGTGGTGGCAACGCGGTCAACCGGATGATCTCGAAGGCGATCAAAGTCCAGTTCATCGCAGTCAACACAGACAAGCAGGCGCTCGAGCGCTGCCAGGCGGACGTCAAGGTCCAGATGGGCAACAAGGTCGCCCGCGGGCTGGGCGCCGGCGGCGACTGGACGCGCGGCCGCGACGCCGCCGATGAAAGCCGCACCGAGCTGTCCGCCGTCGTACAGGACTCGGACATGGTGTTCATCACCGCCGGCATGGGCGGCGGCACCGGCACCGGGTCGGCGGCCATCGTCGCCGAGCTGGCGAAAGAGGCCGGGGCGCTGACCATTGGCGTGGTCACGCGGCCTTTTGCGTTCGAAGGGCGCATCCGCAACGACACCGCCGAGGAAGGTATCAAGGCTCTGCGCAGCCAGGTCGACGCGCTGATCGTCGTCCCCAACGACCGGCTCGCGCAGGTCGCCAGCTCCAAGACCACCCTCGAGGAGGCGTTCCGGATGGCGGACGACGTGCTCCGCCAGGGCGTCCAGGGCATCTCCGACCTGGTCACTCAGCCAGGGGTCATCAACCTCGACTTCGCCGACGTGAAGGCGATCATGGAGAACGCCGGAGAGGCTCTCATGGGCATCGGCCACGGCGCCGGCGACACCCGCGCCGAGGACGCCGCCAAGCAGGCGGTCTCCAGCCCGCTGCTGGAAACCTCCATCGACGGCGCCAAGGGCATCCTGTTCAACATCACCGCCGGCAAGGACATCACGCTGCAGGAGGTCCAGAAGGCGGCCGAGATCGTGCGCTCGGCTGCGGACCCTGGCGCCAACATCATCTTCGGGGTCGTCCGCGACGACACGATGCAGGGTGAGATAAAGATCACAGTCATCGCCACAGGTTTCGGCGGCAAGACCCAGTCCGAGGCCAAGCAGGAGGTTCGCCGTACGACCTTCGACCGGCCGGAGTTCGGCACGGAGGAGCTCGGCGACATCAACATCCCGGCGTTTCTCCGCAACCGAATGTAGGAATAACTCTTAAGCCATGCGCTGCCCGTACTGCGGTCACCACGACCTGAAGGTGGTCGACTCTCGCGACTCTGAGGTCGGGGAGGCGATCCGCCGGCGGCGTGAATGCCTGCAATGCGGGCAGCGTTTCACCACCTACGAACGGATCGAGACCGTTCCGTTCTTCGTCACGAAGAAGGACGGGCGGCGCGAGGATTTCGATCCGCAGAAGCTCTTCACCGGCTTGAAGAAGGCGACCGAGAAGCGCGACATCTCGCCGGAGCGCCTCCGGGCCATCGTCGACGACATCGAGGCCGAGCTCAGGCGCTCAGGTCGGGTCGAGATCCCGAGTGGGGAGATCGGCGAGATGGTCATGGTCCGCCTGCGGGACCTCGACGAGGTCGCGTACATCCGCTTCGCGTCCGTGTATCGAGAGTTCATGGACCTACAGCAGGTCAAGCGCGAGATCGAGCAGGTCCTCAGCTCCCGCCGCTCGTAGTCTCCGTAACCTTCTGGTCGTGACGACAACGCCGGCCGTGCTGCACGTTCCCGAGCTCGCCGACGAGGCCGGCCTGGTTCACGGCTTCTCCACCGTCGCGCTCGGCTCAGTCGGCCTGACGCACGCACCCGCTCCCGAGCCGGTGATGGCGGCGCGCGGCGCATTTGCACGGATCCTTGACGTCGATCCGGCGACACTGACCGCAATCGGTGCGGTGCACGGCTCGTCGGTGGCTCGGGTCGATGATCCGTGCGAAGTCGTGGATGGGGTGGACGCCCTCGTCACCGACCGCTACGGCGTCGGCCTGTTCGCGACGTTCGCCGACTGCTACCCGATCGTCCTCTGGGATGCGGACAGGAGATGCGCCGGGCTTGCTCACGCGGGATGGCGCGGGACCCTGGCCGGGGTCGCCGGGGCGACCGTCCGGTTGATGCGCGACGAGTACGGCGCCGCGCACCTGCGCGCCGGCATCGGGCCGGGCATCTGCGGGCGGTGCTACGAGGTCGGCCCGGAAGTCGCCGAACAGTTCGACCCGCGCTTCGTCACCGCCTCTGGCGACCGATTTCTCCTGGACCTTGCCGCGGCGAACCGGACGCAGCTCGAAGAGGCGGGCGTCGAGGCCGTGCACGAAATCGGCATGTGCACGAAAGAGAGCTACCTCTTCCCCTCGCACCGCCGGCACCCCGACGGCACCCGCTTCGGCGCGATCGTCGGGATCAAATGAGCGGAAACCTCGGCGGTTTCCGCTCATCGCCCGTCGGCTCCGCCGAGGGGCTGCTCACTTTCCCCGGGACGGGATCTATTTAGTTGCCAACTCCAAGCCACGCGGAGAGGGATCCAGGCTTGTTGAGCACGGCCGGGATAAACCCGGCC
>DASVEP010000234.1:0-4362 GCA_036380475.1 Candidatus Dormiibacterota bacterium
GAAGAGCAGCGAGTCGACGTGGGCCTGGATGCTGGCGATCGGCGTCCTCAGCTCGTGTGACACATTCACGATGAGCTCTCGCCGGCTGCGATCCGCCGCCTCGGCCTGGCGGCGCGCTTCCCACACCTGGCGCTGCTCTTCGCCGACGCCGAGCATCTCCGCCGCGAAGCGACCCCACATCCGACCGACTGCATTCAGCACGTGAAAAGAGATGGCGAGGCCGACGACGGCGAACAAACCGGGGAAGAGAACGGATGCGAAAACTGGTGGGCTCGGGCCGTCAACGCTCATCCGGGCAATCGGATAGAGGATGCCGACGAACGAGGGGCCCAACAACGCAGCCGAAAGCAGCGACGCGAAAATGCCAAACGGGAACTTGAGGAACACGTAGACCAGGGATCTCCAGGTCGCCGGTTGGCGGACGTGGCGAACGAGTGCGCGCCAAGGCGAGACCACCTCCGGGTCCGGAATCGAAAGCGGGGGCACGTCGACTCCCAAGAGTCCGATGGCCAGCTCGCGTTCGAAGATCGCAAATCCCCACGCCGCGACCAGGGTGGCCAGCAGGATGAGCAGTCCGACGCCCACGATCGCAAACAACGCGCCCGCGATCGCGCCGGACATGAGAACGAAGAAATAGGTGAGGCCGAGCGGAAAGGCGATCAGCAGGTAGAGAGCGTTCAGGTATGACCGCGGCTCGATCAGGACGTGTAGGAACCGGCCCAGCCACTCAGTGGAGGACGGAGCCGGGCGAGAGGGTGTCTCCGGGACGGTGGTCTCCAACGCTCTTGCCGGAGACGGTAGACCAGAGCTGTGCCAAAACGGTGTCCGGCCGAAGGTAGACTCCTCGTCGGGCGTGAAAACCAATGCCGAGGTCGATCGGTGGTTCGCGAGCAAGAAGCTTCCCAATGAGAAGGTGATGCGGCGAGTGCGCGACATCTTCCTGGCCGCGGATCCTCGGATCTCCGACTACATCAAATACGGCTCGCTGTTGATCGGCTTTGAGGGCGACCTGGTCAGCTTCGTGCAGGTGCAGAAGAAGAACGTCAATTTGATGTTCAACAACGGCGCCAAGATTCCGGGACGGTTCCCGCACCTCGAGGGCAGCGGTCCCAATGCCCGATTCATGCGATTTGCCGACATGGCCGAGGTCGAGAAGCGAAAAGACGAGCTGACGCGCATCGCCAGGGCCTGGTGCGCGCTCAAAGCTCCGCGCACGCCCTAGCCCCAGTTTCGGTCTCACGTCAGTCCCATCTTGCGATCGTGACTCGTGCGTCTTCCAGCAGCCGGTCGATGCGCTTGCGCGATGCCACCATCACGGTTCGCGTGCCGAATCGACGCGTCTGGATGAGACCTGCCTCCCGGAGCATCTTGAGGTGTCCGCTCACTGTGGGCTGGCTCATGTGAAGCGCCCGCGAAATCTCCATCACACTGGCCGGCGCTGAAAGAACCTGAATGAGGATGTGAACACGCGTCGGCTCGGCGAGCACGCGAAGCCGGTCCGCGACGAAGGCCGAATCCCTGGTCTTGCGCACAGGCAGCAAATCGCTGGCAGGCACGGCAATGTGAACGTAGTCATCGAGGTCGATGACGTGGCCGCCGGACGTGCAGAAGAAGAGAGGTGAAAGGGTGAACGCCCGCCTGTGGACGAAGAGGTCGTCGAAACCCAGTTGCTCAGCACGGGTCAGCGGGTGGCGCGGAGGCGCGAGGTCCTCGATCGATTCGCCCGCGTCGAGCCTGGCTTTCCATGCGACGCAAGCGTCGACCGCGACAACCCGACCTGTTCGTCGCCATGCATCGGCAGCGAGCTGCCATACATCGACGAGGACACCGCGATAGTCCCGGCGTAACCTCGCATCGTCCCCGAGCCTTCGGAGCCTTTTCGTGATGATGGGCCGATCTGCTTCGGGCTCGGTCAACATGTCGTGAGGCGTGGTGCGCTCCATACGCGGCCTTTCGAGCCACGCGAAGAGCCGATCCGGATTCGCATCGAGCACACCGTTCGCCAGGTGGGCGACGTACATAAGCTCGGGGCAGCCGGGCAGGTTGTCGCTCCACAGCTTCGCCAGCCGTTCCTGAACCGGTCGCCGCAAGCCGCGAATGCCGGGCAGGAGGCTGGCATCCAGCTCAGCTAGCGCGGGTTCGGCGTATGGGGCCGTCTGGGCCAGAAGGTTCAGCAGCCACGCGAGCTCCCCGGGAACGGATGGCGCCACGGCGCGGCAAGAGGGCCGACCGAACTCGATTGGCATCCCGCCGCATTATCCTCGTTCATCGGTCCAGCCCGATGGCAAATATGTCAGCAGAACTTGACACATAGGACAAACCCGATAGATTGCATCGCCAGGTGGGAGCCACAGGATTGAACATGACCGCATGCGCCGCGGTTTAGTCGCAACCGGTATCGCCGGTATCGCTTTGCTTGCGATCGCCGGCGTCGCCGCCCTTCTGCTCGGCTCCCATCACGCTCCAGCGCCACTGGCGCTCTCGTCGCCGGTTCCAGCTGGGGCATCGGCCGCGCTCGACGGGACCTGGAAGGTGGCGGCCGGTTCTGAGGTGGGCTATCGCGTCCGGGAACAGTTCATCAATCAGTCCGGACCAACCGAGGCCGTCGCCCGCACAACGAAGGTCTCCGGCTCGTTTCGAGTGGAAGGTTCGGGCTTGACGCTGCAAGCCGCGGGCATTCATTTCACAGCAGACCTCAATGCATTGCAGAGCCAGGACAAATACGCGAACTACCAGGTCTATCAGCGAGACTTCTTCATCCGCACCATCTATTTGCAGACGGATCGCTATCCGAACGCCGATTTCACATCTGGCCCGGTAAGCATCCCGCCGGCGATCGAGTCGGGATCAATTACCGTGACGGTGGCCGGCAACCTCACGGTCCACGGCGTTACAAAACCGGTGACCACCCAGCTTCAGGCGCAGCGGAATGCCAGTGGCGTCGAGGTGGCCGGTTCGATGAACGTCGATATGCGCGATTTCGGCGTCGACGTGCCGAGCATCTCGTTCACGAAGGCAGAACCCGGGGTGGTGATTGAATACCACCTGCTGCTGGTGCGCGCCTAAATCGAAGCCAGGGCTAGCTCGGCCCCTTCCGGATTGCCGAGAACGCCGTCGCGACGCGCGCCGCGATCCGGGCGTTGTTGACAACCAGGTCGACGTTCAGGTCGAGCGATCGGCCGTTGGAGAGCTCTGCCACTCGCGCCAGCAAACGGGGAGTGAGCTGCGCGCCGCTGACGTCTGCAAGCTCTTGGACAGCCCGCTGCACCAGCTCCTCAGCGCCCTCGAGCTCGCCGGGCGGAGGTATGGCCACGACCATGCCGCGGCTGCCTGTTGCCCATGAAACGGAGAGCACATGCGCGAGATCGATGGGCGTGTCGACCCTGGCGCTGACCGTGCAGCCGCTGTGCGCGGAGTAAAACGCCGGAAACTCGTCGGTACCGTAGCCGAACACGGGAACGCCAAGGCTCTCGAGCCGCTCGAGGGTGGCGGCCAGGTCGAGGATTATCTTGGCCCCCGCGCAGAAAACCGCAACAGGCGCGCGGCTCAGCTCGATCAGGTCCGCGGACTGGTCTTCGGGGTGGCCACGATGCACGCCGCCGATACCGCCGGTCGCGAAGAATCGAATGCCGGCCATGACTGCGGCCCGCATGGTCGCAGCCACGGTGGTCGCGCCGACATCGCCTCGGGCCAGCGCCCAGCCGAGGTCGCGCGAGCTCACCTTGACCGCCCCTGCGGCGATGCGCTCGAGATCCGCATCTTTCAGGCCGACGTGGAGGCGCCCATCCAACACTGCGACCGTGGCGGGGACGGCACCCTCTTCGCGGATGGCTGCCTCGCACTCGCGCGCCGCGCGCAGGTTATGCGGATGGGGAAGGCCCTGGCCGACGATCGAGGTCTCGAGCGCGACCACGGGTCCTGCGTGCGCGAGCGCGTTGGCGACGTCATCCGAGATGTGGAGCAGCTCGGTCAATGCGGTCGTGCACCGACATGTGTGACGGCTGTGGCAGCCACCTCGACAGCGCGCCGTGCCGCCTCGATTGGAGTCGCCTCTCGTAGATAAGCGGAGCAGAACGCAGCGGCGAGCGCATCCCCTGCACCGGTGGCGTCGACCTCCTTGACCGGCGGCGACGGAATCACCTGCCCCTGCACCATGCACCCGGCCGAGCCAAGTTTCACGACCGGCAGCCTCGACAGCTCTTCGAGGGGGACCGCAAGCGTCTCGGCTTCGGCGCGCGTGGCGAACAGCAGGTCTGGAGCGAGGTCCTTCAAGAGGATGGCCATGCGGTCGGGGCCGTACTGCCGAAGGCCGGCAACGGACGAAAGATCGATGGCGAGCAGGCCGCCGCCGCGACGCACTAG
>DASVEP010000235.1:0-5093 GCA_036380475.1 Candidatus Dormiibacterota bacterium
CCCGTGATCGTGGGGCCGACGGGGATTGGCAAGTCGGCTCTTGCGTTCGAGCTAGCGCTGCGAATTGGTGGCGAGATCGTGGTCGCGGATTCGCGGCAGGTGTACGAGCGCCTCGACATCGCCACCAACAAACCCACCCCCCAGCAGCGCAATCGCGTCCGCTACCACATGATCGATTTCGTTGATCCCGCGACGACGTTCAATACGGCTGAATACGTCGAGGGTGCCCGTGCTGCCATCGGCGATATCAGCGCCCGCGGTCGCGTGCCGATCGTCGAAGGCGGCACGATGTTGTACGTCGACGCGCTGTGCGACGGCTTCAGCCTGGCGGGGGTGCCGCCCAATGCGGACCTTCGCGCAGAGCTCGCGCGCGTTGATGCCGAAGGACTCACCGCGCGGCTTCTCGAGCTCGATCCAGATCCGGGGGTCGATCTCCGTAATCCGGTGCGGATGATCCGCGCGATCGAAATCCTCGAAGCGGCAGGACCTCCTCTCCGTCGACTGCGCCGGCGGACAGCGCCGCCGTGGGCTGCCGTCCGCATCGGCCTCACCGCCGATCTCGAGGTCATCGACCGCCGACTCGAGGAGAGGAGCACAGCCCAGGTGCGGCGCGGTCTCGTCGCTGAGACGCAGGCCGCACTCGATGCCGGCGTGCCGCCGGACGCGGCCGTGCTCACCGGAATCGGCTATGCCGAGGCTCTGGCCCACATCAACGGAGAGCTCACGACCGATGAGCTGCCGTTGGCGATGGCGCGGTCGAACCGCCGATACGCACGGCGTCAGCTTCGCTGGTGGCGACGAGATGGGCGTGTGCGCTGGTTCCCAATCGAGCCCGATCCATTGCCCGCTATCCTCAATTACGTGAAGGAGTCGGAATGAAGGGAACCACCAGCGCCGGCGCCCAGCGTTTGGGGTTGATCCCGCCTTACCTGTTTGCGGAGATCGACCGCAAGGTGCAGGAGAAGAAGAGGGCGGGTGTCGACGTCATCTCGCTTGGCATCGGCGACCCCGATATCCCCACACCGCAGCGCATCGTCAGCGTTCTCCAGGAAGCCGCGGCGGATCCAGCGAACCATCGCTATGCGTCGTACTTCGGGCTCGCTGAGCTGCGAGAGGCGATTTCCAACTGGTACGCCGAACGGTTCGGCGTCAAGCTGGACCCCGGGACCGAGATCCTACCGACGCTCGGCTCGAAAGACGGGATCAGCCATGTGCCGCTCGCGCTGGTCGACCCCGGCGACATCGTCCTGGCGCCGGATCCTGGCTACACGGTTTACGTCACAGGCGCTTTGATGGCGGGCGGCGAGCCGCACATCATGCCCCTCGCACAACAGAACAACTGGCTGCCCGACCTCGACGCGATCCCCAATTCGGTGGCAGAGCGCGCGCGGCTGATGTGGCTCAACTACCCCAACAATCCCACCGCAGCGGTCGCTGACCGTGAATTCCTCGAGCGTGCAGTCGATTTCTGCCGGCGGCACGGAATCGTGCTCTGTCACGACGCTCCGTACTCGGAGATCGCGTTTGGTGGCTACAGGCCGCTCAGCCTTTTCGAGATCGACGGCGCCAAAGAAGTCGGGCTCGAGTTCCACTCGCTGTCGAAGACGTACAACATGACCGGCTGGCGAATCGGCTGGGTGTGCGGTCGCGCGGACCTTGTTCAGCTCATCGGGCAGCTCAAGACCAACATCGACTCCGGGATCTTTCAGGCAGTGCAGTGGGCGGCAATCGAGGCGCTGAATGGGGGAGAGGACGAGACACGGGTGGCGTGCGAGATCTACGAGCGGCGTCATCGGGTGGTGGCTGACACGTTGAATTCGCTGGGGTGGTCGATCAAACCTCCGCGCGCGACCTTTTATGTGTGGGCTCCGGTTCCGGCGGGCTATGACTCGATCGGATTCGCGGCCCATGTGCTCGACGATGTGGGCGTGAACATCACGCCGGGTGTCGGATTCGGCGCCCACGGTGAAGGTTATTTCCGTTTGTCGGTGACGGCCCCGGATGCTCGCCTTCGCGAGGCGATGGCCAGGATGAGGCGGCTCAAGCTCTGATCACCACGAGACCGCCGCGAGAGCGGGCGTACCTGGTCGGGTTGCTGTTGCCGGGCAACACCCCTGAGCTGGTGCGTGAGCAGATGGTCGAGCTGGCGGACCTCACACGCACCGCGGGTGCGGAAGTCGTGGGCTCCGATGTCCAGCGGCGCGCCGCGGTCGACCCCGCCCACTTCATCGGCATGGGCAAAGTCGAGGAGCTGCGCGCGCTGAAGCTGGAGGGCGCGTTCGACCTCATCGTCTGCAACGACGACCTGAGCCCGAGGCAGCAGCGCAATCTCGAAGGCGAGCTGAAGACGCGCGTGCTCGATCGCACCGAGGTCATCCTCGAGATCTTTGCCCAGCATGCGCGCACCCATGAAGGGCGGCTCCAGGTCGAGGCTGCCCGCCTTCATCACTTGCTGCCGCGGCTCATCGGCGCATATGCCTACGACCGCCAGGTCGGTGGGCGCCGAGGGGGAGTGGGGGCCCGCGGTGGATTCGGTGAGCAGCAGATCGAAGTTGAGCGCCGCCGCATTCGTAGGCGCATGCGCGACCTGGAGAAGGAGATCGAACAGGTGCGCTCGCAGCGCCATCAGCAGCGCACGGGCCGCCGCCGCGCCGAGCTGGAGACAGCGGCGATCGTCGGCTACACAAATGCGGGAAAGTCGACGCTGTTGAATGCGCTGTCGGGCGCGCGAGTGCGCGCCGAGCACCGCCTGTTCGCAACGCTGGACCCCACGACACGGCGCATCGACCTTCCGACAGGTCGCGGTCTGCTCCTGACCGATACAGTCGGTTTCATCCAGAAGCTGCCCACCGACCTGGTCGCCGCATTTCGCGCCACGCTGGAGGAGGTCACGGAGGCCGACATCATCCTTCAGGTCCTGGACGCGAGCTCGCCGGCCGCTGAGGAGCAGGCGGAGACGGTGGAAGAGGTGCTCGCAGATCTGGGTGCCGCCGACAAGCCTCGCGTCGTTGCTTTGAACAAGGTCGACCTGCTCGGCCCAGCTGCGCGCCGTCGAGCGGTGGGCGCGCTGAGCGCACGCTATCCGGGCGCGGTGGCGATCTCGGCGACGACCCGGACCGGCTTCCCCGAGCTGCTCGAAGCGATCGAGAAGGCCAGCCGCGGCGAGGTCGTCAAGCTGGAGATCCTCGTTCCATACGGGCGTGAAAGCGTGCTGGCCGACCTACGGCGGATCGGTGGGGTCGAACACACCGAGTACGTCGACAACGGCACCCGGGCCTCGGGCTGGGTGCCCAGTCACGCGGTGCGTCGATTCGAACCCTTCCAGATTGCGGCGCCGAAAGCGCGCCGCGCCCGCGCCCGAGTTACCGGAAGAGCCTGATCACTCCCCGGACGACACCGACCAGGCTCACGTTGCTGCTTACGATCGGCTCGTAGGCGGGGTTCTCCGCGATCAGCTTGACGTGGCCGTTGCCACGCTCGAAGCGCTTCACGGTCGCGTCTCCGTCGACCAAAGCCACCACGATGGAGCCGTTGGGTGCCTCTTGCTGAGGACGCACCAGCACCAGGTCGCCGTCGAGGATGCCGGCGTTGATCATGCTTTCGCCGCGGACGCGGAGGAGGAAGTTGCCTTCTTGCGCGAGCTCTGGGGACAGCAAGACATGGTCTTCGATGTTCTGCTCGGCGAGGATCGGCGCGCCGGCGGCGACGTTTCCGACCACGGGCACCGAGACTGCATTGCGGCGCTGCTTGTCGAGGTCGGCGTCCTGCACGAGCTGGACGGTCCGTGACTTGCTCGGGTCCCGGTGGATGAGGCCACGCCGCTCGAGCTGGTTCAGGTGGTTGTGGACAGTGGAGCTGGAGCTGAGGCCGACTGCCTCTCCTATCTCACGGACGCTGGGAGGGTAGTTGCGGGCCTTCGTCACGTAGCGGATGTACTCGAGGATCTTGTTCTGCCGGTCGGTGAGCTGTTCGGTCAATTTCGTTCTCCAGGATGGCGTTTTGCAGGACGTGGGCGGGACGTTGAGGCCAATGCTAGCACCTGGACCCGTTTGATGCAAACCTTTGTTCGGTGGCTTGACAATCGAACGCCCGTTCGAATAGAGTTGCCTCGAACAGATGTACGCCGCTCGCTATCAACCCACCCTCGGCCGAGCGAGGTCCGACGTGCACCTTCGCCATGTCTACCGTTGGGCGCTCGTCTTGGTGGCCGCCCTGGCGGTGATGCTCGCGCTCAGCAAGGTCGCGCAAGGCGGCGCGGTCGCTGCCACGGTCATTGTCCAGCCGGGGGACACGCTTTGGACGATCGCGGCGGCTCGCTACCCGGCCGACGATACCCGCGCGCGTGTGGACGAGATCGAGCGGATGAACGACCTCACGAGCCCGGTGATCGTGGTGGGGGAGACTCTGCGCCTGCCCGCGTAGGCAAGTTCGGCTTCAGTTTTGTTCGGAGACAGTGATGAGGCATTCAGGGTCTCCGCGCAACATGCAGCGTTCCTCGGAGATATTCACCTCGACCCCATAGTGCGTGGCGGCGCCCCGGATGATGCCTTTCGCAAGCGGACACAGGCGTCGCTGGGAGCGGTAGGTGATCCTCACCGAATCCGGCCCGATGCGGTCGCATTGAAGCGCGGGAGGTCGGGCTGATGGGGTGTTGAGCTTGACGCCGCGGTGGATCACACCTTCTGCATTGAGCAGGAAGCTCACAAAGCTCCAGCGGGGGTTGACGAGGAACCCGTAGACGCCGAGCAAGCCGGGCACGATGGCGACCCCGAAAGCCTCGATGAGCTCCTCAGGCGGTCGCCCGGTCGCAATCACCAGGTCGCCCACGATGACGTTGAGCTCGTCGTCAGGATAGGTGGCGCCGATCTCATAGCCGGCGGCTCGCCCGGTAAGGGTCCGGATGCGGGTCAGCCCGGGCTCGCCCAGCTGGCCTTCGACGAATTTCTCCAGCTCGTCGAAGATGACGCCCTGCATGCCGCGATCGTACTCACCGGATCGCCGGGTCTCGCCCTAGATTCGGTTAGGGTCGGCGATGAAGCCATGACAGTCGTACTCGTGACCAGACAGGGCTGCCACCTCTGCGAGGACGCCCT
>DASVEP010000236.1:0-6927 GCA_036380475.1 Candidatus Dormiibacterota bacterium
ATCGCCGTCGTCACCGGCGAGCTCATGGCGCAGCACAAGCTGGCATGGATGCCGACGCTCAGCGGCGACACGCAGGCTGTGCTTGCAACAGACAAGGTGCGATTCCAGGGCCAGGAGGTCGCGGCGGTCATCGCCGAGACAAAGGTCCAGGCCGAGGACGCGCGCGACGCAATCGTTGTCGACTACGAGGTGTTGCCGGCGATCACAAGTCCCGACGCGGCCAAAGCCGAGGGCGCGCCGCTGATTCGTGACGAGAAGGAAGGACAGAAGGACAACCACATCTACCACTGGGAGTCCGGCGACCAAGCCCGGACTCAGGCGGCCTTCGCAAAAGCGGCGAAGGTGGTGCGGCTGCACACCTTCTACCCGCGTTGCCATCCCGCACCGCTCGAAACGTGCGGCTGCATCGCCGACGTCAACCCCGCGACAGGGAAAGCCACGATCTACATGACGAGCCAGGCGCCGCACGCGATCCGCACGGTGTTTGCGCTGGTGACGGGGCTGCCGGAGCAGAACATCCGGATCATCTCGCCCGATATCGGCGGCGGCTTCGGCAACAAGGTTCCCGTCTACCCGGGCTACGTCGTCGCCACGGCGGCCAGTCTGCTTATCGGCCGTCCGGTGAAGTGGATCGAGGACCGTAACGAGAACCTCATATCCACCGGTTTCGCTCGCGACTACCACATGACCGGCGACCTCGCGCTGGATGAGAAGGGGAAGATGACCGCTCTGCGCGTGCATCTCGACAGCGACAACGGCGCGTTCTTCTCGGATGCGCAGCCGTCCAAGTTCAGGGCCGGGCTGTTCCACATCGTGACCGGCTCGTACGACATCCCCACCGCCCATGTGACGGCAGACGGCTACTACACGAACAAGGCCCCGGGGGGCGTTGCATATCGCTGCTCATTCAGGGTCACCGAGGCGAGCTATCTCATCGAGCGGCTCGTCACCAACGCGGCCATCGAGCTTGGCCTCGACCAGGCGGAGTTCCGCAAGAACAACTTCATTCAACCCGAGCAGTTCCCGTACACGTCTGCCACCGGCTGGGTCTACGACAGCGGCGATTACCCAAAGGCTATGGACGTCGCCCTCGACAAGCTCGGCTACGACGAGCTGCGCAAAGACGTCGAGGCGCGCAGGAAGAAGGGTGAGGTCACAGGCATCGGAATCGCCAGCTTCACCGAGGTGGTCGGCGCCGGCCACGGGGCGGACTTCGACATCCTCGGGCTGCGCATGTTCGACAGCGCTGAGCTGCGCGTGCACCCCACCGGCAAGGCGATGCTGCGGATGGGGGTCAAGTCGCAGGGCCAGGGTCACGAGACGACCTTTGCCCAGATCGTGGCTGAAGAGCTCGGCATCCCCGCCGCCGATATCGCCGTCGAGGAAGGCGACACGGACACGGCGCCCTACGGCCTCGGCACTTACGCATCGCGAAGCACGCCAGTGGCCGGGGCTGCGACCGCAATGGTCAGCCGCAAGCTTCGCGACAAGGCTCGCAAGCTGGCCGCCCATCTGCTGGAAGCTGCCGAGGAGGACCTCGTCTGGGAGCGAGGCAAGTTCTACGTCAAAGGTTCGCCCGATCGCGCCAAGACGATCCAGGACATCGCCTTCGCCGCGTACACCAACTTGCCCGAGGGCATGGAGGCGGGGCTCGAAGGTGTGCACTACTACGACCCGCCGAACATGACCTACCCGTTCGGCACCTACGCCGTCGTCGTCGACATCGACAAAGGCACCGGTCAGGTCAAGGTCAAGAGGATGGTGGCGGTCGACGACTGCGGAGTTCGGATCAACCCGATGATCGTCGAAGGCCAGATCCACGGAGGCCTCACAGAAGGGTTCGGCATCGCGTTCATGGAGCTGATCACCTTCGACGCCGACGGAAACTGCATCGGCTCGAACTTCATGGATTACCTGCTCCCGACCGCGTGGGAGACGCCGAGGTTCGAGATGGGCGAGACCACGACCCCTTCGCCTCATCACCCGCTCGGAGCCAAGGGTGTGGGCGAATCGGCGACGGTCGGCTCGCCCGCCGCGTACGTCAACGCCGTGATCGACGCCCTTTCGCCATATGGCATCACGAACATCGACATGCCGGTAACCTCTGACAAGGTATGGGCGGCTCTAAGGTCCAAAGGAGTTACGGAGTAGCAGCAGACCTCATCGATCTGCTTCACGAGTACGCGGCGACGGGCACGCCGTACGTGCTGGCGACTGTGGTGCGCACCGAAGCGCCGACCTCGGCGCACCCGGGCGACAAGGCGGTCGTGACGGCCGATGGGCGGCTGCACGGATGGATCGGAGGGAGCTGTTCCGAGCCGATCGTCCGCCGCGAGGCGCTGCGGGCGCTGGCCGAGGGCGTGCCTCAATTGGTGCGGATAGTCCCGGCGCCCGAGGTCAAGCAAACGAGAAAGCGCGGCGAGCTCATGGTCGCCACGACCTGCCCAAGCGGCGGCGCGCTCGACATCTTCATCGAGCCACAGCTGCCGCGACCTCTCCTGCTTGTCTTCGGGGACAGCCCGGCCGCGCGGACCCTCGTGCACATGGGTTCGCTGGCAGGCTTCCGGACGTGCTCGGTCCACCCGGGCGCCTTACCCGGAGACTTCGGAACAGCTGATATCGTGCTCGGCAGCCTCGAGCTGGCCGGCGCCAATCCGGGCGCCGACACCTGGGCGGTGGTGGCGACGATGGGCCACTACGACGAAGACGCGCTTGAGGCCGCGCTTGCGTATCCGGACGTCGATGTAGGGCTCATCGCAAGCACGCGACGCGCCGCTGCCGTGCGCGACGCGCTTCAGAGCCGCGGGATGGATGAAAAGACTCTTGGCAGAATCCGCGCGCCTGCCGGAAAGGTGCGCGCCGGCAGCCAGGAGGAGATCGCATTGCTGGCCCTGGCCGAGGTGGTAACGGCTCGACGCAAGCGCGGACACGTACCGGCTCCCGTTGAGGCGTCAGCGGTCGTGTTCGCGACCGACCAGGTCTGCGGAATGACGGTCGACCCGCTCACGGCGCAGCACAAGGTCGTTCATGGCGACGCGACGTATTGGTTCTGCTCGGCAGGGTGCCAGGCCGAGTTCGAAAAAGAGCCGGCGCGCTACCTCAGAACAATCGAGGCCTGAGCCACAGCATCAGACGCCGGCGTCGCTGACCATGGGCGATTGATAATGCCTGCGCGGTGATGAGCACTTGAACGCTGACGGCTGGATAGGACGTTCCCTCCGGCGTCGTGAGGATCCGCCTCTCATCCAGGGGCAGGGGCGCTACGCAGCCGACAACCATCCACCGAGAACGGTGCACATCGCGATACGGCGCGCTGGCGTGCCCCGCGCGGGCGGTCTCGTCGTCGATGTTTCTGCCGCCTCGGCAATGCCAGGTGTCATCGGTGCATGGTCCGCCGGGCAGATCGGTCTCGCCGACGACTTCATGCCCGACCCTACCCCGCAGCCGCTTCCGATCCGGCGTCCGGTCCTTGCGCGCGGCGAGGTGCGTTTCGAAGGCGATGCGGTCGCCGTCGTGGCCGCCGAGACCGATTACCAGGCGCACGACGCGGTCGATGCGATCGAGGTCGAGCTCAGACCGATGGAAGAGACCGCGGCTCCGTTGACGCCGCAGACGTTCCGCATCGGAGATGTGACGCAGGCTCTTGATCATGCACCCGTGCGTGTGCGCGAGCGTTTGCGCATGGCACGCATCCTCGGGGCAGCGATGGAACCACGCGCTGCATTCGCGGAGTGGGACGAGGCCCAGCAGATCCTCGTCATCCGGGCGAGCGTGGGCGGGGTTTTCGTTCTTCGTGACGCGATTGCGCGATGCCTTGGACTCGAGCGCTCGCAGGTCGTGGCGCTGGCCGAGGACGTCGGCGGCAGCTTCGGTGCGAAGAACCATCCCTACCCCGAGTACATCATGGCCGCCGCGATCAGCCGTCTCCTCATGCGGCCGGTGAGGTGGGTGGCGACCCGTTCAGAGGACGGGCATACCACCGGCCAGGCGCATGCCACCGACCTGGACTACGAGATAGGCGCCGACAAGGACGGCCGGATTCTCGGGCTGCGTGGAAAGGTGGAATGGCCGGTGGGCGCGTACCTGGGAGGAGGGGCGTTCCAGGACCGGAGCTTTGCCGCGCACTCGATGTCCGCGTATCGATTGCCGGCGCTAGAGGTCGAAGTCCAGCCGCGCTATTCGGATTCTCCGCCGGTGGCCTTCATTCGCGGCGGCGGCCGCCCGGTCGGGAATTTCGCGATCGAGCGGATGATCGATCGCCTCGCACGACGGCTGGGTCTCGACCCGATCGAGGTGCGCCGGCGCAACCTGATAGCGCCGTCGGACATGCCGTACGAGACTGGCCTCGCCTCGATCGTCTATGACGGGGGCGACTATCCACGACTGCTGGACCTGGCTGTCGAGAAGATCGGGGCGGCTGCGGTGCGCCAGCGCCAGCGGGATGGGGAGCCCATCGGCGTTGGCGTCGCCATGTGCGTGGAGTCGACCGGTATCGGGATGCCAGAGCCGTCGCGGGTAGTGGTTCTCGCGGACGGAACGGCCAGGGTCTTCGTCGGCAGCACGCCGCAAGGGCAAGGGCATCAGACGTTCGTCGCCCAGGTGGTCGCCGACCGGCTCGGCTGGCCGATCGAGCGCATCGAGGTCCACACGGGTGACAGCCGCGATGTCGCCAACTCGTTGGTCACGGCCGCAAGCCGCAGCGCGCTCGAGATCGGCAACTCGGTCGCGATGTCTGGCGTGGCGGCACGAACCTTGCTGCTGGAGCGGGCGTCTGAGCGTCTCGAGGCAGGGGTGGAAGACCTCGAACTGACGATCGAAGGCGTGGGCGTTCGGGGTGTCCCGGATCGCCGGCTGCCACTTGCGGATCTGGTCGGCGACGGGCTGGAGGCCACGGCGGCGTGGGACTCGAAGGGGCGAGCTGCATGGGCGTCGAGCTGTCACGCAGCGGTGGTCGGAATCGACGCCGAGACGGGCGGGATCGAGGTTCTTCGCTACGTCATCGCGCACGACTCGGGCCGGGCGATCAATCCCATGACGCTCGAGGGCCAGCTCCACGGGGGCTATGCGCACGGCCTCGGTTACGCGCTGTTCGAAGAGGCGATCTATTCAGCAGACGGCAACTTTCAGTCGTCGTCGTTCCTCGACTACACGATCGTGAGCGCGCCGGAGATTCGCGCCGAACCCGAGCTCATCCACACCGAGACGGCGAGCACCCAGAACCCCGAGAGCTTCCGCGGCGCCGGCGAGGCCGGCACGATCGCGGTGCCGGCGGCAATTGCCAACGCGATCGAAGATGCGCTGTTCGCGATGGGGCATGAAGTGACGGTGGATGAGGTGCCGGTGACTTCGATGAAGCTGTGGAACCTACTCCACGCGAATCGTCACTGAGCTGTCCATTTTGTGCCGTCAAAGGCGAAGAGATCGTTGTGGCTCCCATCGGGTCCATCACCGCCGAAGAACAGCACTCGGGAGCCAATATCGATAGCAGCCTCGTCCGCTCGCACGCCCGGCGAGGTGATTTGGGACCAGGTGGCTCCGTCGAATTTCCACGCATCACTTGCCACGACATCACCGGCCACCCCGCCGGTTACACCTCCCCACAAGATGACGAGATGCCGAGCCGTCAAGGATCCCATGGTGGCCCGAAAGCGTGCCGGCGGGCTGTTTGTCGGTCTTAGCTGAATCCAGTCGGTGCCGTCCCACGCCCATGTGTCGTTTAGCTGGCGTTGCTCGAGGTAGGTGTTGATGCCTCCGAACAGCATCAGCTGACCGCGCGACGCATCCAACGCCATGCTCGGTGACAAGCGACCAATTGGCGAGTGGCTTGGTGACATGTTTTTCCACGCGGATCCGTCCCAGCTCCAGGTCTCTGGGTTGCCGCCGCTGACGATGCCGAAAAGGATGGGGCGCCGGCTCACGGGGTCGAATCCGGCAACCGGCCCGGCAAACATCAACGCCGGGGCGGACGAAGAGACCTGGGTCCATGTCTGCCCGTTCCATGCCCACGTATCCGAATGGAATTGAAGGTCGCCACGACCGCCATACATCAAGACCACGTGGTGTATCGGGTCATAGACCGCCGCGCCCGAGTCGCGTGCGCTCGGACTGAGTCCAGGGGCCTGTTGTGACCAGCAACCGGCATGCCAGGTCCAAGTGTCACCCAGCGCCTGACCTGCAGCGTCGATACCTCCAAAGATGACGGCTTCTTGCCGGTCTGGCATGTAAGCCGACGCCATTGCCCAGCGCGGCGCTGGAAGCGCGGGGTTTGCGCATCCATTGCTTGCCCTACTGGTAGGCGCCGCAGCCGAACTGGAAGTTCTTGCGGCGCTGGCGTTGGACTCGGCAGCGGTTGGGCTGGGAGAAGGCAGCGCCACTGGGACTGAAGCCCTCGCGGCGCTGGCGTTGGAATCTGCGCGCGTAGGGACCGAGCCGCACCCAGGCAACAGCAGGACAGCCGCTAACAGAATCGGAACAGGCTGTCGCACCACCCTAGGAACTTCAACGCAGAGTTTGGGTGCTGGTTACATTCGAGCCGCGACCCGCGAGTCGTTCTTCGACGAACGTCAGGATTCGGTTTCTTCGCCGTTCGGTTCCAGGCTCGCCAGCAGCTTCTTCAGAAGGCTCGCGAGCGACCGCCTCTCGGCAGCGGAGAGACCGGCGACGAGGTTCCGCTCGCCGTCTATGTCAGCGCCGACCGCCTGCTCGAGCACCTCGCGCCCCGCTTCTGTCAGCTCGACGAGCACCCCGCGCCGATCGTCGGGGTGCCTGGTGCGCTTGACGTACCCTCGCTGTTCCAGGCGATCGAGCCGGCTGGTGATGCCCGCCGAAGAGAGCATCAGTCCCTTGAACAGCCTGGTTGGCGAGAGCTGCTGCCGTGGTCCGGCGGTGCGTAGCGCTCCGAGCACCCCGACCTCACCGCGGTTCAGG
>DASVEP010000237.1:0-16823 GCA_036380475.1 Candidatus Dormiibacterota bacterium
TTGCCGGCGTAAGTGTTGGTCGCCATTCGCAGGTTGGCGACGTAAACGCCTTTTGGCGTCGCGCGGACCTCTGGGTCCGCAGTCAGGTTGCCGAGGAGTATCACCCTGTTGACCATTCAGAAAACCTCCAGAGAATTTCGATCCGAGCGTAGAAGCGAATAGCGCGATCTCCAACCGTGGCTGTTAAGACGCAAGCCACCTGACAGGGTCGACCGCCCGGCTATCGACCTGGACCTCGAAATGCAAGTGGGCGCCGGTCGCAAGCCCAGTCGCGCCCACTTCG
Organism: Candidatus Dormiibacterota bacterium; assembly: GCA_036380475.1. Taxonomy (GTDB): domain Bacteria; phylum Chloroflexota; class Dormibacteria; order Dormibacterales; family Dormibacteraceae; genus UBA10449. The sequence goes on from DASVEP010000237.1 coordinate 284, forward strand.
CCGATCACATCGCCTGGCATGACCGATTGGCCCGGCGTTACACGCACCTGCGAGAGGTGGCAGTACAGCAAGCGCACGTGCTGGTCGAACGCGACGACCACATAGACGCCCGCGCCGCTCGGGTCGTAGCCCGCATGCGCGATTCCCGATGCTGCTGCATGAACCGGAGTGCCCGCGGGTGCCGCCAGGTCCACGCCAGTGTGGATATGGAAGCCCGGGCAGAATGGATCGATTGGCTCGAGCGCCAGCGACGTGCAACCGAATGGAAGTGTCTCGACCGCGCGAGGGACGATTGCATAGAGCGGAAGCCGCTCGTGGCTCGGCACGCGCGAAGCGGCGACAGTCCAGACGAGCAGCGCCGCCATGCCAACGGCGATGCCACGTACGAGCAGCATTGCGTCAGGCGTGCTCGACAGCGTGCTCGACGGCTTTGAAGCCAGTCTTCACTGCCGACTCCAGCTTGTGCGCCACCTTCTCCGTGCCGCCGAAAGCCCCCGGAACCTTGAATGCGACCAGCAGCGCCGCCAGGGCGAACAGGTGATGAACCGGCGTGTTGCCGTTTCGCTCGATTGCAAATCCGACCGCCAGCACGAACAGCTGCGCCGGCTGCATCAATAGATTGGTCATGAAAAGCGAGCTCCACTGCTTGGCCATGTGGTGCGTCTCGGGCATGGTGAAAAGAAGCCCGGCCAGCGGCGCCGTGATGGCGAGAACGATGAGAAGCGTGTAGCGAAGGATGTACACCACGCCCAGCACGTCGTAACCGGCGATGAGGACGGCGGTTGTGACGATCTGGAGCAGGTTGGCAGTCGAATCGATCCCGATCCCGTTCCACCAGACCTTCATGTCTTCCGGGATGGCACCGAACCTGTAGATGGTCAGGCTCACCACGTTGCTGGCGTCGACCACGGCCTGGACGAGCGGGAGCGCGAAGTTGATCAGGACGACTGACATCATCAGCCGCGGCAGCAGGATTCGGGCGGTGTAAAGGCTGCGCAGCCCGTGGCCCCACATGATCCGGTAGGAAGCCCAAACGGCCATGACCGCCAACGCCGCATTCGCGACCAGCTGCACGCTCGGCTCGAATCTCTGGATGGTCGCGTTCGCCGTGAAGTCGCGCGTCGATTCGAAGTCTGTCGTTTGGAGGATGAATCGGTACCAAACGTTGAGGAGAAGCCCCACGCTGTCATCGAGCATCGACTTGACGATGAGATTGGGGTGCGCGAACGGAAACAGGGCGTTCGCGATCCCTGTGAGCTGAACGACGAGATTCTGGAGTTCGCCCAGAAGAGTGCCGACGTCCATCAGTGACCGGACGGCACCGACTTGGTGAGTATGTCGACCAGAGAGCCGGCGACTTCAACGCCGATCGTTCCGACGACGATGCGCTGGATCCACTGCTTGGCCGCGAGCGCGGACTTGGATTCAGCCGCTGTGATTTTCCACAGGAACGCGAAGATGAACGCGAGCGCGCCAATCGAGCCGACCAGTGCCTGGCCTATATGCGTCCAGGTCAGGATCAGGTCCTGGATTGGCGTGATGTCCGGTCCGGCGGCGAGAAAAACCATGCGAGCCTCCTGCGTTGTTTTGAACCGGAGGCTACGAAGGCCGATGACGGATATGAACCCGGCCTGTTAACGCTCGCGCTCCCGTTGTCCTGCAAGCTGACCAGCCGATCGGCCGCGGAGGATCGCGCTCATGACCGAGCTTGCTCCCGGCAGCTGAAACTCGCGTCCATCGAAGAAACGAACTCGCTCGGTGCGGGAGGGCGAGACCTACTACTTCTGCTCGGCGGGCTGCAAGGAAACCTTCGAGGGAGACCTGGATCGCCTGAAGATAGTTCCCCCCGGTAATCCGGGTGATCGTAAGCCATGCCTTTCCATGGTGTGAATTCGGAGCACGGGCCGTAGGCTGAAGCGGCGATGGGACCGGCGAGTACCGTCACGCGCCGGAGCATCAGTTGGGGGACCTTCGCCATCTTCGCCTCACTGGCCGCTTTGGCGATCACGGCTTTTGCCGCTGACGCTCTGTTCAAGCCCTTCGGCATCGAGGGCCGCTCCCTGGTCGACAACCTGGGCCAGCTTCTCGCGGGCGTGACCGGGTCGGCGGCGTGTGCCTGGAAGGCGACCCGCACCGTCGGGAAAGAGCGTCGGGGCTGGATCTTACTTTCGCTGTCGGCGGGATCGTGGTCGCTGGGCCAGGTGGCCTGGGCGTACTACGCCCTGGTCCTTCAGGTCCCTATCCCGTTTCCATCTTTCGCGGATGCCTTGTTCCTGGCTGCCGGCCCGTTCACTGTTGCCGGGATCCTGTCCTTCTGGGACGCTCCACGAGGAACCGCGACCCGCTGGAACGTGTGGCTGGACGGGCTGATCATCGTCCTTTCGCTCATCTTCACGGAATGGGCCCTGGACCTGAGGACGACCGTGATGGCCGCCATCACTTCTACCGCTCCTCTTGTAACTGCGTATCTCAATCCCGTCTACCTGTCCGCGGACATCCTGGTCGGGACGGTCGTGATCCTCGCCATCCGGCGGGCGACCCACCGCCACAAGGGCCGGATGCTCTTGCTGTTGGCGGGTATTGGGGCGGCCGCGCTGTCCGACTCCACGTTCGCGTACCTCAGCGCAAACAACACGTACACGGCAGGCGACGTCATCGACACAGGGTGGGTGGTTGGCTACCTGATGGTCGCCCTGGCCGCGCTGTGGCCCGTTTCCGAGACAAAGGTGCGCATCGTGAATGCACCCGTGGATACGTGGCAGCTTGCACTGCCATTGACGACCGTTGTGGTGGCCGCGGTCACCTGTCTCGCTCTCGCCTTTTCGGGAAACGACCTGGACGGCGTCATGACGGCCATCATCGGCATCACGTCAATCCTCCTCACCTTCCGCGTGATCACTGCAAACCGCGATGCCGTTGCGATGCTGATGAAGAGCCTTGCCTCCGAAGGGAACCTGGCGGAGGTCATCGCGCGCGCACCGACCGGCTTCGTGCGCATCAACACGGAGTTCGGGATCATCGACGCCAACCCTCAGTTCAGCGCACTCCTCGCGGCGGTTGACGAGCAGCTGATCGGATCTCCGATCACGCGCTATTTCTCCCCAGAAGAGGGGCGGCGCTTCGTGGACCTGCTCCAGGCATTGAGGATCGGCACCGTCAATGCTGTCGACTCAGACAGCGAGGCGCACCGCACCGACGGATCCGTCGTGTGGCTGCACTGGAGCGCGACCGTCGTGCGCGACGAGGCCGGCGACCGCGACGACTATTTCATCGCGATGTTCGAGGACACGACTTCGCGCCACGATTCAGAAGCCGCAGCCGCCGCCAGCCTTGGTCTGATGCAGCGCCTCAACAGCCTCAAGACCGATTTTCTGCAGAGCGTCAGCCACGAGTTCAAGACAGCGCTGATGGGAATCCAGGGCTTCAGCGAGCTGCTCCTCGACACGAGCGAGCTGAATGTGCAGGAAGTGAAGAGTTTCGCGGCCGACATCAATCGCGATGCCGTACGGCTCGACCGGCTGGTGACGGAGATGGTGGAGCTCGACCGCACAGAGAGCGGGCGGGCCGACCTCCGACTCGCGGCGGTCGACCTGAACGCACTGGTTCGACGCGAGGTCGACGTGCTGCGGGCCCTTCCGGAGCAGCCAGTGATCGAGCTGCACCTGGACCCAGCGCTGAAGCCTGTCCCGGGCGACAACGCGAAACTCTCAGAGGTCATGCGCACTCTGCTGACGAATGCTGTGATGAGATCACCCGCCACCGGAGTTGTGACCGTTACCACCGCGGCCGAGGCGGCGGGTGCGAGCGTGGGCGTGAAAGACCAGGGAGTCGGCGTGCGTGCAGAGTTCGATGACAGGCTCTTCGGCCAGGACGACCTGTATGCGAACAGCCCCATCCGCAAGCTGGTCGGCACCGGCCTCGGGCTGGGGATCGCGCGGCAGGTCATCCAGCTCCATGGCGGACGTCTGTGGGTGGTGAGGACACGAGAGGGGGGCTCCGAGTACCACTTCACCCTCCCGATCACCTGGCGCGACCGCATCGCAGCAGCGCCGCGCCCATCCGCGCCGAGCGCGGTCGCCTCATAGCGCCTCCGGCCTCGCGATCAGGAGAAGTTGCGCAGCCTGCCCCAGAACGCCAGAGGCTACAGAGAGCGATGTCGGATATGAACCCGGCCTGTTAACGCTCCCGCTCTAGGTCTTACTTCTTCGACTCACGCGGCTTTCGACACCATCGAGAAGTATCTCGAGTGCGGAAACCGGCCTTCCGGTCGGCTCCACTGAAGGCTCGGCGACGATCGCTTCGACAGCCTTTGTCTCCGAGTCCAGCGTCACCTGGACCGCGCCGCTGTTGATGCGCAGCTGGTATCGATCGCGCGCCATGGCGGCTCCCTCTTCGCTTTCCCACTGGGAGTCGGTCACCGTCGCTCTGACCGAGTAGTCGTCGAGCTTGAGGTACACCGCACCGCCGCTGATGTCCGCGGCGACCGCGACCCCACGCGGCCGGTGCATGGTCAAACCCACCACACCGCCCGAGACCTCGATCGGGACCACACCACGCGGTCGCGGCAGGTAGAACTCCACCTTGGCCGCTCCGCTGTCCAGCTTGATCGCGCGGACGTCGAGGCCCCCGACCTCGAGCACCGTGTTCCACGTCGCGCCCTGGATCTGGAAACGCCACGGATGGCGCGGGTTCAGCTCGATCTCGCCATAGCCCACGCCGCGAAGCCGCCGGACGACGACCCGCTCGCCCTGGACGATGGCCGGCGCCGCCGAGGCGCGGTCGTGCGCGGTTCGAATGAGGCCCTGCATGTTGCTGCCCGGTCGAACGAGCACCCCTCGCGAGCCTGAGTCGATCGCGATCGAGGCGATCGAGCCCGCTTCGACCGCAGGTTCTTTGCCCGGGGCGGGCGAGGCGATGACGTCGACCATGACCATGAGCGCTAACTCCGAAGCTTCGGCCGGCTGCAATCCAGCTGACTGGAGATGGTTCTTCAACTCGGCGTAGATGGCGCTTGCGGCCAGCGAATCCGGTACCTCCAAAAGAATCCGGTTCGCGTCCTTCTGAGCCGCGACCCGCTCTGAGAGCGCCGCCGCCGCGTCGAGCACTGACATTCGCCAGCCCGAATCGCCCCCGGCCGGCCGCACCGTCTCGAGGATCGACTCGGCGAGCAGCTCCATGAGCTCGCGGCGGTCGCGAACGTGCCAGTAGAGCGACGCCGCCTTGACCTCCAGGCGGTCGGCCAGCGCCCGCATCGACAGGCCCTCAAGGCCTTCTTCTCCGATCAGCTCGAGGGCGGCGCCGACCAGGCGCTCCCTGGTCAGTCCTTGCTGCCGCTCTTCGTCAGGGCTCAATTGGGTGATCTTCCTCTATTTCTCTTAGTGGGCCTTGCATATCTAACACCGTTAGGGGTATTGTACGCACATGACGTCCCTAACAGTGTTAGATCAAGGAGGAAGTGAAGTGCAAACCATGGAAACCCGTAGGTGGCGGCTCAAGGGGCCGGAGATGGAAGGGCCCGTCGCGCGGTGGTACGCGCGGGTGCGAGGCTCGGAGAGCCAGATCGAGGCGTACCGAAAGCAGGCTGCGCTGCTCACAGCCGGCCTGCCGGACGGCGCCCAGGTCCTGGAGGTGGCGCCTGGCCCCGGATACCTGTCCATCGAGATGGCCCGTCTTCGCCGTCTTCAGGTGACGGCGCTCGACATCAGCCGCACGTTCGTAGAGATCGGGACTGAAAACGCCCGGCGCGCGGGGGTCACCGTCGACTTCCGCCAGGGCGACGTGGCCGGCATGCCTTTCGAAGCCGGCTCCTTCGATCTGATCGTGTGTCAGGCCGCGTTCAAGAACTTCACGCTGCCGCTCACCTCGCTTGCCGAGATGCACCGCGTCCTTCGCGCCGGCGGAACCGCCGTGATCCAGGACATGAGCCACGACGCCACCCATGCCGACATAGAAGAAGAGGTGAGGGGGATGGGCCTCGGCCGCTTGAGCTCGTTTATGACCAAGGCGACGTTGGAGAGGCTGCGCAACCGCGCTTACTCCCCGCTTCGGTTCGAGCTGCTCGTTGCGGAGAGCCCTTTCCAGACATGCGAGATCACGACCGCGGGGATCGGCCTCGAGGTCCGGCTCAAGAAGTAGGTCGACTCTTGACAGCACTTAGCCGCGACCGTATAGTCGACATCGATCAATCGATGGCTACTAATCGACGTCCCCCCAAGACGACCCTGGCGCTCGCGGTGCTCGAGCTCCTCGGTGAAGGACCCATGCACCCTTACGAGATGAAGCAGAGGATGCGCGAACGAAGTCTCGACAGGGCGATTCCGGTCAAGGCGGCATCCATTTACGACACTGTCGAGCGTCTCGCCGCGGCCGGTTTTGTCGAGCCCGTCGAGACCAACCGCGAAGGGCGCCGACCCGAGCGGACCATCTACCGGCTCACGGAGACCGGGTCGGATGAGCTGCAATCCTGGCTTCACGAACTGCTCGAGGAGCCGTCTCGCGAGTATCCGCGCTTCGCCGCCGCGCTGATGTTCCTCGGCGCGATCCAAAGCAAGGATGAAGCGGTCAGGGTGCTCGACCGTCGGGCGGGCGCGTTCGAGATCCAGATTGCAGCCGCCGACGCGCTGATGCGGGCGGTGCCGGCCGATCTACCGCGGCTCTTCGTCATCGAGGAGGAGTACGCGCAAGCCATGCGAAAAGCGGAGCTCGAATGGCTCCGTCGCACCATCGGCGAGCTCAAGGACGGGACGCTCGAGTGGCCACAAATGATCGATCTGTGGCACGGCCTATGAGCTGAACCTCACGAATGGACGGCCCCCGGAGCGCGAACCCCAGGGGCCGCAGATCAACCCGAACGCACAGTCGAACCGGCGCCCGAGACGTCCAATCGAAGGATAGCCCGGTCGACTCCACAGCCAATAAAGGAGAAATCGACCGTGACAAGAATTCGCAATCACCCGATGGCGGCGCTGGCGGTGCTGGTGCTCGGCCTTTTCATGACCCTGCTCGATTTGACCATCGTCAACATCGCGATCCCGTCGATCCTTGACGGCCTGCACGCAAGCCTCGACCAGGTTTTGTGGGTGCTCAACGCCTACAGCCTCATGTACGCAGTTCTTCTGATCACCTCGGCCAGGCTCGGCGACATTTACGGACCACGCAATTTGTTTGCCGTGGGCGTTGTGATTTTCACCGTGGCGTCGGCCTTCAGCGGACTCGCCCAGGATCCGACACAGCTCATCCTCGCGCGGGCTTTGCAGGGCCTTGGCGCTGCAGTTCTCGCGCCTCAGGGGCTGCCTTTGATGATGTCGCTGTTCCCGGTTGAAAAGCGTGGTGGCGTATTCGCCATCTACGGCATCATCGCGGGCCTGGCGGTCGTCGCCGGCCCAACGGTCGGCGGCTTTCTCGTCACCCACTTCGGCTGGCGCTCGATCTTCACCGTCAACATCCCGATCGGCGTCATCACCTTTGGTCTTGCACTGCTCCTTGTCCCGGACCTGCGCCCCGGGCGCAAACACCGGCTAGACCTGGCCGGCGTCGGCCTAGCGACGGCGGGTTTGCTTGCCGTGATCTTCGGACTGATCGAAGGCCAGCGCTATGACTGGGGCTCCGTGATCGGGGTGATCACCATCCCCGAGATCATCGGCGCGGGCGTTGTGCTGCTCGCCCTGTTCCTCTTCTACCAGTCGCGGCGCCAAGGCGGCGAGCCGCTGCTGCCATTCGCGGTTTTCAAGGATCGCAACTTCACCTTGATGACGCTGGTGATGGCCGCAATGGGCTTCGCCATCCTTGGCATCTATCTTCCGCTGACGATCTATATGCAGTCCGTGCTGGGCCTCAGCGCCATCGACGCCGGCTTGACGATTGCGATCCAGCCGCTCGCGATGATCGTCTCGTCGGGAATCGCCAGCAACCTGGCCATGAAGGTCAACGGCAAGTACCTGCTCGTCCCGGGTCTGCTCGCACTCGCCGCCGGCAGCGGCTACATCGACTGGGCCGCGCAGGCCAATTCGAGCCGCTGGGCCTTCACCCCAGGACTCATCGTCAGCGGCCTCGGCATGGGATTCATCTGGACCCCGGTCTTCAGCATCGCCACGCGCGACCTACCCGCCCACCTGGCGGGTGTCGCCTCCGGAGTGATCAACACGATCCAGGAGCTCGGTGGAGTCCTCGCGAGCGCAGCGGTGGGAGCGTTCTTGCAGAACCGTCTCGCCCTGGCGCTTCACGACCAGGCGGTAGCGGCGTCAGGCCAGCTGCCGGCTCAGTACAGGTCTGCGTTTGTCAACGGCTTCAGCAACGCCGCACACAGCGGCTTCGAGGTCGGAGCCGGCCAAACCGGAGCGAGCTTCTCGCTGCCGGCGCAGGTCCAGTCCATCGCGCATTACGTCTTCACCCACGCCTTCGTCGACGCCATGCACCCGACCATCCTCCTTCCAATCGCGATCCTCGTCCTGGCCGCGTTCGCATCAGTTTTCGTCCGCGGGCAAAAGGGAGCCACGGCGGTGGCTCATGAGGAGCAGGCGGCCGTGGCCTAACCTTTGGTTGTGGCGAAAAAGCTCGCCGAGTACGAGGCCAAACGAGATTTCAAGAAGACGCCCGAACCCGGCGCCAAGGTGCCCCGCAAGGCCACCAAGGCGCCGAGGTTCGTCGTCCAGGAGCACCACGCGCGGCGCTTGCACTGGGACTTCCGCCTCGAGAAGGACGGCGTCCTGGTTTCGTGGGCGGTGCCCAAGGGCATCCCGCCGGACCCGAAGAAGAATCACCTGGCGGTCCACGTAGAGGATCACCCGCTCGACTACATCGACTTTGCCGGACAGATCCCACAGGGCAATTACGGCGCAGGCGCCGTGAAGATCTGGGACAGCGGGACGTACGACGTGCAGAAGTGGTCGGATCGCGAAGTGATGGTCACTTTGCACGGCAAGCGCGTTGAGGGCCGGTACGTGCTGTTCCAGACCAACGGCGAGAACTGGATGATCCATCGGATGGATCCTCCGCAGGATCCAGGGCGCGAGGCGATGCCCGACCGCATCGAGCCGATGTACGCCAAGGTCGTCACCAAGCCGCCGACCCCAGACGGAGCGTGGGGCTTCGAGTTCAAGTGGGATGGAATCCGGGCCGAGGCCTATGTCGAAGGCGGAATCGTGCGCCTGATGAGCCGCAGCGGCGAAAACATCACCGCTCGGTACCCGGAGATCCACCCCATGGGCCGGGCCCTCGGTTCGACCGAGGTGATCCTGGACGGCGAGATCGTGGCACTCGATGAGAAGGGCCGTCCAAGCTTCGAGGAGATCCAACAGCGAATGGGCCTCAACTCGGAAACGGAGATCCGGCGAAAGATGAAGGACGTCCCCGTCACCTACATGGTGTTCGACGACATGTGGCAGGACGGGCACTCGCTGTTGAAGGCCCCATACACGGAACGACGCAAGAAGCTCGAGGCGCTGAAGCTGAAAGGCGCCTCGTGGCAGACGCCGCCCTACGAAAAGGGAGGAGGCGGCGCGATGCTCGAGGCAAGCCGCAAGGCGGGTCTCGAAGGAATCGTCGGCAAGAAGCTGGATTCGCCCTATGAGCCCGGCAGGCGAAGCGGCGCCTGGGCCAAGGTCAAGAACCGCACAGGTCAGGAGCTGGTGATCGCAGGTTGGATCGAGGGCGAGGGCAAGCGCCGCGGCCTGCCCGGGGCGCTGCTGGTCGGCTACTACGACAATGGTGACTTCGTGTACGCCGGGAAGGTCGGCACCGGATTCACAGAGAAGATGCTCGAGGATCTCACCAAGCTCATGAAACCGCTGGCGCGCAAGACCAGCCCGTTCGATCGGGGCACACCGCCGAAGGGCGCGTATTTCGTCGAGCCCAGGCTTGTGGGAGAGTTCGAGTTCGTGGAATGGACCAGGTCCGGACAGCTGCGAGCGCCGGCCTTCAAAGGCCTCCGCACGGACAAGTCGCCGCGGGAGGTGGTACGCGAGCTTGCCTAAAGAAACCGCGATCGAGGTCGAGATCGAAAAGCGAACCCTCAAGCTCACCAACCTGGAGAAGGTTCTTTATCCAGAGGTCGGATTCACCAAAGGCCAGGTGATCGACTACTACACACGGATCGCGCCGGTGATCCTGCCCCACACCCGCAACCATCCATTGACGCTGAAGCGCTACCCCAATGGAGTCGACGGCGAGTTCTTCTATGAGAAGAACTGCCCGAAGCATCGGCCGCCGTGGGTGGAGACGGCGACGGTGTGGAGCGGGGGCAACAACCGCGACATGTACTACTGCCTGTGTCAGGACCTGCCGACGCTGGTGTGGCTCGCCCAGATCGCGACGCTCGAATTCCACACCTCGCTTTCTCTTGGAAGCAAGCTTCCCGAGCCGAGGACGATGGTGTTCGACCTCGACCCGGGGCCGCCCGCAACGATCGTTGAGTGCTGCCGAGTCGGATTGATGCTGCGCGACGTATTCGCCGAGCACGGCCTCGATTGCTGCGCCAAGACGTCGGGTTCCAAAGGGCTCCAGCTTTATGTGCCGCTGAACAGCGCGGCCACGTATGAGGAGACCAAAGTGGTTTCGAAAGGGCTGGCGCAGCTCTTCGAGGAGCAGCATGCGGACCTCGTCGTGCATAAGCAGCTGAAGGAGCTGCGGACGGGGCGCGTGCTCATCGACTGGAGCCAGAACGACCAGTACAAGACGACGGTCAACGTCTATTCGCTGCGTGCGCGAGCGCGGCCGACGGTGTCGACGCCGGTGTCTTGGGACGAGGTCGAGCGCTGTTTGAAAGCCGGCGACCCATCCAAGCTCGTGTTCGATTCCGACCAGGTGCTTCAGCGCGTCGCGAAGCTCGGCGACCTTTTCGAGCCGGTCATCAAGAAGAAGCAAAAGCTCCCCCGCTCGCTGGTGGAAGCGACGGGCGGCGAAGTAGCGCTCGAGAAGATGGCCAACCGCAGGCATAGCGGGGGGCGGCGCTACCCACCGCAGGGCAAGAAAGCACAAGAGAAGTGAACCGCCCGCGGGTGGTGATCGCGGGCGCCGGGTTCGCCGGCCTCACCTGCGCGCGAGGCTTGAAAGACGCGCCGGTGGACGTGGTGTTGATCGATCGCAACAACTACCACCTGTTCACTCCCCTCCTCTACCAGGTGGCGTCTTCGGTGCTCGACCCTGGCGAGATAGCGCGGCCGGTTCGACAGCTGATACGACCTTTGCGCAACGCGGACTTCCTGCTTGCCGAAGTCACCGGCGCCGACTTTGACAAGCGACACCTGCTGACCGACCACGGCGAGATTCCTTATGACTACCTCGTCCTGGCCACGGGCAGTCAGAGCGATTACTTCGGCAACGCATCGCTGGCTAGGTACGCGTTCGGATTGAAGAATCTAGATGAGGGCCTGGCGATCAGGAACCGCATCCTGATGCGCTTTGAAGAATCCAGGTGGACCGACGATCGCGAGAAACGCAGATCGTTGCTCACGTTCGCCGTTGTCGGCGGCGGACCAACGGGTGTGGAGATGGCAGGGGCGCTCTCCGAGCTGATCAGCCTGGTCCTGCGCAAGGACTATCGCGATCTCGACCTCGGCCTCGTCAAGGTGGTGCTGCTCGAAGCAGGCGGTTCCTTGCTGGGTACGTTTGCACCGCCGCTGCGGGAGGCCGCGCGCCGGTCGCTGGAAAAGAAGGGCGTCGAGGTTCTGTTGAGGGCCAAGGTCGAGGATGTGACCTCAGGATCGATCCGGCTCTCGGACGGGCACGAGATCCTGGCATCGACTGTGATCTGGACCGCCGGCGTGCGCGCCTCCGATGTGGCAGCGGATTTGCACCTGCCACGTGGGAAGCAGGCACGGATCAAGGTGCTTCCGACCCTCCAGGTGCCCGAACATCCGGAGGTTTTCGCAATCGGCGATCTTGCGGGCGCTGTTGATCGCGATGCACCCCTCCCGATGCTCATTCCCGTCGCTATGCAGGAGGGCCGGAAGGTGGCTGCCACGATCAAGGATCTGCTGGGTGGGTACGGCGCCACCAACTTCTGGTTCAAGGACCCGGGAATCATGGCCACCATCGGCCGCAATTCGGCTGTGGCGGAGCTCGGGCCCGTACGTATGACCGGATTCCTGGGGTGGCTGATGTGGCTCTTCGTCCACCTCATCAACGTCATCAGCTTCCGCAGCCGCATCGTCGTGCTGGTCAACTGGGCCTGGGACTATTTCTTCTACGATCGGCCGATCCGTCTGATCCTGCGCGCGGCTGAGAAACGGCCTGATTGAGTTCGGCGCGTCACAAACGGGCCGGATGCGGGGCTGATACTGGTGAGGTGAGGACCAGGCCCGGACCTGTTTGTGCATTCGCCCTGGTGGTGGTGCTGCTGGCCGCATGCGGCGGGCTGCAGCCTGAAGATCCGGCGCAAGCCCTTCGCGAGGGAGGCGGCGCGATGGCCGGTTTGAAGACGGTGAGCGCCACCCTCAAGTTCACCAAAGGGTCGGTCAGCTTTCGCGGATTCGCACTGGTCTCGGCCAAGGCGGCGGTTCGGCTGCCGACCGACAGCGACACCACGTACACGGTTCGACAGAAGGATGTCCAGATCGCGCTGGAGGTGATCATCTCGGGCGGCCGTGTCTACCTGCACCTGCCGTTTTCCGGCTATAACGAGCTGACCGGAGCCGAGGCTGCTGACATCCCGGATCTCGCCAAGCTGTTCGATGCGAAGAACGGGCTTCCGGCGGTCATACCGGCGGGGCGCAATGCGAAGTATCTGACTGCCGAACAGATCGATGGCGTTGACTCGCACAAGGTGGAGGTCACGTACACCGCCGCCCAGATCCACGGCATGCTGCCCCAGCTCACATCGTCGGGCGACGTGGACGCCTTGATCTGGATCGGAGGCTCGGACCACCTCATTCGCAAGGCGGTGCTTTCGGGTCCATTCGGCGACAACGGGACAGCGAGCGTGGTCGAGGTCGACCTGAGCGGGTTCAACGGCGCGGTCGCGATCACCACGCCGGCTGCGTCTTAACAACCAGGGTTGTGTGCCCGTTTCAACTCACCTAACCTGACCCCAGGCGCGTCGGTTGGGGGAGGGACCGAAAACGGGAAGGGAGGGCCCCGCCAGGGGTGCGCGTATTCGTGAAACGGGGACCGGCGGCACCCACCATTTCTGACAGCCAGCCGACAAAGCGGCGGCCATTTCTTCTTCTCATCGCCGGCGTCGGGCTGTTCGTCACCGCCCTTGACGCCTACGTCGTCGTGACGCTCTTGCCCGCGATGGTCGCCGATGTGGGGCTGACCATCGACCGCTTCGAGCAGGCGACCCCCATCGTCACGGGCTTCCTCGGCGGCTACATCGTCGCCATGCCGCTACTGGGCGCGTATTCGGACGTGCGCGGCCGGGCGCCCGTGTACGCCTTCTGCATGCTCATCTTCGCGATCGGGTCCGCCATCACCGCAACGGCAGGCGTGTGGACGTTCGCGGGTTTGCCGTGGCTCGTCGCCGGCCGGTTCCTGCAGGGTCTCGGTGGAGGCGGTCTGGTTCCGCTGTCTCTCGCCCTGGCAGCAGATCTCTACCGCGACCGACGTCGCACCCTGGCTCTGGGTTCGGTCGCGGCTCTCCAGGAGGCAGGCAGCGTGTTCGGGCCGCTTTACGGCGCCACGCTCGCCGCCGCCGCTGTCGGCGCGGGAGGCTGGCGCTTCGTTTTCTGGCTCAACCTCCCGCTGGCGGCCTTCTGCGCCGCTGGGCTGCTGTTCGGCAGCCGAACGCAGAGCCGCTTCGATGCGACAGCGGCGAAGTCACTCGACTGGGCCGGCGCCGCGCTACTTGGCGGCGGCCTGGGTCTTGTTGTCCTCGCGCTCTACCCCGACGACCCCAACACCCACGCCACCAGCGGCTTGCTGATTCCTATCGGTGTCCTCAGCCTCATCGTTCTCGCTCTGTACGTGAGACGCCAGGTGACGCACCTCGAACCCCTCATTCCACGCCACCTTTTGCGAAGCCGCCCCTTCGTCGGCGCAACTCTGTCCAACCTGCTCATCGGCGTTGCGCTGATGGTGGTTCTGGTCGACGTCCCGCTCCTCGGCCGCCTTGTGTTCAAGCTCGACCAGCTCGGTTCGGGCATCCTGCTGTCGCGTTTCCTGATCGGAGTTCCGGTCGGCGCGATTCTCGGCGGCTTGATCGCGACCCGTATCGGACCCCGCGCCACCGCAGTCGCGGGAATGCTCCTGGCGACGGCCGCGTTCGCGCAGATGGCGGGCTGGCAGTCCAACGAGCTCTCCGTTCGTGTTGGCGCGGTGCCGGTAACCGACATGGCGCTGGGCATGTGCGGCCTCGGTTTCGGCGTCGTCATCGCACCGCTTGCCGCCACGGTGCTGGACCTAACCCGTGCCGAGCACCACGGTCTTGCCTCGAGCCTTGTGGTGCTTTCCAGGACGATGGGCATGCTCATCGGCCTGTCCGCGCTGACCGCCTACGGCCTGTACCGGTTTCATCAGATCCTCGGCACGCCTCAGCTCACCGACCCGGACGTTCGCGCTCGGGTCGATCACCTCGAAAGGTTGGTGGGCGCTGCTTTTCTCCAGGAATATCGCGAGATATTCGTCATCGCCGCCGGTCTCTGCGTTCTCGCCGCGCTGGTTGCAGGACTGACGATCGGCCGCTCGCAGGTGAACAGCCCCGCAACAGGCTGAGCCGCAAGCAGCTCAGTGCTTGGTCGCGACCGCCATCAGATATGAGTGATGGTATCGAAATGCATCATCAGGGTCGCCGAGGCTCTCCATCGCCTCCTCGACCTCGGCCTCCAGCTCCATTCGATAGCGCGGCCCCAGCGCGTTGATGATCGTGTACGGCAGCGGGCCGGCGCCGGCCATCATCGAGATCCATTCGCGCGCGTTCTGGGCACGACCCCCGCTGACCATCTCGGTCAACAGGTCGACTTTGAAACCCGCCGATTCCAGAAGCTTCGGCAGAACATTGGGTTCGCCGAAGTTCGCACGTTCCGAGCTATAACGCGGAAGGCTCAGATAATGCCTGCGGGCGAGCGGCGCGAGGCCCTGGAAGAACAGGTCCTGCGCACGCGTACTGAGGCTTCGCCGCTGGCATGAAACGGCCACCCGGCCGCCCGTCTTGAGTACGCGGTGAGCCTCACTCAACGCATCACCGGGATCCCCCATGTACGCCAGCGCTTCGCCCATGGTCACCAGGTCGAATGTGTCCGGCCTGAAGACCAGCCTCTCGGCGGCCATGCCCAGGAATTGCGTGTGCTTGCCTTGCTTCTCGCGCGCGATCGAGAGCATCCGATCGGAAAGGTCGATGCCGATCACGGCGCCGGGGCTCACCTTCGCCGCCACCAGGTGCGCGACGAGGCCGGTGCCGGTGCCGACGTCGAGGGCATGCTGTCCCTTTTTCGGCTTGACCAGCTCCACCAGCCTCGCTGCGACTCGCCCATGCTGCCCGTTCGCCCAGCTGTCATAGACCGGGGCGATCTGGTCGAAGAAGTCGACCAGGTGGTCGATCATCTCGTCAGAGGCATCTGGGTCCATCAGGGCCGTCGTTCGAGTGCCAGGGCTTCCACGCGAGCCAGAATCCCGGTTTCCTCCCTCTCGAGTTGTCCGACGACCACTTTGCTACGATGCTACCTCGTCTAAATCCCCTCTCTTCCGAGATACGCGCATGTGCGCAAGTCCAATTGGCCGTCGGAGTTGAGAAGAACGAGGGAAAGACTCGATCAATTGGAGGACGCCCAAATGGCCCAAGCTGAGAAGTCCGGCACCCACACCGCCGCGACCCAGAACGGTGGCACCAACCTTGTCAACCTTGGCCCGCGCGACAGCCTGCACGGCCGCCTCGATATCCAGGGCGACCTCAAGGTCCAGGGCACGGTCGAAGGCGAGCTCAAGGCCAGCGGCGATGTGTCTGTGGACAACACCGCCAACGTGCAGGCCACGATCGAGGGCGCGAACGTCAGCGTTCGCGGCCAGGTCAACGGCAATGTAACGGCACGGCGCCGCCTGACATTGGGCGGATCCGGTCGCCTCAACGGGGACGTCAAGGTCGCCAGGCTCACCGTCGAGGACGGGGCCACGCTGAACGGCAACGTGACCATGACCCCGGAGAAGTCCTAGACACCACCTCCTTCGGCGCGTTTGACCGCCGGGAGCACGACTGTCTCGAGGTAGTCTCGCGCAGCGGACATGGCCGCGTGGGTGATCCGCCATTCGAGCGCCTCGAATGACGCTTCGTCGCGATTGAGGCTTCCAAGGCGCAGGCGCCAGAAGTCGATCGCCGTGCTGAGACCAGGCGAAGGACCACGCGTGTTTCCGTCGGCCACCGGGCCGCCGGCCGCCGGCAGCGCGCTGTCCGCGGGAGAGGCTGCGACCGGCGGAAAAGTCAACGAGCCGGTTGCGCCGGCCGCCGCGGTACCTGCGAACGCGTGCCAGGCGACCAGGATCAGTGCGGCGACGACCGCGCACTCCGCGATGATCATCCACGTCAGCGGCGCTCGCAAGAACCTACGCATGAAAGGCAGGCTAGGCGGCGATGCGAAGGATGAAAAGCCTGCCTGTTAAGACCTCGCCGGCTTCA
>DASVEP010000238.1:0-7245 GCA_036380475.1 Candidatus Dormiibacterota bacterium
CTGATATAGCCGTACGTCCAGAAGAGGCACACCCCCAGCAACAGGATCGCGAAGACGACCACCGCGTTCCGTTCCATTTCGGATACATACTGAGATATGGGCAAGCTGGGCATCGTCAAGGTCAAGCTGGATCGCGAGGTCAATGGCTACGTCCTTTCATGCTCGACCACCAAGGAGGCGATCGTCATCGACCCAGGGCTCCCGGCCGAAAAGCTCGCCGAGCAGACGAAGGGGCTGTCGGTGAAGTACATCGTTGCGACCCACTGCCATCCAGGCCATGTGGCCGGCAAGGATGACCTCAAGGAAATCACCGGAGGCGAGACCGCGATTCATTCGGCGGACGCCAAGCAGTTTCTGCGGTCGGCCGATCGCTACCTGCTGGACGGTGACGAGTTGGAGTTCGGCGAGTTCAAGGCCGCGGTCCTACACACGCCGGGACACACGCCGGGGAGCATCTGCCTGGTCGTCGCGAATCATGCCTTCGTCGGCGACACCCTTCTCGCCGGCGGGATCGGCAAGCAGATGCCCGAGACCGACCTCCGCCGCCAGATGATGAGCATCGGCACCAAGTTGATGCGCCTGCCGCTGTCGACCGCCCTCTACCCCGGCCATGGCCCCGCGACCAGCCTCGAGCGCGAGCTGGCTCAGAATCCGATTTTCAGAGGTGCTCCGACCCGCGCCTAGTGCCGGACACTCAGTGCCTTGGTGGTCCTTCCCGTGCGGGCCGGACCATCCTGCCTGCAGCACGTCCGACTCGCCGACCATCCCGCTCGATGACCGACCCGCGCAGGTAAACCTCGCGGACCGAGAATCCGAAATCCAAACCTCCCAGAGCGCTGTGCCGCTGGCGTGAGCGCATAGCCTCGGGGCGCACCAACGTCAGTCGGTTGGGGTCGATGATGACGATGTCTGCGTCGTAGCCGGGCGCGATCGTGCCCTTGCTTTCCTGCAGGCCCGCAAGCACAGCCGGCGCCTCCGACACCCAGTGCGGGGCCTGCCAGACATTGCCAAGGCGTCGCGCCAGCTCGAGACAGCTGACGTACAAGGTCTGAACGCCTGGGCTGCCGGCGGGTGCTTCGTCGAACGTGGCCGCCTTCTCCTCATCGGCGTGCGGCGCGTGATCCGTGGCGACGATTCCAATCACGCCTTTGGCGAGCCCATCGACCAACGCGTCGCGGTCGGCTGCGGTCCGGACCGGCGGGTAGATCTTCATCGCATTTCCCAATCTTCCGAAGTCTTCATCGCATAGCCAGAGGTAATGGGGACAGGTCTCGAGCGTCAGCGGCGCCCCTTGGCTCATTGCCTCCTGCGCGGCGGCGAGGCCGGGCGCGCTGGAAAGGTGCGCGACGTGGATTCTCACTCCAGAGGCGCCGGCGATCTCGGCCGCCGCCGCAATCGCGACGGCCTCGGCCTCTGATGGCCTGGCTGCAAGCAGGTCGGCATAGGTTTCGAGCGGCCGGCGGAACGCGGAGAGGATTCCGGCGTCCTCGGCGTGGATCACGAGCGGCAGGCCGAGGCCGGCGATGACCGGAGCCAACCGCGCGAGGGTGCCGTAATCGGGCGGTGCCTCCAGGTCTGGATCGTGGAGATCCGGCGAGTAAACGATCTGCTTGCGCGTGAGGCTGAATGCATAGCCGAGGTAAGCCTTGAAGCCCGTAGCGCCCGCCGATGCAAGGCCTTCGAGGTCATCGGGAGTGCTGCCCGACCGCACAAGACCCCACAGGCCGAAGTCGACGCGGGCCTTCCCGCGCGCGAGCGCGGCCTTGGCTTCGAGCACACCCGCCGCGTCCACTGCCGGCACCGTGTTCGGCATGTCGATGACGGTCGTCACGCCTCCTGCGGCTGCGGCAAGGGTCAACGTTCCGAAGTCTTCTTTCTGGGGAAATCCCGGATCGCGGCTGTGCACGTGAACATCGATGGCGCCGGGGAGGACATACATGCCGCGCGCATCGACGATCGTGGCACCCGCGGGAATCGAGTCGCCGCCGACTTCCGTGATGACCCCGTCTGCGATGTGCACGTCCACGTCGCGTGGACCGTCCGGCGTGTGGACCATGCCGCCTTCGATGACGAGCGCGCTCGACCTGGTTCGCTCAGTCAAGCTCGAGGTCGGTGATGCGAAACAGCGGCGAGTACGGGATGCCTGCCGTGCGGATGTTTTCCTCGCCGCCTTCGCCGCGATCGAGGACGACGACAAGATGTATCACCTCGACGCCCGCGTCGCGCAGCACCTGAGCTGATCGCAGCGAGTCGCCGCCGGTGGTGACGACGTCCTCGATGACAGTCACGCGCTCGCCCGCTTCGAAGCGTCCTTCGATCTGTTTCGACGTCCCATATCCTTTCGGCTCTTTGCGAATCAGCAAAAGCGGCAAGCCGGTCTCCATCGATACCGCACCGCCGAGGAGAACTGCGCCCAGCTCCGGGGCGGCCAGACGCTGAGTTTCATGAGGCACAAGCGCGGTGAGGTGCTTGCCCAGCCGTCGCAGCAGCTCCGGGTCGGTTTCGAACAGGAACTTGTCGAAATAGCGGTTCGACCGTTTGCCGGAGCGAAGGACGAAGTCGCCTTTCAGATATGAGGCTGCGACCAGGTCGCGCCCGAGTACTTCAAGCTCCCCGATCACAAAGTCAATCTAACGGATAGAAGCACGCGGCCAGGTGCTCGTCGCCGAACGATTCGAGCGGAGGTTCTTGTTCCGCGCAATGTGGGCGTGCGCGCGGGCAACGTGTGCGGAATCGGCATCCTGAAGGGGGATTGACCGGCGATGGGACGTCTCCTTGCAGGATCACACGCTCGCGTCCACGCTCGATCGCAGGATCGGGAATAGGGATCGCCGAAAGCAGCGAGCCCGTGTATGGATGACGAGGACGGCGGTAGAGCTGCGCGCCCGGCGCCACCTCGACGATCTTGCCGAGGTACATGACTGCGATCCGGTTGGAGATGTGCTTGACGACCGACAGGTCGTGAGCGATGAAGAGATATGTGAGGTCGAACTTGGATTGGAGCCGCTCGAGCAGGTTGATGATCTGCGCCTGGATCGAAACATCGAGGGCCGAGATGGGTTCGTCGCACACGATGAACGTCGGGCCGACTGCTAGCGCCCGAGCGATGCCGACACGCTGTCTCTGACCGCCGGAGAATTCATGCGGATAACGGTCGGCGAACCTTGGGTTCATCCCCACCACCTGCAGCAGCTCGTAGATCCGGTTCTGCCGCTCGCGACCCTTCGCAAGGCCATGGATGTCGAGCGGCTCGCCGATGATGTCGCCGACCGTCTGGCGCGGATCCAGCGATGCGTATGGGTCTTGAAAGATCATTGCCATGTCGCGCCGGTGCATTCGCATCGTCGTGCCGTGCTGGTGCGTGATGTCTTCGCCTTTGAAAAGGATCGTCCCGGCTGTGGGGTCGAGCAGGCGAATGATCGTGCGGCCAAGCGTCGTTTTTCCGCAGCCCGACTCGCCGACTAGCCCCAGCGTCTCCCCCTTCTTGATGTCAAGGTCGACGCCGTCGACCGCCCTCACGTGCGCAACCGTCCGCTGCAGCACGCCGGATGAGATTGGAAACCACGTTTTCAAATCGCGCACGGAGACGAGGGGATCAGAGGCCGTCCATGCGCGCTTCAGCTGCACGCTTGCGGTTTCAGGCACCTTTCAACTCCACGCCGGACTGCGTGACCCAGCACGCGGCGAGCTGCGTTTCGCCGACTCGATTCAGCACTGGCACGTCGCGCGAACATCGCTCGACCTTGAACTGGCAGCGAGGGTGGAAGGCGCAGCCGCTCGGGAGATCGATGAGGTCGGGCGGCAAACCCTCGATCGGCTTCAGGGCTTCATGCCGCTCGGCGTCCAGGCGCGGTATCGAGCGCAGCAGAGCCCATGTGTAGGGGTGCTTGGGGTGCGCGAAGACGTCTGAGGTCGGACCGGACTCGACCACCCGTCCGGCGTACATGACCACAACCCGCTCGCACATCCCGGCGACGACGCCGAGGTTGTGCGTGATCAGGATCGTCGCAGTGCCGAAATCTCGGTTGACGTGACGAAGGAGGTCGAGGATCTGCGCCTGGATCGTCACGTCGAGCGCGGTGGTCGGCTCGTCCGCGATGAGGACCTTGGGCGTGGTCGTGAGGCCCATCGCGATCATCGCCCTCTGGCGCATGCCGCCCGAGAACTGGTGCGGGTAGTCCCGGGCCCTGCTCGCCGGCGAGGGAATGCCGACCTTTCCCAGCATCGACACGGCGACGCCCATGGCCCTTGTCTTGTCCCAACCGTGGTGCAGCCGGACGGGCTCGGCCACCTGCCACCCCGTCCTGAAGACCGGGTTCATGGACGTCATCGGGTCTTGAAAGATCATCGCGATGTCCTGACCGCGGATCTCACGCATCTCACCCTCGGAGACTTTGGTGAGATCACGGCCCTTGAACATGACCTTGCCGCTGATGATCTTTCCTGGCCGCTGCAGGCGCATCACGCTCAGCGCCGTGACCGATTTGCCGCTCCCCGATTCGCCCACGATGCCGAGCGTCTCGCCGGGGTTGATCTCGAAGGAGACGCCATCCACCGCCTTGACATTTCCGGCTTTGGTGGCGAAGACCGTGTGCAGGTCCTGCACCTCGAGCAGTGCCTCGGTCATCTTCGGGCGTATGCCACTAGTGCGTTTTCAGCCTGGGGTCGAAAGCGTCTCGGATCGCGTTGCCGAACAGGTTGGATGCCAGCACCGTGATGAAGATGGTGATACCCGGGAAGTAGACCAGCCACGTCGAGTGGAAGAAGTAGCTCTCGGCGTTGGTCAGCATGTTGCCCCAACTCGCGGTCGGCGGCTGGATGCCGAGACCAAGGAAGTCCAGCGCGGCTTCGATCAGGATGATCTGGCCGACGCCCAGGCTGGCGGCCACGATCAAAACCGGAAGCACATTCGGCAGCAGATGGCGAACGATCAGTCGCACATCGCGCGCGCCGATCGAACGCGTGGCCATGATGAAGTCGCGCTGCTTCACCGATAGAACCTCGCCGCGCACCAGGCGCGCAACTCCGCCCCAACCGACCGAGGCGATGATCATCGCGAGTGTGACCGGGTTCGGCCGAAACAAGATCGACATGAGAATGAAGAGGAAGATCGCTGGAATCGAGAGCACCACGTCAACGAGTCGCATAAGAATGTCGTCGATCCAGCCGCCGTAGTAGCCCGTCACCAGGCCGACCGATGTGCCAAGCGTGAGCGAAATGCCGACGGTGAGAAAAGCCACGCCCAGCGTGACCCGGCCGCCATAGATGAGGCGAGTCAGCGTGTCGCGGCCCAGCTCGTCTGTGCCCAGCAGGTGCGCGTGGCCCGGCGGCTGAAACGTCGCCAGCAGGTCAAGCCGGTACGGCTCGTAGTGCGTGACAAACTGCGTGAACAGCGGCGCTGCGAGCGAGATCGCGGCGAGAATCAGGATCAGGATTCCCGCAGCCATGCCGATGCGGTTGTCGCGGAGCCGCTGCCATGACTCGTTCCAGTAGGACTGCGCGGGACGGCTGCCCTCGCCCTCGAACGTGCTGATCGGCGCCTCGACTTCCGGCGCTGGGAGCAGGCTCATGAGGGGTCCCCGCAAACGGGGTCCCCGCGAAATCCGCAGATTTCGTGGGGTGGGCAATTTCGCAGATTTTGTGGGGTTTTCATGCGTAACGAATCCTTGGATCGAGGATCGCGTACAGAACGTCAGCCAAAAGGTTGCCCGCCACCACGAGGAGGGTGGCGAAGAACGTGATGCCCATGACGGTCGAGTAGTCATATTGAAGCGCACGCTCGAACGCAAGCTTGCCGATACCGGGCCAGCCGAAGACGACCTCCACAACGAGTCCCCCGCTGACCAGGCCCGGAAGCTCGAGCCCGATCAACGTGATCAACGGGATGAGCGCATTGCGCAGTCCATGCAGGTAGACGACACGCCTTTCACTCATGCCTTTGGCGCGTGCGGTCCGGATGTAGTCCTGCGATAGAACCTCGAGCATGCTCGAACGCGTGAAGCGCGACCAGAGCGATAGATAGAAGAAGGAGAGAACTGTTGCGGGCATGATGAGATGTTCAAGGCGATCGAGGATGTCTCCGCCATTGATCGCGCTGGCGGCGCCACTCGACGGCAGCCACGGCAGTCCGTGCTGCTCGAGCGTGACGGAGAACAAGAGGATCAGCAGCAGGCCCAGCCAGAACTGAGGCACCGCAAAGCCGGCGACCGAGACCACTGTGAGCGCGTGGTCGGTCTTGCTTCCTCTGCGCAACGCCCCGATCACCCCGAGCGGGATGGACAAAAGGACGCCAAGGATGATCGCGGTGCCGGTCAGCTCGAGCGTGTTCGGAAGCCGGTCGAGGATGTGGCTGAGGACGGGACTGCCGTCGATCATGGAGCGCCCGAAGTCGCCGTGGGCGACGTTCCAGATCCACGTGAGGTACCACATGTAGAAGGGCCGGTCGAGTCCCAGGTTCGCACGGAGGCGCGCGATGTCCTCGGGGCGCAGGTTGGGGTTGAGGTCGATGCCGGGCACGTAGGTGCCGCGGGTTCGGTCCATGAGGAGGAGCGTGAGCAGGGTCACGCCCAGAACGACGATGACGGAAGCAAGGAGCCGCCGGACCAGATACTTGGCCAGCATCGGCTTACAAGCCTAGTCCAGCAGCTCCAGCTCCTATGTTCCTACTTGCCGTCCGTGACCCAGACCTTGTTGGTCCAAGGTCGCAGCTGGAACTGGTTGAACGGACCGAAGTCCGTGCCCTGGACGCGGCTGTTCACACCCCAGATCCCAGTGTTGAAAAGCAAGATCGGCGACGGCGCCTGGTCCGACATGATGTCCTGGAACTGGCCGTAGAGCTGCTTGCGCTTGGTCCTGTCCAGCGTGGCGACAGCCTGGTCGAGGATCGAGTCGACATCGGAGTTCTTGAAGTCGGCGCCGTTGAAGCCACCCGGGACGGTGTTGCGGGAATGAAACAGCGGCGACTCGTCGGGGTCGACGGTCCAGTTGAAGCCGACCAGGAACACGTCGAACGTGCGGATGCTGACGATCTGGCTCACCAGCTGCGGGAACTGGATCAAGCTCGGCGTCGCGTCGACGCCGATGTCCTTCCACGACTGCTGCATAACGGTCAACATGCTCTCGCGCTGCTTGTTTCCGGCATTGGTGATCATGTTGAACTTGAGCTTCTGGCCACCCTTGGCGCGGATGCCGTCCGAGCCCTTCGTCCAGCCGGCGGCGTCGAGCATGGACTCGGCTTTGGCCTTG
>DASVEP010000239.1:0-2025 GCA_036380475.1 Candidatus Dormiibacterota bacterium
GTCGTCCTGCAGGCAGAGCCATGGCGTGGGCACCTCGGAGACCGAGGCGAAGCGCACATGCGCGAGGTCGGGGAGGCGGAAATCCGGTCGCGGTTCACGGCCGACGATGAAGAACGGATCGCGCGCGATCACGTCGCAGAAGCACACGGTGTCGGCGGCGGGGTCCGCCGCGTGCGTCAGCATCACGCGCAGTGGCCCGCCCCACATCGCGTCGATCGCGCCGCACCGCAACGCGGCGGCGGTGCTGGCGGGATCCGGCGAAGCCACCAGCTCGACCTCGACGCCCTCCGTCTGGTAGGCGCCGATCGCGTGCGCGGCATAGAACGGCGCATAGAACAGCGCGCGGAAGTTCTCCGACAGCCTGACTGGCATCGATCTGCTCCGATCCCTGGCGATCCCGGCGACCGCTCTAGACGTCATGTTCCCGGCGTGAAGCCGGTGGTCCGCCCCCTTCGTGCAATAGAAAACGAGGGTTGCTCGGGCAGTCCGAGCCGAGCCTCACGCACGGAGGGCGGACCATGGCAGAGTATAGCGAAGCCTTTGTGGCGTTCGATGTCGCGAAGCGGAAGCACGCGATAGCCATCGCGGAAAGTGGCCGGACGGGAGAGGTTCGGTTTCTCGGTGAGATCGAGAACGGCGCGGCGACGATTGAGCGAGTGATCAAGAAGCTGGCAGGCCGGTATGGCCGGCTGCATGTGTGCTTCGAAGCAGGCCCGACTGGTTATGAGCTGTATCGCCAGATCCGGGAACTGGGCCATGACTGCATCGTGGTCGCCCCGGCGCTGATCCCGAAACGGCCGGGCGAGCACGTCAAGACCAACCGGCGGGATGCGATCACGCTGGCACGCCTGCATCGGGCAGGCGAGCTTACAGCGGTGTGGGTGCCGGACGAGGTTCACGAGGCGGTCCGTGACCTTGTGCGGGCGCGTGAGGCCGCAGCGGACGATCTGCGCCGCAAACGCCAGCAGTTGCTGTCGTTCCTGCTACGTCGTGGCCGGATCTACAGCGGAGGAGGTCATTGGACGCTCGCGCATCGGCGCTGGCTCGCCAAGCAGGCTTTCGAACATACGGCTCAACAAATCGTCTTCCAGGAAGGCATTGACGCGATCGAAGATGCGGTTCAGCGACTGCATCGTCTGGAACAGCAGCTGGCTGCTATCGTGCCGAGCTGGTCAATGGCACCTGTTGTCGCGGCCTATCAGGCGATGCGCGGTGCCTCGTTCCTGGTCGCTGTGACCTTTGCCGCCGAAATCGGCGATGTGCGCCGGTTCGATACGCCGCGCCAGCTGATGTCCTTCCTTGGCCTGGTCCCGGCGGAAAGCTCGACCGGCGACACAGTACGACGCAAGGGCCTGACCCTGGCCGGCAATCGGCGTGCCCGTCGGGCACTGGTCGAGGCCGCCTGGACATACCGCTATCCCGCCAGGGTCAGCGAAACCCTGCGAGCCCGCATCGAGGGATTGCCAAAGACGGTGCGCGACATCGCCTGGAAAGCGCAGCTCCGACTGTGTGCCCGATATCGTCGGCTCAGTGCCGCCGGCAAGAAGCTGCCCGTGGTGGTGGCAGCCATTGCTCGCGAGATGGCAGCCTTCCTGTGGGCCATCGGTCGTGAGGTCGCGGCGATGTAACGTCGCGCTGTCCTTCTTCCCTCCGCTGCACAACGCCGGGGGTGGGGCCACGGTGGGGAACTCCCGTCGCTAGTTATGTGGCCAGGCCGCAGCCTGACGCCCGCCCTCTAGACCGAGGAAAGCCCCGGGACGAACACACGGAAGGCGGTAACCAACCCGCGGATAAGAGCCTGATCAACCGTCGTCTACCGCCCCATCCCCAGCCTTGTGCAGCCTCCATCATTTGCTCTGCCACTGCGCACGCCAAGCAGTCGCACAGTCACGTCTTCACACTTGACCGGGAACATAAGAGAACTAGTGCAGATGCGATGTAGCCGACCACATCGCATGAAGGCGACCATATGAATGGGTGGTTCATTTGTCCGAACCTCACTGCCCCATTGCTCGAATTACACAT
>DASVEP010000240.1:0-11064 GCA_036380475.1 Candidatus Dormiibacterota bacterium
GGAGATCGGTCGATCGCCAGACTCACTCGGGCGTTCGCTGTATGGCTGGGCCCAGAACGCCGACACCGACCCCTGGCAGTCGCTCGATGCGTTTGAGGACGTCGTCGGGAGATACATGGACGCGGGGATGAACGAGTTCATCCTCGATCAGCCACGCGACGAGCAGATCGGCGTCATGGAAAAGGCTGCGTCCGGCGCAATTCCCCGACTTCGTGCCGTTGGTGCGCCTGATCGAGTTCGGCCGTCAGGCCTGCCGGTGGGCCAGGGACACTGGCACCGGCCTGAGGACTATCTGTAGTTCCTGCAGCGATTCGTGCCCGCGTATTGGAGGTACTTCGATGAGCCACAAGCAAATCGTCCAGAGCGATCGCCTGAACAAGCCTACGGGCGTGTTCTCCCAGGCGGTGCTCGTCCCTGCCGGCCGCCAGCTCATATTCATTTCGGGCCTGGTGTCCAAGGACCAGAGTGGGGAGGTTGTCGAGCCTGGCGAGGCCGGACCGCAGACGCGTCAGATCCTCGAGAACATGACAGCGCTGCTGGCCGAGGTGGGGGCAAGCCTGGACGATCTGGTCAAAGTGACAATCTTCGTGACCGATATCGGAGACTTCGCCGCGATCAATGACGTAAGGCGTGAGTTCTTTCACGGTGATCCACCGGCATCGACGATGGTGGAGGTGGCGGCTTTGATCGACAAGCGGCTGGTCATCGAGATCGAGGCCGTTGCTCTAGTCCCGGGAAGCGCGGCGGGCTAGGTGCAGCGGTTCCTGCGGCCGGCTCAGTGGGTCAGCAATCCGGCGTCGACGGCCAGCGTGTCGACTATCTCCTCGCCATCGATCACGAAAAGCTCCCGGTGCATGTTCACGGTCACGCATACGTGGATCGGTACCACCGTCACTCGGTCACCGATACGAATGTCATAGCTGGGGTTCGCCAGCGTAACGATTCCATGCTCCTCGCTCAGGCGAGCGAGCCTTGCCCCGTCGATCCCTTGGATCAGGCCGTAGCCGTAGGTCTTGTCGAACGCTGTGGTCAATGTCTTTGCGCCCGCATCGATGACAAAGCGGCCGGGATCTGGCCGGCTGATCACCGTAGCTAGAACGGTCGCCGCGCAGTCGTCCCATTCGGCGCCGCCGTCGACCACGGTGCGGACGTCATTGAAGACATAGGTTCCCGGACGGATCTCGGTCACGCCCTGGTCGCGGCTGAGGTGCCAGGACGTCAGGCAAGTACCGGCGCTGACGATTTCGCAGGGCTCGCCGGCTGAACGAATCAATTCCGCGGTGGCCCGCAATTGCTCAGCAATCTCGCGCGAGAAGGCGGGAAGCCCCGCACGTCCGACACCGTGAGCGTGACCCTCATGCGCGTAGATCCCGGCGAGCGTTGCGCCCGGCACTTGCGCGACAGCCAGCGCCGCATTGGCGGCTGCCCGGCCTGACGGCAGTCCGGTCCGGCCCATGCCAATGTCGACCTCGAACATCAATGGAACGGTCGTTCCGATGCGCATGGCAAAGGCTCCGAGCTCTGTCGCGACACCGAGGTCGTCCAGGCCCACGATTAGATCGCCGGCCTCAAATGCGGGCCGCAGCCGGCCGAGTTTGTGTTCGCCAACGGGCGGATAGGCCAGGAAGATCGGCTTGAATCCGGCCCGCCAGAACACCATCGCCTCCTCGGGTTTGGCAACGGTGAGTCCGATGGCGCCCAGTCCAATTTGTCGCATGCCGACAGCGATTGATTTGTGCGTCTTCGCGTGCGGTCGCAAGTCCAGTCCGGCGCTCCGGGCATGTGCCGCCATCCGGTTCAGGTTGGCTTCGAATCGTGTTCGATCGACGAGCACGCACGGCGTATCGAGTATCGGGAGCCGACGGCGCGGGCTACGTACAGCTGGAGCTGGTGAAACCATCCTTTGCTAACGATAAGTGCCGGCTGTCGGGACCTGCGCTTCAGACTCCGAGGTAGCTCCGCGTCGGCCTTCCCCGAATTCCGGGACGGACTCGGAACAGCGCGCCGGCGAGGGGTTGGGCGCGACGGTCCGAGTCGGACAAGCCCTCCCATGCGGACGTGACATAGAGCTCGTCCAGGTCCGCCCCTCCAAATACGCAGCTCGTCGGCTGACTGACCGGCATCGTGATCACCCGGTCTAGCCGGCCGTCGAGGTACCGGTGCACGGCGCTTCCACCCCAGAGCGCAACCCAGATTCCACCGTCCGCGTCAATCGTCAGTCCATCTGGCGTTCCCATCTCAGGGACAACCCGAACCACAGCCCGGCGGTCTGAGATCTCGCCCGTGGACGGTTCGTAGTCGAATGCATCGATCCGCTGCAGCGGCGAGTCGACGTAGTACATCGCCCTGCCGTCAAGACTCCAATCGAGTCCGTTGGAGATCGTGACCCCGTCGATCACGAGAGTCGGTCTTCCTATTGCATCGAGACGGTAAAGCGCGCCTGCGCCGCGCGCCTGGTCATACGCCATCGTGCCGGCCCAAAAGCGACCGGCTGGATCGCACTTGCCATCGTTGAACCGCAAGCCAGGTCGGGCTTCGGGGACGCCGGCGATCCGGCGAGGCGGACCGTCGCCCACCACCCAGAAGCCATCCTGCAGGGCGGCGACGAAGCCGCCGTTTGCGCGCGGCGCAATCGCCCCCACATGAAATGGCGTCTCGATGGATTCGGTGGCACCGGTGACGGGGTCCGTGAGGTGGATGCGCCGGGCGAGGATATCGACCCAGGCGATCCGGCCGGATCGCGCGTCCCACATCGGGCCTTCACCGAGCTCCGCGCCGGCGGCCACGACGACCTCGACGGCCGCTACGCGATCGGCGTTATCCGAGGATTGCGGCACAGAGCTGTATCGGTGACCTCATGGAGGGAGTGTGCGCTTAGGAGGCTTCGGGAAGGTTCTCGATGCCCAGGGCCGCGAGCAGGTCCCGGCGAGTTGGCTCAACCAGCACCCGACCGTCGGGAAGCAGGATCGTAGGAACCGTACGGTAGCCTCCGTTGATCTCCAGGACGGTCGCCGCAGCACCAGCGTCGTGGTCGATGTCGATCTCCTCGAAATCGATGCCGGCGCTGTCCAACACCGCTTTTGTCATCGTGCAGTCGCCGCACCTGGTCGTCGTGTAGACCGTTAGCCGTCCCGTATCACTTCCATCCGGTGTCATGTATGCCCTCGTATGAACGTCGATAGTTCGATTAATGTTCCAGACCGCCAGTGACCCGCGGATCCCGGAAGACCCGGGTCCGCGAGTCGACTAAGTCACTAACCAGTTACCGCGGCGGGAATTGCGAGTTGGGCGCGGGGGCGACCAGGTTCGCCGTTGGCGGTTCGTTGATGAAGCCGATCACGGCGCAGTTGATGTCGATTCCGACGCTCCCATACGGCGCGCCGCCAGGACCGGTAATGAGGTCGGGGCGGGTCGCGGCGAGGTTGAAAACGACGTTCTCGTCGATCTGGCGCTTATTGAAACCCTCGTCGATCGCCTTCTGGGTCCACTGGCCGAGCTGCGCGTCCCACAGCGGGCTGTAAGCGTCGGCGTGCCGTGGATCCTTGAGGGTTGGGAAGTCGCCGAATACGTTCAAAAGGTCGCCACCGTTGCGCAGAGCGTCGATCAACGCGGTGTTGGCGGCGGAGGCGTCCTGTGCGGCGTGGCCGTCCAGAACGATGTGCTGGAAGCCTTGCGCCTGTGGGTTGTTGGCTCCAGTTTGGCCATTGATGAAGCCGAACAGTCGCTCGCGAGACGAGCCAAGGAAGTCGTCGCCGCCGTTGTAGGGCGCTTTCGCAAGCGCGGGCACATAGGTGGATCGCTCCAGAACTGATGCGAGCGGGTCGCCCGCCTCAGTGCTCAGGTAAAGAATTGGCTGGCCGGCGTCGAAGCCTTTCACCAGCAGCAGGTCGACCCAAGATTCCAGGAACTGCCCAGGGGGCGATGGCGGAGCGATGTGAATCCCGAGCACTCGGTCTTGGGTGTTCGTGTGAGTCGTGACGTCAAACGGTCCGTCTCCCGTGGCCACTATCGGCGCGTTGTAGACAACCGTGCTGCCGCCGATCCGGATGAACGGGCTGTAGCCAGGACCGGCGACCGCGCCTGGCGAGAAGCTCGCGGGCGGGAATCCATTGGGTCCGGGCACGAGCGTCCGCGTTGGGCTGAAGTCGGGTTCGCCCTGGAAGTGGACCACCGCAGGCCCAAACTTGTTCGCTGTGGCGGACGGTGAATCCAATGTCACGGTCTGCACGCAGTCGGGACATCCGATCGCGATGTTGGCGAGCTTTGGGGCGTAGTTCAGGCCGCTGTTATGAGCAAGCCCAGGATCAGATGCCTCGGTCAGGATGAACCAAACGGTGTGGCCGTTGGCCGTGCCCTTGTACAAGGGCAGACGAACGGTCTCGTGCGAGAGATCGACCTGCAGCGCGCTTTCCAGGACCAGATTCTGCCGTGGGAGCAACCCAGTCAGCTGTCCCAGTCCTTTTGCTGATCCGGTGTTCGCCGGAATTCTGGCTGTCGCAGCCGGTGCACCACTAGCAGTGAGTGCCAGCGTGATGGCCGCAGCCGCAATCGATATTGCAGCCAGCCAACGTAACTTGAAGAAACTTCTCAACTAATTCTCTCCTCGCTCTTTTTCTCTTGCTTGCGAATCTGTACGTGTCGCGACTCCCCTACAGTCACGCCGTCCGTCAATCCGTTACGCACGCAGTCGCACGGAACATCGCCATTCAATTCACAGTTCCTCGTTGGCAGAGCCCGCATGAGCGCAACCGCCGCCCCACCGCCAACCGACGAGTTGGAGCTAGTGCTCGCCCTGCGCGCGGGCGACGAAGACGCCTTCACGGAGCTCGTGAATCGGCACCAGTCGGGAATGCTGCAGATAGCCCAGGCTTACGTGCCCAGCCGTGCAATTGCGGAGGAAGTGGTGCAGGAGGCGTGGCTCGGCGTGCTTCAAGGCATTGCACGCTTCGAGCAGCGGTCGCAGTTGAAGACATGGATAACGCGAATCGTCATCAATCGCGCCAAGCGGCGCGGCAAACAGGAAGCACGCTCGATCCCGTTTTCTGGAGTGCCGTCCGCGCGTCAGGAGCTCGGGCCCTCGGTGGACCGTGATCGGTTTCGCGGCCCCTCCGATCCCTGGCCGGGTCACTGGTGGTCGCTGCCGACGAACTGGTCTGGCATGCCTGAGGTCCGCGCGCTGTCCAGAGAGATGCTCGGGCAGGTGCGCCAGGCCCTCGAGCTCCTGCCAGAAAGGCAGCGCGAGGTTATTACCCTGCGCGATGTTCTCGGCTACTCGAGTGCCGAGGTGTGTAACGTGCTGGCGATTTCCGATACCAATGAGCGAGTTCTGCTGCACCGCGCTCGCTCGCGAGTGCGAGCTGCCGTAGAGCGCTACATCGAGCGATGACAGAGAAACATGTGAGCGAGACGTACACGGAGATGACGTGCCAGGAACTGGTGGAGCTGATCACCGACTATCTGGACGGAATGCTGGCGCCGGCGGAGCGACTGCGATTTGACGCTCACGTGCGCACGTGTTCAGGGTGCGCGGCCTACATCGACCAGATGAGATCGACAATCCGATTGCTGGGAAAGCTCAGCGAGGAGTCGATCTCGGCCGACGCCCGGCAGGAGTTGCTGGCGACATTCCGGACCTGGAAGGCAAATGGCGCGGGGAACACCGAATCAAGGAGTTGAGATGACAAAGCATCAGGTTGTGGTGGCGCGTGTGCCGGAGGCGGCTGAGAGGGCGAGGCTCAAGGATGGAGTTCACATCGAGTTCAGCCCGCGCCGAGTCAGAGCGTATTTCGATAACAAAGTGATCGCAGACAGCCAACGGGTATTGCTCGTGTTCGAGACCAGGCGCCCACCCGTCTATTGGTTTCACACAGCTGATGTGCGGATGGACCTCCTGGCGCCGAAGGAACCTGCCGATGCTGGTGACTCGCGCACCGTGCGGTGGCGCTCAAATGCCGAGGGCAAACCGGTGGACAATCTTGCGTGGAGTTATCTGGAGCCAACCGGGGACCTGGCGCCGTTGAACGACCACATTGCCTTTTACTGGAACGCGATCGACGCCTGGTACGAAGAGGACGAGGAGGTCTTCGTTCACCCACGCGATCCATACACTCGAGTGGACACTGTCCACAGCTCTCGCAACGTGCGGGTCGTCGTCGACGGCGAGACCGTCGCAGAGACCAACCGCCCAGTACTCCTGTTCGAGACCGGCCTGCCGACGCGTTACTACATTCCGAAACTCGACGTGCGGATGGATCTGCTCGAGCCGACTGAAACGGTGACGCATTGCCCTTACAAGGGCGATGCGAACTACTGGAATCTGCGAGTCGGCGACAAGACGTACAAGGACTTCGTGTGGGTCTATCGACGGCCGATTCCCGAGATTCCGAAGATCGAGAACCTGCTTTGCTTCTACAACGAGAAGGTAGACCTATACGTCGATGGAGAGCTGCAGCGGCGGCAGATCTCGCCGTTCAGCTGACGAAGGCCCTACCCATGGTCTGGCCGCACGAACACGATCGCTCGGCCGGCAGGCGCTCGATCAGGGTCAGGATGAGGTTGCGAACCCGTTCGTTGTTCGACTGCATCACTGAGATGACGTCAGCGACGTTGACCGCCGCCACGGTCGGATCGCCCTCGAGGCCGGCGTCATAGTCGGTCACAAGCGCGATGTTGACGTAGCACATCTCCAGCTCGCGAGCCAAAACCACCTCGGGGTATTGCGTCATGTTGATGACCTGCCAACCTTGCGACCCGTACCAACGGCTCTCGGCTCGAGTGGCAAATCGAGATCCCTGGATGACGACGACGGTTCCCCCGTCGTGCATCTCGATACCTAGCTCGCGACCTACCTCGACGGTAAGCGGCCGAAGCTGCGAGCAGTAGGGGTCCGGCGCCGACAGATGGGCGACCCGCGGCCCTTCCATGAAATAGCTGTCCGGCCGTCCCCAAGTTCGGTCAACGAACTGATCCGACACGACGAACTGACCGGGTTTGATGTCTGGCTGCAGGCTGCCGACGGCGGTCGGCGCGATGACGCGCTCCACCCCCAGCTCCCTGAAGGCCCACACATTGGCGCGGTAGTTGATCGCGCTCGGCGGAATGGTGTGCCTGGAGCCGTGGCGAGGCAGAAAGGCGACGCGCCGGTTGCCTACCGACCCGATCGCAACCGCGTCGCTCGGCTTGCCATAGGGCGTGCCAACCTCGACGAGCTCGATTTCGTCGAGAAGATTGTAGAAACCCGAGCCGCCGAAAACCCCAATCGCGGCTGAGCTCAAGCTGCCTCCTCAGGCTCCGCTCGCGCGCGTCATCTTTATCTATGTGCTCCGATCCAGCACGCCGACCAGGTTGCGAGCGGATACCAGGCCAATGGGCTTGCCGGCCTTGTTCACGACGGGGAGGTGGCGGACACCCAACCTCACCATCTTGACCGCCACCATCGCGACGTCTTCATCGCCATCGACTGTCGCCGGATCTGAAGTCATGACAACTTCCGCGGTCACCTTGTTCGGGTCGATCCCATCTGCGATTGCCCGGACCAGGTCCCGTTCCGTGATGATCCCCACAAGACGACCCTCCGACATCACGGCCGCCGAGTCCGAATCATCCTTCCGCATGCGACGCGCCACCTCGGCGACCGTTGTCTCAGGATCAACCGACAGCAACTCTCCGGGCGGCAACTCGCTGACTTTCACGACTCATTCCACCTCGTATTTCATGGGCACCATCCGCTGGGCGCTCTTCGGAGGCCGCCTGTACCTGCGTTTTTGCCGCGGAGGGAGCTTGATGTTCCTATGAGGAACCTCTTCGTGCGGGATCAACGATAGGAAGTGGCTGATCAGGTTGAGGTGTGCAGCCCGCTTGTTGTCCGTTTCAACGACGTGCCACGGCGCATCTTTGATATCAGAGAACGCAAACATC
Organism: Candidatus Dormiibacterota bacterium; assembly: GCA_036380475.1. GTDB lineage: Bacteria > Chloroflexota > Dormibacteria > Dormibacterales > Dormibacteraceae > UBA10449. The sequence continues at coordinate 7,918 of DASVEP010000240.1, forward strand.
TGATCCTTCGCCTCTGAGTAATCGACCCATCGCGCGCGGGCCTGCATATCCATCGGGCTCAGCTTCCAGCGCTTGCTCGGATCGTTGATCCGGGCCAAGAAGCGTCGCTCCTGCTCTGCATCGCTGACCGACAGCCAGTACTTGATGAGGATGATTCCCGACCGGACCAGCATCCGCTCGAATTGCGGGCACGTTCGCCTGAAGTCGTCGTATTCGTCATCCGTGCAAAACCCCATCACCCGCTCGACGCCCGCCCGGTTGTACCAGCTGCGGTCGAAAAGCACCATCTCCCCGGCCGAGGGCAGATACGAGATGTAGCGCTGGAAATACCACTGGGTCCGCTCTCGCTCCGTCGGCGCAGGAAGCGCAATCACTCGAACGAATCGCGGGTTCAGCAATGCCGTCATCCGCTTGATCACACCGCCCTTTCCGGCCGTGTCGCGTCCCTCGAAGAGGGCCACCACACGCAGTCCGCGGTGCCGGACCCACTCCTCCAGCTGAACCAGCTCCACCTGCAGCCGGCGAAGCTCCTTCTCGTAATCCTTTCGAGAAAGGACGGTCTTTCGCCGCGCTTTCTTCCCAGCCTTTTTGGTCCTGGGCTTCGTGGCCTGCGCCATGTTTCAGCAGCAATGTAACAAGCGATTGGCGGTTCAGGACATCGAGGTCATGCCCGCCATCGGGCCTGGATTCAGCTTTTGCCCGTCGCTCCGGTCGCTTGGGAGGACACGAGCGACCCTTTGATGGCGTCCGCGTTCCTTTGGAGGATCTGGAACAAGAGGCTCGGGGCAAAACCGAACAGGGCAGCCCAGAAGAATCCGCCCTTGTTCTGGGTCCAGTCGAACACCTGCCGCCAGTGGTCGAAGGTAGGAATGATCGGGCCGCCGCCATTGATTGAGAGACCTGATCCCTCGACCACGATCACACCGAGCAGGGCGATGAGGCCCGAAACGAAGGTCGCCGCCAGAAGTCTCGCCGTGGACTGCCCGAAGTCCTCCACGCCCGCGTCGGAATTGCCGACAAGGGTCGCCTGATGCAACAGGCTGACCACGGCACCTGTGACGACGAATCCCGCTGCAACTTCCAGAGCTTTCAAGTCGACGTGCCAGAAAACGACCGAGTCGAGTGCCAGGAGGGCAAAAATACCCGCGATTGCTGTTGCGAGCATGATCCGGTTGCGCTCTGCCACCAGTCCCTTCCACATCTCCTCTCGGTAGCGGTTGATGTTCTTACGAACCGCGGCGATCTCGCAACGAGCAGACACGTCGTCGGAGGCGGTGAGCTGCTTGATGGCGGAGTCGAGGCGATCCTTCAGGTGGGTCGTGTCTGGAATCGACGATCCCGATAGGCGAGAGAGATCGTCCCGCGCCATCGACAGAACGTGCTCTGAAGGTACAAGCTGAATTGCCGCCTCTTCGAGCCGGTAGATGCCGCCCCATGCGAGCAAGTAGCCGGTGGCCGAGACCCACAATGACCCGGATTCCGTATGGTTGAGCAAGCGGTCGACCCAGTCGCTGAGCTTGTCAGCTTCGTTCTTGGCGGCGACGGCGCAGGGGTCGGTCCGGACTGGGGAGCTGTCGATGAGTCCATCAATGGTCGCCAGCCTCTGAGAGAGCTCCCGGAACTGATCCGGATACGCCTCTTCGGCGGTTCGGTAGAACCGCCAGTAAACAAGCCCAACGATCACTCCCGAAGCCACGCCAACGAACAGTCCAGTACCGATGCTGAGCCCGATGGAATTCTGATTCTCGTACGCGATCGACGTCATGAGTGCAGCGATAGGCGCGCATAGGAACCCAATGGCAACGAAGACAGGTCCGAAGGCGCCGAGGAATCGCGACACCTCTCTACCGATCCGTCACAGGCGTTCGCTTGCGCCTATGGGCGTGTGCGGCTGGACGCGGGAGCGGTCGCGGACTTGCGACAGGCTTTATGGAAGTCAGAAGGGTTGCGGTGCGCGGGGCTGAGCGCGAGGTGGCGGTTCATGAAGCGGACGAGATCCGGCCTCGCTGCCGCCGGCGACAGGCGTCGGGTAAGGTGGCTTTTCACGAGCTTCAGGTATTCCTCGCTCACAGTGAGCGCGCGCGCGACCCAGGCTTTTGAGCTTGGGAACTTGATGTAGTCGCGGTGATCGACCGGGTAAAGGTGCTCGGTTGTCCCGACCAGCACTCCGTGGCGATAGGAACGGATGTAAATGATGGGGTTGGCGCCGCCGAGCGCGCGCTCTGTATGAGCGGGCGAATAGGAGTCCTGGATCAGATGCAGGGCCTCGCCCGCCCATAGCCAGGTGTCCCGGCCGCCGCGCGCTGCCAGAGCCAGTCCGTGCAGCTTCAGGAGTTGAGCGTGGATCTCGACGAGCGCCGAAGCTGTCGTCTGGCAAGGAAGGCCGCGCAGCGCATGGCGTTTCTGTTCGCCGGGCGGGAGCGAAGGGGCTCGATCAGGCCTTTGCACCCCTTCGATCAGCAGGGCCCGGTGCGCCGTCAATCCAGTCGCGCGCAAGGCTGACTCTGTGATCGTCTCGTGGCCTTTGATGACTCCGATCCCACGGCCGGTGAAGTCAGACCAGAACTGCTCGCCTTCCTGACTTTCCCGCTCGCTGACAAAGCGGTCAACTGCCACTGTGCGTGTCATGATCTGCGAACCCGCACGGAGCTACCAGTCGCCTGTTTGGGGTAGCCCGCGGACCTGGCGACCTCTTCGAAGAACGCGATGACAGTCGCAATTCCGCGCATCAGCTGCGGGAGGTGGAACTTCTCATTCGGAGCGTGCATGCCGTCATCTGGAAGCGCGAAGCCCATGAGCACCACCGGCGCGGCCAGGACTTCGCTGAGGAAATTGACCACGGGAATGGTGCCGCCCGAGCGCAAAAAGACCGGTGCGCGACCGAAGCCTGCTTCGTATGCCCGCGCTGCGGCTTGCATGACGGGGAGGTTGCGATCGATTTCGGCTGGCAGTGCGGCGCCGCGGAACTGCAGCTCGGCCTTGACGCCGCGCGGTACGACGCGCCGAAGGTGGTCGCGCACCAATTCCTCGACTCGTGCGGGATCCTGCGCGGGCACGAGACGGAAACTCAGCTTGGCAGTCGCGTGGGCCGGGATGACACCCTTGCCGCCGGGGCCCTGATATCCGCCATCGACCCCATTCACCGAG
>DASVEP010000241.1:0-13085 GCA_036380475.1 Candidatus Dormiibacterota bacterium
GTCATCGACGCTGCCGCTCAGCTGGCACACAGCCAGATCCAGATCGAAGCGATCGTGTTGAACAAGGTCTCCGGTGTGATCGTCGGACTGATCACAGCAATCATCCTTTCTGTCCTGGTCACCTACGAGCTTCAGGCGGCCGCGAATCCATTCGGGGGCGGCCAGCTCGACGCGTTCCAGCAGAACATCCGCAGCGCCATCGACGGGTCGCATGTCGCGGTGCCGCTGACGCGAGCAATCGAAAGGCCGATCGTCGCGATCTTTCAGCCGGTGCTGCCCGCCGACCCGCAGATCTACTTCAGCAACGGCCCCGTCAACCCCTAGATCGGATCACCTTTGAGTCGGGAGCTTTTCGAGCGCCTGCGCGAGCGGGCGGTCGAGATCCACGTCGAGGACCACCTGCGATCCCGGCTCGAGCGAGGGGAATCGCTGCGCGTGAAGCTCGGCCTTGACCCGACCGCGCCCGATCTCCATATCGGTCACCTGGTCGTGCTCGATGTGCTCCGCGCGTTCCAGAACGACGGACACACGATCGTTCTGATCGTCGGCGATTTCACAGCGATGATCGGAGACCCAAGCGGGCGCTCTGAGACGCGCCCAATCCTCACCAGCGAGCAGGTTGACGCTGCCGCGCGCACCTACCTCGATCAGATTCACCTGGTTCTGGATCGCGAACGTCTCGAGGTGCGCCGCAACTCCGAATGGCTCGGCGCAATGAAGGGCGCCGACGTCCTTCGGCTGCTCGGCAAGGCGACGCTGCAGCAGGTTTTGCAGCGCGAAGACTTCGCCAACCGCATCAAAGCCGGCACGCCGATCGGCGCTCATGAGGTCCTCTACCCGTTCAATCAGGCGTACGACTCTGTCGCCATCCACGCGGACGTAGAGATCGGCGGTACCGACCAGCTCTTCAACCTCCTCTTCGGTCGCGAGATTCAGAAGGCATACGACCAGGAACCGCAGGACATCGCGGTGTTCCCCCTGCTGGAAGGCACCGACGGGTCGCTGAAGATGGGGAAGTCGCTTGGCAACTACATAGGTCTGACCGAGCCGCCGGAGGAGATCTACGGCAAGACAATGTCGATCCCCGACCACCTGACCGAAAAGTACTTGAGGCTGGTCTCGGGCTTGCCGCGGGCAAAGATCGATGAAGTGCTCGCGACGAAGCCGCGCGACGCCAAGGCGGCGCTGGCGCGCCAGCTCGTGAAGCGATTGCATGGGGAGGAGGCAGCAACCAGGGCGGAAGCGGACTTCGACCAGAAGTTTCGGCGCCGTGAATTGCCGGAATCGATCGCGGAGCGCATCGCGTCGAATCCCGACGACCTGGTCGGGTCGCTGGTCGAGGTGGGCTTCGCGAAGAGTCGGGGCGATGCGCGGCGGCTGATCGATCAAGGCGGTGTCCGTGTGAACGGCGAGAAGGCCTCGCCGGAGACGAGGCTTGCCGATGGCGACGTCCTGCAGGTGGGGAAAAGAAATTTCGTTCGAATCCGGCTGAGATAGAATCATCGAAAGCATGTTCGGAGGCTGTCCCTAATGTCCGGCCATTCGAAATGGGCCGGCATCAAGCACAAAAAGGCCATCGTCGACGCCAAGCGCGGGCAGGCGTTCACCCGCGCCAGCCGCGAGATCACCATTGCGGCCAAGGAGGGCGGAGGCAACCCGGACGGCAACTTCCGGCTTCGGCTTGCGATGCAGAAGGCGCGTGAGATCAACATGCCCACGGACCGGATCCAGAACGCCATCAACCGCGGCACGGGTGAGCTCGCCGGCGAAAGGCTTGAAGAGGTCCGCTACGAGGGCTATGGACCCGCGGGCGTGGCCGTCATGGTCGACGCGTTCACCGACAATCGCAACCGCACGTCCGCCTCGATCAGGCACCGGTTCTCGAAGTTCGGCGGCAACCTGGGGGAAACGAACTCGGTGGGCTGGATGTTCGAGCGCAAGGGCGTCATCACCGCAAACGCAGGCCAGAACGATCCTGAAGAGGTGGGACTCGCGGCCATCGAAGCCGGCGCCGACGACGTGCAGGTCGATGGCAAATCGGTCGAGGTCACGACGCCGCCATCGGCTTTCGAGAAGGTGAAGAAGGCGCTCGAGGCCAGCGGGGTCACGGTGGAAAACGCCGAGATCACGATGCAGCCGAAGCAGACGGTCCCCGTCGGCGAGGACAAAGCCGTTGGGGTGCTCAGATTGATGGAGTCATTGGAAGAGGACGACGACGTCCAGCAGGTCTACGCCAACTTCGATATCCCAACCAACGTCCTTGAACGCGTCTCAGCACAGGTGTAGAACCTGATGGATACATGCCAGGCAGCGCGAACGGACTGATCCTCGGGATCGATCCTGGCCTCGCGGGCACCGGTTTCGCGTTTCTTTCCGGACCCGCGACCATCCTTTCTTCATCAACCCTCGTCACCAGCCCGGGCCCCGATGGAGCGCGACTGCTGAAGATCACGCGTCACCTCCGGGCCTTGCTGTTGGAGAACCCGCCCGCCGAAGCGTCGTTGGAGGAGCTCTTCATGGGCCGCAATGCGACCAGCGCCATCGGTGTAGCTCAGGCCCGCGGTGCCATCCTTGCGGTGCTCGAGGAGTGCGGTATCCCCGTCTTCGAATACAAGCCCTCTCAAGTGAAGATCGTGTTGACCGGCTACGGCAAGGCGGACAAGCATCAAATCGCCCGCATGCTCGCGGCGCAAGTGAAGCTCCCGGAGGGCAAGCTCGACGATCACGCTCTCGATGCCATCGCCATCGCCGTCTGCCACGCGCGCAGCCGCCAGTTCTCGCGGGCCGCAGTCAGGTGATCGGCTACCTCGCCGGCAAAGTCGTGCGCGCCGGGCCGGACTTCGTCGTCCTGAACGTTGGCGGCGTGGGTTACATGGTCAGCGTGAGCGCGAGCACGCGTCAAAGGGTGCCGGCGCCTGGCGGTGACCTCAACCTCGACATACACACTCACGTCCGTGAGGACCAGCTGTCGCTTTATGGATTCGCTTCCGTCGACGAGCTCGACATGTTCGAGATGCTCATCCAGGTCGACGGCGTCGGTCCCAAAGTGGGTCTCAACATCCTCAGCGCGGCGAGCCTCGATGTACTCAAGCGCGCGATAGTGAGCGAGGATGCAGGCCCTATCCGGCGAGCAAGTGGCGTCGGTGCCCGAACTGCTGCCAAAGTGATCATCGAGCTGAAGCCAAAGCTGGACGCGGCCGCGGACCTGGAGGTCGTCCCGCGCGCGGCGGCTCTCGCCGGCGACGGCGCGGTTCCAAAAGCGGTCGAGTCGGCGCTGCGAAACCTGGGCTTCTCGCCACAGGAGGCCAGGAGCGGCCTCGAGGCAGTGGACTGGAAGACATCGCCGTCGACGCAGGAAGCGCTCGCGACGGCTCTGAAGGCGTTGGGTCGCAAATGAAAGACCCAGACGCAGTGCTCGACGCGCGCGTCGATGACGAGCAGTACGACCTCACGCTGCGTCCACGCCTGCTTTCCGAGTACGTGGGCCAGCAGCAGGTTCGTGACAATCTCGGCATCCTGCTCGAGGCGGCGCGCAGGCGCGGTGAGCCGGTAGAGCACGTCCTGCTTTGCGGGCCACCCGGCCTGGGCAAGACCACGCTCGCGCACATCATCGCCAACGAGCTCGGCGTCGCCATCAAGGTCTCGTCTGGACCCGCAATCGATCATCAGGGAGCGCTCGGCTCGATCCTGCTCAACCTCACGACCCGCGACGTTTTCTTCATCGACGAAATCCACCGCCTCAACAGCGTGGTCGAGGAATCGCTTTACCCCGCGCTGGAAGACTTTCGGTTCGACGCTGTTCTCGGCAAGGGAGTGGGGGCCAGCGCGGCGACGCTGCCGCTGCCTCATTTCACGTGCGTCGGGGCGACGACGCGGCAGGGACTGCTCAGCGGCCCGCTGCGCGACCGTTTCGGCGCCGTTTACAGGCTGGACTTCTACAGCAAGCCCGAGCTGGAGAGCATAGTCCGGCGATCCGCACGCATCCTCGACATCGAGATCCACGAGGACGCCGTGGCCGAGATTGCAAGGCGCGCTCGAGGCACTCCACGGATCGCCAACCGGCTGCTGCGCAGAGTGCGCGACTACGCGCAGGTGCGTGGCGACGGGCGCGCCACCGCCGAGGCCACCAGGCTGGCGCTTGCGATGCTCGACATCGACGACCTTGGGTTGGAGCCACTGGATCGCCAGCTGCTCCACACGCTCATCACCAAGTTCAACGGCGGTCCCGTCGGCCTCGACACCATCTCGACCTCATTGTCAGAAGAACGCGAAACCATCGAGGACGTGCACGAGCCGTACCTGATCCAGATCGGGTTCCTGGCTCGCACCGCCAGGGGGCGGGTGGCCACGGAACTGGCCTACCGCCACCTGGGCATCCCGCTGCCGGACCCGGGACCTCACCAACCCCGGCTTCTCTAGAAAGCGAACATGCGCCCGGTGAAGCGCTGCTTTCTCACCCCGCCTCATCTCGACGACCTAACCACCACATCACTCCCGTGGTAGCCGGGACCGGCAAGCCGGCCCCGGGCGCTTCAGCGGGCTTCGGTCCGAAATCCGCACCCCAGCACCGCGATTTCGGACCGGGAAAGGTTGGGCCAAAATTGGGGGCGTGGCTGATGCCGGCCGGCTTCTGCTGGTCGCGGGAGTGCTCCTCGTCATCGTCGGGGGTGCACTGATGCTCTTTGGACGCTTCCACCTACCCGGCGACGTCACCTTCCGCGCCGGCAACGTGACCTTCTACGTCCCGATCGCGACGAGCATCATCCTGTCGGTCGTTCTCACGGTGCTGCTGAACGTCCTGTTCCGGCAGCGCTAGATCACAGCTATTACCCAGACATCCGCATTTAGAAATCCCCTTCCTTTCCGGTCTGAAATCGCGGTGGTCGGGTGCGGATTTCAGACCGAAGTGAACGACGGCGCCAGATGGTCTGGGAATCCAGACCATCTCCCCCGAGGGTAGAAGTAGGAGTCATGGATTTCAGTTCGCTCACGAACACGGAGCCGGGGCGCCGTCCTTCACGTCCTCTATAGACTGTTTCGGCTGTGCAGTTAGTCCTCAGCTGGCCGGTTCGCCTGCTCATCGTGGGCATCCTGGTCTTCTCGCTGTTTGTCGGTGGGGCCGGATACATCTACCGGATCGCCAACCACTACTCGCTCACCGGCAACGTACCCGGCTTGCCACCGAACTTCGGCGGCTGGCAGCTCTACTTCCACAAGGGTCTTGACCTCGCCGGTGGTACGCACATCGAGTACAAGCTCACAAACTTTCCCCCCGGTCAAACCCGCGCGGATGTGCAGCAGCGCACGATCACGGTGATCTCCAAGCGCGTGAACTCTCTCGGCGTCAGCGAGCCCGAGATCCGCGGTGCAGGCACCAACAACGATCGGATCACGGTCGACCTCGCGGGGGTCACGGCTGACCAGGCCCAGAAGGTCATCGGCGCGGTCAACAAGCTCGTCTATACAAAGTGGGTTGCGGACGCCAAGGTCACGGGGGGACCGCAACCTGGCTACAAACCGGCATTCACCGGTCTGACCGGTGACGACATCTCGAGCGCCACCGCCGTCATCGACCAGAACGGGATCGGTTGGGTCGTGAACATCCAGTTCACGTCGCGCGGCGCAGACCTCTTTTCCACCCTGACCACCGCCAACGTGGCTGCGTGCCCCGGCGATCCGAACTCGAGTCTCACCGCAAACTGCGCGGGGCGACACCTCACGATCTGGCTCGACCTGACCCAGCAGGACATCGACAACTGGGAGGACGCCAACTACGTGGCCAAGGTCTCTCAGAACTACGACACCGGCTGTCTGGCGACGGCGACGCCGACGACGGTCTGCCCCAAGCTGCTGGTGGACGCCGTGACGCTGCAGGCGATCACCGGTGGGAACGCGGTGATCAACGGCGGCGGAAACGGATTCACCCAAGGCGCCGCCACCGACCTCGCTACCGGTATCAACGCGGGTTCGCTGCCCGTCGACCTTCAGGTGCTGAGCGTCCAGCAGGTCGGTTCCACTCTGGGCGCACAGTCGGTGAAGCTCAGCATCGCGGCCGGCTTGCTGGGGTTGTCGATCGTCGTGCTCTTCATGATCATCTACTACCGGGTGCCAGGCTTCCTCGCAAGCCTTGCCCTGCTTTTTTACGCCGGCGCCGTTTTTGCGGTCTTCAAGCTCGTGCCGGTCACACTGACGCTGGCCGGCATCACAGGATTCATCCTGTCGGTAGGTATGGCGGTCGACGCCAACGTGCTGATCTTTGAACGTTTCAAGGAAGAAGTACGCGCCGGCAGAACCATACCCGCGGCCGTGGATGCGGCCGTGCGGCGGGCGTGGCCGGCGATTCGTGACTCGAACCTTTCGACGATCATCACGTGTCTCATCCTTGGTTTCGTCGGGCCGGGCGCCGTGAAGGGTTTCGCGGTCACGCTGGGAATCGGCGTCGTCGCGAGCCTTATCTCCTCGATCATCGTCACCCACAACCTGCTTGCGATCGTCATGACCGGGAGCACGTTCCGGCGTCCGGCATTGATGGGGGTGGATCGTGTCCGACCCGTCTGACGCCAAGCGGGTGGGGAGGCTCGGGACCGAATCCAAAGAGGATGAGGAAGAAGAGCAAGCTGACGAGCCCGAAGACGAGCCCGAGGAGGAAAAGCCCGCTCGAACTGCGGAGGCTCTAGTAGCCGCAGCGCTCGTCGAGACGCCGCCAACGCCTCCGCGCGTAAGGAAGATCGACTTCGTCAGCCATCGCAACTGGTACTTCCTGTTCTCGCTGCTGATCATCATCCCCGGCATCTTTTTCATGGTCCACAGCGGATTCAAGCTCGGGATCGACTTCGCCGGCGGCACAGAGTTCACGGTCAACTTCGTCAGCAAACCCGGCCAAGCGCAGGTGGAGAGCGTAGTTGCCAACGACCTGCCCGGCGCGTCGGTGATCTCCACGGGTAACGGCGGATACATCATCCGCACCGCTCCGCTCACGCCTTCTCAGCAGAAGATCTTCGAAGACCATCTTCGCGCGTCGAGCCTGGGGCAATACGACCTGCAGCAGGTCCTCGAGGTCGGTGGCACGATCGCCGGTGAGACAGTTCAGCTGGCGCTGCTCTCGGTGGTGATCGCCGCCATCGCCATCCTCGCTCTACTGACATTCCGATTCCGCAATGTGCCGGGTGGCTGGCGTGCCGGGTTTCAGTTCGGCGGATCGGCCCTGGCCGCACTTCTGCACGACGTCTTCCTCCTGACCGGCGTGTTCGCCATCCTCGGCAAGGGATTGGGTCTGCAGATCGGCGAGATCAACAGCCTGTTCGTGACCGCAGTTCTCACCGTCGTCGGCTTCTCGGTTCACGACACGATCGTTGTTTTCGACCGAATCCGCGAGAACCTTCGCGTCAGCCAGAGGCTTTCGTTCGAGCAGGTCGTGAACCTGAGCATCATGCAGACCGCAGCTCGATCGATCATCACGAGCTTCACAGTCGTCCTGGTCCTGGTGTCGATCCTCGTTGCCGGCGGTGACACGCTGAAAGGATTCGCGCTCGCGTTGCTCATCGGGATCGTCTCGGGTACGTACAGCTCCATCTTCAACGCAGCCCCGTTGCTCGTGGTCTGGCGCCGGCTTCAGCCACTGCGATAGATACCGTCTGCTGGTAAACGCCGGTGAAGCGCTGCATTCATGTATCCACAGTCCCTCATGTCGCGACCATCTCCACCCTCCCGAGCAGTAGCCGGGACTGGCAAGCCAGTCCCGGGCGCTTCAGCGGCTTCGGTCCGAAATCCGCACCCCACCACCGGGATTTCGGACCGGAAAGGTTGCGATTCCCAAATGACTCGGAGCACGGCCTTGAGAGCAGCGCCTCGCATTTCCTCAGCCAGCGGCTGGTAATGTGATCGCAGACCTCCAACATGCCAACCTGGCCCATAACGTCGATAAGAGAGCTGCTCGAGCCCACGCTCAAACACATGGGCTATGAGCTGTACGCGCTCGAGCAATCGGGTCAGTCGGGTCGCACGCTGCGAGTCTCGATCGACCACAGCGAACCGATCACCATCCAGGACTGCGAGCGGGTGAGCCGCGTCGCCGGCCCGCTCCTCGATCACTCGCGACTGATCGACGGTCCATATGACCTCGAGGTTTCCTCTCCCGGCGCAGAGCGCCCGCTGCGTGGCCACCCTGACTACGAAAGGTTCAACGGCAAGCGCGTCAACATCCGCTACCGCAGTGGGCCTTCCGAGACAGTGGTAGAAGGCCAGCTGGTTGCGGTCGACTCGGCGGGGATCGCGGTATCCGCGCAAGGCGCGCGAAAAAAGGCTCCGGTAATCGTGCACATTGCGTGGGATGACGTTGTCGCGGGCAGGCTCGCGGTCGCAATCTGAGCCGTCCACGGAGAGCCTCGCAGACGCCCTGACGGCGCTCTGCGCCGAGGTTGGCATTCCTTTCGAGGAAATGCTGCATACGGTCGAGGCCGCGCTGGCGGCCGCCTATGTTCGCGCCTTCAACGCGCCCGGGCAGGTGCGCGTGACCCTCGACACGACGACCGGGGGACTCGACGTCACTAGTCGCATCGTCAACGCCGACGGCACCGAGCTCGTGAGGTCGCTCCCATCGGAAGATTTCAAGCGGATGGCCGCGCAGACCGCGAAGCATGCCGTGCTCCGGCACATCCACGACCTGGAGCGCGACAAGGTGTTGCGCGACGTCGCCGAGCATCGAGGCGAGCTCGCTACCGGCATCGTCGACCGGTCCGAAGCGGGCACCGTGTACGTCGACCTTGGTCGCGCCGAGGGGGTCATGCCGCCCGAGGAGCAGATTCCAGGAGAGGTGCTGCACCCAGGTCGGCCGGTCCTGGTTGTCATCCTCGATGCGCAGCGCAACCAGCGTCAGGCTCAGGTCCGCGTCTCGCGTGCGGCGCGCATGTTCGTCCATCGACTGCTCGAAGCCGAGGTGCCGGAGATCAAAGCCGGCACAGTCCAGGTGCGGGCGATCGCTCGCGAGCCCGGTCTTCGAACGAAGATCGCTGTATCAGCCACCCAGCCCGGACTCGACCCGGTCGGCGCCTGCGTCGGGCCCAAGGGTGTGCGTCACCGCGCCATCCTCAGCGAGCTCGCCAGCGAGCACGTGGACATCGTTCCGTGGTCAGACGACCTCGCCGTTTTCGTCGCCTCCGCGCTGGGGCCGGCCAAGCCTGAGTCGGTGACCATCGACCGCGCCTCGCGCACCGCGACCGTGCTGGTCCCGCGTTCGCAGCTTTCGCTCGCCATCGGGCGCGACGGCCAGAACGCCCGCCTCGCGGCGAGGCTCACCGGCTTTCGCATCGACATCAAGGCGGCAGAAGGCGACGAGCAAGCGGATGCCGACGCCTCGGCGTGAACCTGTCCGGACGTGCGTGGCCTGCCGCCAGGAGGCCGGCAAGAGGACGCTGGTGCGGGTTGTCCGTGACGCCGGCGGCCGGGCGGCGCTGGATGCCACCGGCCGCGCCCCAGGCCGCGGCGCATACCTCCATCGGGAGGCTTCGTGCCTCGAAATCGCACGCAAGAAGCGGGCTTTGGACCGGGCGCTGAAGGCATCTGTAGGCCCAGAGCTGTGGGCGGAGCTGGGCGCCTAGCGAATTCGCGGGCAGGTTTCGAAATCGTCCCGGACGGCATAATCATACGTTCGGGCATGAAGACTCACGAACTCGCACGCGAACTCGGGATCAGTCAGAAGGAGCTGGTGAACTTCCTCCAGCAGCGCCGTCTGACTCGAAACGCCGCCGCGCCTTTGGCGCCGGGGGCGATCGAGGCTGCCCGTTCGGCTTTCAAGTCCTCAGCCGTCGCGGTCAAGATCGAACCCAACGGCGAGCGGAAGGCGGTCCTGCCGCCGTCGCTGTCGGTGAAGGACCTGGCCGACAAGCTTGGCGTCAGCCCCGTCGAGGTCATCAAGAAGCTGATGGCCTCCAAGATCCTGGCCACCATCAACCAGGTTATCGACTTCTCGACCGCCGAGATCGTGGCCGACGAGTTCGGCTTCACGGTTGAGCCCGTCAAGAGCGAGGACGTGGTCGCGATCGAATCGGCGGAGGGCGCCGGCGACGTCGTCACCACCTCGCGTGAGGAGCTCTTCTCGGTCGCCAACGAGGACCCGACCAAGCTCGTCGCCCGCCCGCCAATCGTGACCGTGCTCGGCCACGTGGACCACGGCAAGACCTCGATCCTCGACGCGATCCGCAAGACGCGCGTCGCCGCAGGTGAGGCCGGTGGCATCACTCAGCGGATCGGCGCTTACAAAATCAAGACCGCCGACGGCCACGAAGTCGTTTTCATCGACACGCCAGGCCACGAGGCGTTCACGGCCATGCGCGCTCGCGGCGCTCAGGTCACCGACCTGGTAGTCCTCGTCGTCGCCGCCGACGACGGTGTGATGCCTCAAACGATCGAGGCCATTCACCACGCCCGCGCCGCGAATGTGCCGATCATCGTCGCCATCAACAAGATCGACAAGGACAACGCCAACCCGGACCGCGTCCATCAAGAGCTGGCCGCCCAGGGCATTGTCGTCCGTCACTACGGCGGCGAGTACGAGTGCGTGCACCTGAGCGCCAAGACTGGTAAGGGCATCGACGATTTGCTGACGACAATCGTCCTGTCGTCCGACATCCTCGATCTCAAGGCCAACCCCGACCGAAACGCCATCGGCACCGTCGTCGACGCGCATCTCGAGCGGGGCCGCGGACCGGTGGCGACCGTGCTGGTGCAGGCAGGCACGCTGAAGGTGGGCGACGACTTCGTGTGCGGCCACATCTACGGCCGCGTACGCGCCCTCACCGACGACCGCGGCGAAAGTGTTGCGCTCGCACCGCCGGCGACGCCGGTGGTCGTCTCCGGTATGAGCGAGGTCCCTCAGGCCGGCGACATCTTCCAGGTCGTCGGTTCAGAGAAGGCTGCGCGCCAGATCGCGCTGACCAAGCTGACCGAGCGCCGCAGCATCGAGGCCGCCAGAGATGTCGCTCCGCGCATCACGCTGGAGGAGCTCGCGCGCCGTGCCAAGGAAGGCGAGGTCAAGGAGCTCAGCCTCGTCGTCAAGGCCGACGCACAGGGCACGCTCGAGGCGCTGCTCGCCGCCCTGCAGAAGATCGAAGACCCGGTGGTCGCGATCAAGATCGTCGGGCAGGGAGTGGGCGCGGTCAGCGATTCCGACCTGCTTCTGGCCGGCGTCTCCAACGCGATCATCGTCTGCTTCAACCTCAAGCCGACTCCGGCTGCTCAGGCAGCCGCGGAGCGCGCCAAGGTCGAAGTGCGGTACTACGACGTCATCTACAAGCTGACCGAGGACGTCGAGCGCGCCGCCAAAGGCCTGCGCGAGCCGACCTACAGGCTCGTTCCCGAGGGTAGGGTCGAGGTCATCACGCCCATCAAGATTCCGCGGCTGGGCATCATCGCTGGCAGCCGCGTGGTGGATGGCAAGGTCAGCCGTGGCGGCTGGGTCAAGCTGCACCGGCCACAGGTGGTCGCGACGAGGGGCGGCGCTGGGTCGAGGACGGTGAGCGGCGGCGATGACCCGCTCTTCGAGGGCGCAATAGGCTCCCTGAAACACTTCAAAGAGGACGTCCGCGAGGTTACGGCCGGGCAGGAATGCGGAATCGGCCTCCAGGGATGGGAAGACTTTCAGGCGGGCGATTACATGGAGACGTTTCGTCGAGAGCGGGAAGAAATCTAATCAACGGCGTCGACGTTGCGCCGGAGGTCGCTATGACGAGCTACCGCGCCGATCAGGTCGGAGAGCAGGTACGCGAGGAGATCATGTCAATAATTCGTCGTGAGCTGAAGGATCCGCGGATCGGTTTCGTCAGCATCACGGCCGTGCGAATGTCACCTGACCTTCGCCAGGCACGCGTGCGTGTGAGCGTTCTCGGCAAACCCGAAGAGCAGAAGGCATCCATGAAGGGACTCGAGTCGGCGAAGGGCCTCATCCGCCATGAGCTGGGCCGCCGCCTGCAAAACCTGAAGTTCTCGCCCGAGCTGCGGTTCGAGCTCGACCCCTCGATCGAGTACGCGGTGCACATCTCGGAGCTGCTAAAGGAAGTCCTTCCTGCGGCAGAGGAGGACAAGCCATAGCGACCGCCGAGAGCAAGTCTCACCACGAGTACGACGAGATCAAGGAGCTCATAGAGAACAACGAAGAGATCCTGATCTTCGGCCATAAGGACGCCGACGGCGACACGCTTGGGTGCAGCCTGGCGTTCGCTGAGGCGCTGCGTTCTGCGGGCAAGCACGTGTGGGTGCTCATCCCGCCGCCGCTGCCGCAGATGTATGCGTTTCTTCCGGGATTCGATCAGATCAAAGAGGAGCCACCTGTCGGGAAAGACCCGGAGCTGGTGTTCTTCTTCGACTCGGGCAATCTCGAAAGGTCCGGAAGCAGCGTCAAGCAAATCGCCGCCCACGCCACGATCGTCAACATCGACCACCATCCCTCGAACTCGCGGTTCGGCGACATCAACATCATTCACGCCGATGCGTCTGCGGTCGGCCAGATGGTGATGGAGATGCTCGACCACCTCGAGTACTCGATCACGCCCACCATGGCCACGAATCTTTACGTGGCTCTTCTCACGGACACAGGTGGTTTCCGCCACGAGAACACCACCCCGAAAGCGCTCGAGGATGCAGCGCGATTGGCCCGGCTCGGTGCGGACCCCGGCCACATCGCGACTCAGGTTTACAAGATGCGCCCGGAAACCACTTTGAAGCTGAGCGGCCTGGCTCTGGCGACGATGCGAATAGAGCTGCAGGGCAGGCTCGCATGGGCCAAGGTGACGCGCCGGATGCTCCGAGAAGCAGGAGCTGTGATGGCCGAGTCGGAGGGCATCATCGACACGCTCAACAGCATCGCGGGGCTGGAGCTGGCGATCCTTTTCAAGGAGGTTTCGGCCGAGCTGACGAAGATCAGCGTGCGCAGCCGTGGCGCCGTTGACGCCGCGGCATTGTGCGCAAGCTTCGGCGGCGGCGGTCACATTCGTGCAGCCGGCGCCGAGATCGACAAGCCGATGGAGGAAGCGGTGCGGCTGGTGCTCATGGCCGCCAAGGAGGCGATCGGTGCCGCCTCAGCGAAATCCTGA